>NZ_CP102409.1:2325000-2645000 GCF_024628725.1 Ruegeria sp. YS9
CTGTTTGGGGGATCTTCGCAGCTAGAACTCAGGCCGGTGTCGGCATGATCTGGGGCGCGCGCTGCCGTTTTCGCATCAACGGCCGACCAGCAACAAGCAGGAAGAGGCCCGAGATCAGCACCCCCATGATTGCGGGAAGGTACAGCAGAAACCAAAGTTCCGGGTCATCGATCACCACCGGGGAAACAAACCCGCGCACACCTTCAAGCAGCACAAGAATGGTGAAGGCGCCCAATATCTGCGGCCACAATCCAAACCGGGAAAAGCTGCCCAGCATCAGGGTTGAATACCCGGCCAGCGCCACGGCGATGCAAATCGCGATCCACGAGAACCGCTGGTGCAGCTCTTCGATCAGTTTGCCTTGGCTGAACCCTTCCGTGGCTGAAACCTCATCCCGGTTGCGGATCAGGTCCGCCGTTGGAATGGCTTCGAGACTGCGCCGGGCCATCGGATTTGTATTCGTCAGTTCCGAGATGTCGTAGGAGGCGTCCTGAAACAGGGTCGATGACAACACCTTGCCTTCCTTGTTCAGGCGCAATGCAACCCCATCAACCATCACAAGGTGGATGCCGGCATCATTGTTGACCAGATAGGCGGTTACGCTTGAATAGCTGACCGCGTTTTCAGGATCGCGGCGGTCAGACACGAACACTTCGTGGAGTGTGCCGTCCAGATCAATCCCGCCTATGTAAACCGTGACGCCTTCGGCAGGGTGCAGAAACTCGCCTTCGTTCAGCAGTTGAGCCGTCACATCTCCGGCCACTTCAGCCTGCCGGATTTCCAGCTGTTCCACCGAGGCCGGGCGCAGGAACACGCTGATGATCGCCATCATCACCCCGGTAATCACACCGAACAGCAGCACCGCCCGGGCAAGCCGCCAAGGGCTGGATCCGGTGGCCAGCATAACCGTCAGTTCACTTTCGCGGCTCAGGCGATTTGTGGCATAGACGGCGGCGGCAAACACCGCCATGGGCATGACCGTGCGGATCAGGGTCGGCAAAGTCAGCGCGGTGAATTCCAGAAAGACCATCGCCGACTGCCCGCCGCTGATGACCCTGTCAAACAGGCTGACGGACCGGGTGATCCAGAACACACCGACCAGCACCAGGGTGAAAAAGCCAAACAGAATCAGCAATTGCCGCAGGAAATATCCATCAAAACGCGACATGGGGCCTCGTGCGTGTGTTCGTTTGCAGCGGACACTAGGGCATTAAGCCGACAGAGGAAACAGGCATTGGACGTCAGGATGCCCCTGTATGCAACCTTCGCGCATACCGGTTTCACCGCACATCCCTGTTTTGGCATCAAAAGGGCCCGGAGAATACGCTTTGTGAAAACAGCGGCTCATGGCACATTTTCTGGATTGATTGGAATGGAGTTTGAAAAATGGCACTGTTTTTTTCCCGCCGCACCTATAACGCACAGAAGAAGAAATTTACCCTCAAGCCCGCCGCAAAGACGAGATATGTCAACATCACCCAGCAAAGCCCGGGTGGAAAAATCCGAAAGGGCAGTATCGTCAAAAAAGCCAAATGGCTGGATCTCGTGCGTCAGGAGGGCGGGGATTCGGCCGTCCTGATCTATGTTCACGGGTTCAACACCAGCCAGAAGGACATGCTGGACCGGCTGGGGAAAATAGAAACCAACCTAAGGGGCTACGGATATCAGGGCGCGGTCGTTGCCTTTGACTGGCCCAGCGACGGATCGGTGCATACCTATGACTCGGACCGGTCCGATGCCAAGGCGGTGGCGCCGCATCTGGTGGGGGATGGGATCTTGCCACTGTTGGGGATGTCCCCGCGCCCCAAGGTGCATCTGATCGCGCATTCCATGGGGGCGTTGGTGGTGCTGCGCGCATTCTCGGACTTCGGGGATTCGGCCGGGCCCGGCAACAAGATATGGTCGGCGGATCAGGTCATGTTCGCGTCAGCGGACATCGATTCAGAGTGGCTGGAAAAAGGCGCATGGGGCGATCTGGTCCTGAAAAAACGGTGCAAGCGGTTCACCAATTACTACAGCCGGAAAGACAAGGTTCTGGCCCTGGCCGGCGGGCTTGTAAACGGAGGGCGGCCGCGGGCGGGCCGTGTCGGGATGCCCAAGCTGACCTCGAAAGGGCATTGGGATATTTTCTGTGACCACCAATATCAACGAGACGTCCCCAAAGGACAGCGCAAGATGATGAAATCGCATCGCTGGTGGTTCGACAGCGGCGGGTTTTACAAAGACCTCGCCCTGACGATCGACGGCCATCCGGCAAAAACGATGCCGACCCGACACAAGACAAATATCGGGGATCTGGCGCTGCTGGCCTGACTGACCGGCCGCCCAACGCCTTTCTCTGGTGCAAAGCCCGTTTTCGCGGGATTTGCTCAAGTAGCGGCTTTGGGCAGATTCTCTACACGTACTGGCAGCGTCACTATGTGTTGCTGACCAGAAACGGAAAGGGCGCGCTCAACCACAAGCGCGCCCTACTCATAAGGGAGAAACTGAAAACCTGCGTTCTGAACCGAACCTGAACGCCAACTCTTTGACATCCTCAGACAAACAGACTTTCCAACATCCGTCAGTGACGCTGTTCACACTCTGGGCCGGTATTTTTAGATGGCATATGGGGTTTGGTTGCACGGCGGCTCACAATGCCTGCATGCGTCCTGATTGCCGGTTCGCCCCGGCCATAGTCGTAAGCCGCGCGCGCTGGAAACGCGCCAGGCGCGATCGCCGATTGGTGTTTTGATGCGGATGGCAGGGGCAGCAGGGTTCGAACCCGCGACCTACGGTTTTGGAGACCGTCGCTCTACCAACTGAGCTATACCCCTGTGGTGCGCCCCAGATATGACAGCCGCGCGGCGGACTCAAGAGGCTTTTTCGGATTCCACACCACTATCTGAGCCGACAAACAAGTTGCGCAAAATGTGCAGTGCGCTAAGACAAGGTCCGGTCAGCAAAAGGAACCCCGTGTGAACCTCCGCAAGAAGATCGCAGACAGCGAAGCCGTGCTGAACTGGGTGGCCCGCCGGATCGCCGCTTACATCCGATTGGTCAACCGCAACACACGTTGGCAACGCATCGGATACGAAGAACTGGATCATCTGGTCGAACAAGGTGAGCCGGTCATCGTTGTGCTCTGGCATCAACGGCTGGCGCAGTCGCCATATTTCTTCCCGCTGGACAAGGGGCGCATCTGTTCGATCACCTCCTCTGCCCGGGCGGGCAGCATGGTGGGCCGGGTCCAAAAGCTGTTTGGCATGGATACGATCGCCATGGCCAGCAAGACACGCCACGTCGCCTTGTCACGCCAGGTTCTGGGCAAGATGAAGCAGGGTATCTCAATTGGGATCGCGGCAGACGGCCCGCGCGGGCCAGAGCGGGTTCTGTCGACGGTTCCGTTGGTATGGGCGCGGACTTCGGGCAAGCGCGTATTCGGCATCACCTATTCAACAAAACATGGTCGCGAAGCGGGAACCTGGGATCACCTTCTGATGCCCCGCCCCTGGCGCAATGAGGGCGTGTTTCTGTGTCGGGAATGGACTGAAACAGTGCCCCGCAAGGCAAGCGAAGAGGAAATCGAGACCCTGCGCCTGAGCCTTGAGCAGCACATGAACGACATCACGGCAGAAGCTGACCGGATGGTCGGGCGCGAGCCCTGGTCGCCTGACGCCTAACCGCCCCTGAGACGTTGCATCAGAAAGACTTCGCTGCCTTCGGGGATCGGTTCGGTAAGCCCGGTGGCAATGACGCGCCCGTCGATCGCGATGGAGACCCCCGCATCAATGGGGGCCTGCAACTGCGGGTGGGCCCGGACCAAAGCCCGCAAAAGCTCTCCGGTGGTCTTGGCCTCGACCTCAACCACTTGCTGGCCCCCGGTCAGTGACCGGAGGCCGGACCAGAGGTGGACCTCAACCATTGTCCTTGAGCGCCGCAAGGATGCGCGGCGGAGACATCGGCAGTTGCGTCATCCGAACACCCGCCGCATTGGACACCGCGTTGGCGATGGCGGCCAGGGGCGGTACGATGCCCGTCTCGCCCACGCCGCGCACCCCGAACGGGTGGCCGGGGTTGGGCACTTCGACGATCACCGTATCGATCATCGGCAGGTCACTGGCGACGGGAATCCTGTAATCAAGGAAGATCGAGTTCTGCAACCGACCATCCTCGCCATAGATGTATTCCTCGTTCAGTGCCCAGCCGATGCCCTGCGCGGCGCCACCCTGAAACTGCCCTTCCACATAGGTCGGATGGATCGCCTTGCCGGCATCCTGAATGACCGTGTAGCGGGTGATCGATGTCTTGCCGGTTTCCGGATCGACCTCGGCATCGACGATATGGGTGCCAAAGGATACGCCCGCGCCTTCGGGGGTTGCTTCGAAATGGCCCGAAATCGGGCCTCCGGTCGATCCCATATCCGCCGTGATGTCCGCCAGAGGCATCGGGTCGAAATCCCCTGCATTGGGCCCCGAGGGTACCGCGCAGCCGTCTTCCCATTTCACCGCATCGACCGGGATGCCCCACTTGGCCGCCGCACGTTCGCACAGTTTCTCGACCGCGTGTCTTGCGGCCTTGATCGTGGCGAGGCCCGACGCGTAGGTCACACGCGAACCATGGCTCACGTCGTTGTAGCCCAGCGTCGCCGTGTCGGCGATGGTCACGCGGATATTTTCATACGGAATGCCCAGAACCTCGGCCGCCATCAGGGCCATGGATGCGCGCGACCCGCCGATGTCGGGCGTTCCGACCATCAACTGTGCTGAGCCATCCTCGGAAAGTGCCAGTGAAACGCTGGTCTCGCCGCCGTGGTTGAACCAGAAGCCGCAGGAAACCCCGCGCCCCTGACCCGGCTTCAGCGGGGCCGAGTAATGGGGATGCGCTTTGGCGGCCTCAAGGGTTTCGACCAGACCGATGCGCTCGTAGGTCGGGCCATAGCTGGCCTTCGTGCCTTCATGCGCGGCGTTTTTCAGGCGCACATCAATAGGATCGAGGCCCAGCTTGTTGCAGAGCTCGTCAATGACGGATTCAACGGCGAAGGCGCCCATGGGTGCGCCCGGCGCGCGGTAGGCGGCCTGTTTCGGGCGGTTCGACATCACATCGTAACCGATCTGCTTGACGCAGGGCAGGTTGTAGGGCGCAAAGGCACACATGGCCGTCATGTCGCCCGGGGCGCCGGGGAAGGCCCCGCCTTGCAGGCGGAAGACACCCTGCGCCGCCGTGATCGTGCCGTCTTTCTTCATGCCGATCTTCACGTCCATTGACGCCGAAGAGGTCGGCCCGGTGGCGCGGAAAACCTCGGATCTGGTCATCACGATCTTGACCGGACGGTTGGCCTTGCGGCTGAGTGCCAGCGCGACGGGTTCGATGAAGACCGTGGTCTTGCCGCCAAAACCGCCGCCGATTTCAGACGCCGTGACGCGCAGCTGAGAGGTTTCGATTCCCAGCAGCGCCGCACAGGTTTTTTGCGCGATCCAGTGGCCCTGGGTCGTGCACCACAACTCGCCCTTGCCGTCATTGCCCAGCATGCCCAAGCAGGCATGCGGCTCGATATAGCCCTGATGGGTCGCCTCGGTGACAAAGCTGTCTTCGATAACCAGATCGGCCTCGGCAAAGCCCGCCTCGACGTCACCGTGACCGCTTTCGTGATAGCGCACGACATTCGGGTGCATCCCTTCCGGCACCGAATAGTCCGCCGCACCTTCCCGGATCACCGGCGCGTCCGGGGCCATCGCTTTGTCCACGTCGGTGACGTGCGGCAGCACCTCGTATTCGACTTCGATGAGTTTCAGCGCATCCCGTGCCGCCAAGGCAGATGTGGCCGCGACCGCAGCAACCGCGTGCCCGTCATAGAGCGCCTTTTCCCCCGCCATGACGTTTTCCAGCACGTTCCAGAATTCGCCTTCAAGCCCGGGCTTGAACGGGACATCGGCGAAATCGGCACGGGTCACGACGGCTTTGACGTCCTTCGATGCCTCGGCTTTCGAGGTATCAATCCTGACGATCCGGGCATGGGCGTGGGGTGAGCGCAGAATCGCGCCGTGCAACATGCCGGGGGCCGAGATATCCGCACCGAACTTGGCCCGGCCTGTCACCTTGTCCAGTCCGTCAGGGCGATCGGGGCGGGTGCCAACGAAAGTGAAATCAGTTTTGCGATCGTCCAGAGCCATTATGACGCCTCCCGCATCTCAGCCGCCGTGTCCATCACGGCGCGAATGATCTTGTCATAGCCGGTGCAGCGGCACAGGTTGCCCGCCAGCCAATAACGCGTTTCTTCCTCGGTCGGATTGGGGTTCTTCTCCAACAGGGACTTCGCCGCCACCAGAATGCCCGGGGTACAGATGCCGCATTGAAGCGCGGCGTATTCGATCATCTTCTTCTGCAACGGGTGCAGGACATCACCATCCGCAATCCCTTCGACGGTCTCGATCTGCTTGCCTTCGGCCTCGACACCCAGCATCAGGCACGAGCACACCAGACGGCCATCGACGGTGACCGAACACGCGCCGCAATCACCGGTGCCGCAGCCCTCTTTGGCGCCGGTCAGGTTCAGCTTGTCGCGCAGACAGTCCAGCAGGGTTTCGCGCGGGTCACAGAGGTATTCAACTGCGTCCCCGTTTACGGTGGTGGATACGTGGAGCTTGCTCATGCGTTTTCTCCCTTCGCGCGGGCATAGGCGATCTTCGCGGCACGCTTGGCCAGAACGCCAGCGACTTCGGTACGGAATGCGATTGTACCTCGTTTGTCGTCGATCGGATTGCAGGCGGCCGACGCGGCCGCGGCCAATGCGTCAAGGGCGGCATCGTCCAAAGTGCTGCCGATGATCGCGTTGGCACAGTCTTCAACCAACAGAACGGTCGGTGCCACGGCACCCAGCGACACGCGCGCCTCGGTGATGACGTCACCATCCAGACGGAGGTTCACGCCAACGCCCACGACCGCAATGTCCATTTCGGTACGGGGGATGAACCGCAAATAGGCGTCGCCCCCATTTTCACCACGGGCAGGAATGTTGATGGCCGAGATCAGTTCGCCTTTCGCCAGCGAGGTCCTGCCGGGCCCGGTCGGGATGTCCTCAACCGCAACGTCACGCGTGCCATCGGGGCCGGTTACGGTGACGGTCACGCCCGCCGCCACCATGGCGGGCACGGAATCAGCCGCAGGTGAGCCATTGCACAAGTTGCCCGCCAGCGTCGCGCGGCCCTGAATCTGAGTTGAACCGATCAGGTCCATCGCCTCGACGACACCGGGCCAGTCGCGGCCAAGGTCGGGGTGCTCGCTCATCTCGGCGCCCGTGACGGCCACGCCGATCGTCCAACTCCCGTCGTCGTTGCGGGTGATGTCACGCACGCCGTCGATCTTCTTGATGTCGATCAGCGTATCGGGCGTCACCAGTTCCGAGCGCAGCTGCACCAGTACATCTGTACCGCCCGCCAGAAAACGTGTGATGCCCGTCGCATTCGCGGCCAGAGCCGAAGCTTCGGCAAAGCTGGCGGGGCTGTGATAATCCATGAAGCTACCTCGTACCTGTTGATCAGGAATATCTGGGTTCGCGGCGACGTTAATTCACACCTCGTCCGGCGTCCATGGGCCGAGCGACCAAAATTCAACTTCCAAATGTCGCTTTTGGACAGGGTTCAGAGATCGATTTCGATCACCCCATCAGGTTCCGCCGCGCGGCTTTGGCACAGGATCATGGCGCCTTCGCGCTGTTTGCGGGACAAAACGAAATCCCGATGCTCGACCTCGCCCGCAATGACACCGCATTTACAGACGCCGCAGATGCCGTCAGCGCATTTCACATCCACATGAATACCGGCTTCGTTCAGAACTTGCGCCGCGTCCTTGTCTGCGGGCACGGGCAGTGTCCGGCCCGAACGCGCGAGCTTGAGCTCAAACGCGTGGTTTTCATATTCAGGCGTTTCAGGGACCGAGAAATATTCCAGATGGCGCGCCTCTTCGGGAAAGCCTTGCTGCTCAGCCGCCTGAATCACGCCGTTCATGTAACGATCCGGCCCGCAGGTATAGACATGCCACCCATCCCGATAACCGGACAGAATCACATTCAGGTCGGCGCGGGTGCCTTCATCCGAGAAATGGTAATGAACGCGGTCCGCCCAAGGCATGGCGGCCAGATCATCCAGGTACCCCGCCCCGCCCCGTGTGCTGGCCGAATAGTGCAATTCGAACTCGCGGCCCAGCGCATGGAGGCGATGGGCAAAGGCGATCATTGGGGTAATGCCGATACCGCCGCCCATGAGGAATGTTCTGGTTGCCGTTTCATCCAATTCAAAGTGGTTGATCGGTTTGGAAACGAAAACCTTTCGCCCCTCGGTGAAGATGCGATGCAGCAGCGCGGACCCGCCACGCCCGTCATCCTCGCGCAGCACTCCGATCTGATAGGTCGCACGATCCGACGGGTCGCCGGACATGGAATATTGCCGCAGGAATTCCGGTGCGACCAGGACGTCCAGATGTGCGCCCGCTGTCCATCCCGGCAGGGGCGCACCGTCCAGCGATGTGAATTCGTATTTCGTGACATCCGCCGTCATCTTTTCGACCTTGGTCACGGCGACCCGCATCACGGGCGCATCACCGGCGATCTGATAGCGATGGATGATCGACATGTCCCCGCTTGCCTTGCGGGCCTTGTATTCATCGGCCGTCACCATGGCCTCATAGGCTGCAATCCCGGCCTCTCGGTCCATTGCAAAGGGATAGGGCCAGGGGTGCGGAGCCAGATAAGCGGGATAGACGGCCAGGGTCTGATCCTCATATTTCAGGTCCAGATCCTTTTGCAGATCGCGCCGGTTCAACGGGTGCGTCGTGGGGCGATAGGCGCCGTCGGGCTGCAACTCGATATCCCACCACCATTTCTTGATATCGTTCAGCCCGCCATTGCCGACCGCATCGTCCAGCCTGGCCAGTGCGGGCGCGGCCGAGGGGATGTTCATCGCAGCCCAGCGGAAGGGACGTTCCTTGAAGATGCCTTCGAGGTTCCACGGGCAGGTCTTCATGCACCGTCCGCACATCGCACCGCCTGGCGTCGTTACACGGTAAGTGGCGCATTTCTGGCTGTCGGACTTCCAGATTTCATAACCGTTGAACATCAGCTTCGGTCCGGCGGTGATCGCGCCCGAGGGACATTCGCGGGCGCATTTGTTGCAGGATTCACAAAAGGTTTGCAGGCCGAAATCGATGGGTTTGTCATGCGCCATCGGCATGTCGGTCGTCACCACGCCTGATTTCAGGCGCGGGCCCAGATAGGGGTTCAGGATAACTTCTCCGATCCGGCTGACCTCGCCCAGACCGGACAGCAACAACAGCGGCGGTTGCAGCACTTCGCCATCCATCACCGTATGCGCCTTGGCCTTGTAACCGAGGTTGCGGATCTGCTGGGCGATCACTCCGCCCAGCAGCGAAAAGCGCAGGTAGGCGCGCATGGATTGGGCGACACTGATCCAGTCGTCACCACTGGCACCTTCCATCGTTTCATAGCCCTGATCGATGATCATGCTGATGGCCTGATCATGAGGCGGCACGATTTCTTCGCCGGTGGCGTCATGAGAATACCACGCCCATTCCGGGCAGCGGCTGAGGCCCACTGCATCGACCCCAAGGAAATAGGTCGCCGCCTTGATGTTTGCCGCATTGCGTCGGGCATCAGTTGACTTGCGCAGGTCAGCGCTTTCACCGTCCTGCAACAGAACGAATGCACCCAGCGCGCGACGCTGGGCAAAGCTGGGCGCGGCTTTGCGCACGTAGTACCCGCCTTTCGCGGCGTCCTGCAATGACTTGCCCATATCGCCGAACTGGGCGCGGGCGAACATGTCGGCGCGCTTGGGAACGCGGGCAACATTCTCTTCGTCGATATAGGTTGTCGGAGCCTCGACCCGTTTGAGTTTTTCGAACGGATGGGCCCCGTCCACATAGCGTCGTTTGGCGTATGGGTCACGGTTGAGGGCGTTCTTGGCAAATCCCGTGCCCAGCCACCATGCCGGGCCTTGGGTCCGAAACCACGGCTGTTGCGCCATGGGCCTGAGCGGCCGGTCATGCGCGACGGGCATCTCGGTCGTCACGGCTGCAAGGCCAAACCTGGTGCCCAGCCACGGCGCAACCAGCTTGCCGCCCTCGACCGAGGCCAGACCGGCGGCCACGGCCAGCTTGCCCAGATCGATTTCGAACGACATCACGCTGTGCGCGCGGGCGTCAAAACCCAGCAGTCGGATATAGTTGGCGATGACCACAGCATTCTCGGTTGCCAGCAGGCAGGCGCGATGATCCTGCGCGTCGATGATCCAGTCCGTACCGGGTTCGGAAGGGTCCGGATCGCGGTTATGTTCGTACAGAAAGACGATGGCGTGGCGGTGGCCGCCAATCGGCTTGGGCGCGGCCTCCATACTGTCTTTCAGATCCGCCATGATGAGATCGATCCCAGAGGCCAGCGTCTTGGTCTGGCGCGTGCGCAGCGCATGGGCAAGCCGGTCGATATCGGGGTTGCGGCGTGGTTCGTCCAACAGCGCATCTGACGGCAACGGCCCGCAGCCCATCATCGACGCATCGTTGAAATACCCAAATGCCTTCAGATGGTTGGCGCGTTCCTGCGGATCTGATGGGATCTCGGATGCAATCGGGTTCACCAACCCGTCGCGAATCGCGTCCAGCATCGCCTGAAATTCGCCCATGGCGTTGACGATGCTGTCGGGCCGTTCCGGCCGGTGGAAACTCAGTTCGCCCATCAAGGGCACGCGCGACAAATCCGGCATGGTATCTTGTCGGGTCAAACGCTCCAACGGGTATCGCCCCATGTGAACGGGCCGGTTCTTGTCCGAGAAAAAGCGGATTCCCATTATGCGCCTCCTGTTGCCGCCCATCCCCTACCCCGTCATGGACAGCGAAACCATTCATGCATAATCATAAGAGATATGAAGAAAATCGATTTTACTGATCTAGACGGCAAGGTTCTGCGCATCTTTCTGACCATACTCGAGGAAAGCTCGGTCTCGAAAGCTGCGGATCGGCTGGGCGTTACGCAATCGGCCATCAGCCATACGCTGGCCAAGCTCCGACTGGTGCTGGGCGATCCGTTGTTTGTCCGGTCCGGTCAGGGCCTGACCCCGACCGAGCGCGCCTTGTCCCTGAAGGAGCCCGCGCAAAAGGTGCTGGACGGAATGCGGGCGCTGACCGAAGGGCGGCCGTTCGACCCGCAGTCTGAACAGATCAGGATCCGCATCGCCACCAATGACATGCCGCGCGAGTTGATCTTTCCGCAGCTGCTTCGAGAAACACGTGCCGAAGGCGCAGGTCTGCGGCTGGAATTCATTCCTTCAGGCGTGCCCGACCCCGAGCTGCTGCGCAGTGACAGATGCCAGTTGATGCTGACCCCGTTGCCGCCGGACGGGCCGGACATCTTTCAGAAACGCCTGATGACCAGCCCGCTGATGCTGTTCTATGACGCCACACAGCGCACGCCGCCGGACAGTTGGGACGCCTATTGCAACTGCGATCATGTCGAGGTTCGCTTTGCCGATGGCCGCAACGCCCGCGCCGTCATGCGTGGCGTTGATCAAAGCCAGATCAGACCAGCGGTGGTGACCCTGCCGCATTTCAACGCCATCCCGGCCTTCATACAGGGCAGCGACCTGATCTCGACCGACACGGCGCTGATGAAACAGGGCCCGCTGGCCATGCTGGATTGCGCGCCACTGCCGTTCGAATGCGCGCCAGTGTCGATCTACATGGTCTGGCACCAGAGGTCGGCCAATGACCCGGCACATCGCTGGTTGCGGGCCCGGATCGAGGCAATCGCCGCATCCCTTCAAACCTGAGACAACAGCCAGTCTCGCATGATCTCGACCAGTTGCGGTTGGCGTGGCTTGCGGGGTGCAACCACATAGAACCCCAGATCTTCAACCAGGACATCCGCAAGCGGCTGAACAAGACGGCCCGAGGTCACCTCGGGCGCGACGAGAGGCGCATTGGCCAGTGCTATACCCTGCCCCGAAACTGCCGCGTCGATCGCAAGACTGGTCTGGCTGAAGCTCATCATTCTGGGCTTTCCGCTTACCCCCACCCGTTCAAGAAACAAGGGCCACAATCCGTGGGTATCGTTCAGCAATACCTGCTTCATCAAGTCAGAAGGGGTGCTGACTTCCCTCGCCATGGCAGGGCTGCATACCGGGATGAATTCGGTCGAGAACAAGGGCACCGCTTCCAGTTCCGCCGCAAACGGCGCTCGACCCTGCCTGACAGCCAGATCGACGCCATCCGAACTGAAATCCGCCAGACGCTCGCGCGCATCCACCTGAACCGAGATGTCCGGATACAGGTCCGTGAAGCCCGACAAACGCGGCACCAACCATTTCGAGGCAAAGCTGGGCGTGACCGACAACGTGACCCGGCGGTTCGGAGACAGGTCTTCGACGGCCTCTTCGATCAACCTGAAGGCACGACGCAGCGGCGCGTGAAACCGCCGCCCGGATTCGGTCAGTCGCAACCCACGCGGCAGGCGATCGAACAGAACCTCGTCCAATCGTGCCTCAAGCCCGCGCACCTGCTGCGCCACGGCACCTTGTGTAACGCCAAGTTCCTCGGCGGCCAGTCGAAAGTTCAAATGACGCGCAGAAGCTTCGAAGGCACGTAAAGCGTTCAGGGGTGGAAGGGCGGCCATCGTGTTGTCCTGTAGATTTTCTACAGCATAAGGCCAGCAGAACTGATTGGTCAAACCGCTCTCTGACCGCCATCCTGGGATCAACTGAAAAACGGAGATGTCAGATGGAAAAGGTAGCACTTATTACAGCGGGCGGCAGCGGCATGGGTGCGGATTCCGCACGGAGGCTGGCGGCGGACGGGTTCAAGGTTGGCATTCTGTCTTCCTCGGGCAAGGGAGAAGCCTTGGCAAAAGAGTTGGGCGGTGTTGGCATTACCGGCTCGAACCAGTCCACCGAGGATTTGCAGAAGCTTGTCGATGCCGCCATGGCCCATTGGGGGCGCATTGACGTTCTGGTCAATTCCGCCGGTCACGGCCCCCGCGCTCCGATCCTTGAACTGACGGATGAGGATTGGCACACCGGCATGGATGTCTATTTCCTGAACGCGGTGCGTCCCACACGGCTTGTGACCCCGATCATGCAGGCGCAGGGGGGAGGCTCGATCATCAACATCTCGACCTTTGCCGCGTTCGAGCCGGATCCGGTTTTCCCGACCTCGGGCGTGTTCCGGGCCGGGCTGGCCGCCTTCACCAAGCTGTACGCGGACAAGTATGCCGCCGAGAATATCCGCATGAACAACGTCCTTCCGGGCTTCATTGACAGCCTGCCCGAGAAGGAAGAATTCCGCAGCCGCATTCCAATGGGGCGCTATGGGCGCAGCTATGACGAGATCGCCTCGGTCGTCGCTCTGCTTGCCTCGGAAGGCGGCGGTTACATCACCGGACAGAATATCCGGGTGGACGGCGGTATCACCCGGTCTGTCTGAACTCAGACCCGCGCCCTTATCAGATGCGTCAGCGCCGCGCCGGATTCGAAAAAGGCGCGGCGCAAGCGCGTCCAGTTTTCGCGGTGTTCCGATACGACAGGAACCGGCAGAAGCGAGGGATCATCCGCCAGAAGACTCTCGGCCATCATGCGACCGAACACCGTGCCCGGGCCGATGCCGCGACCGGAATACCCGTGTGCGGCCAAAGCGTTGGGGCCGATCTGCGTGATCTTCGGAAGATTATCCGATGTCATTGCGATCCGCCCGTGCCACCCGTGTTCCAACGACCGGTCGGCCAATTGCGGATAGAGCTCGGCCAGCTTGCGCCGGACCCAAGCGGAATGTGCAACCCGACCGGCATGTCCCAGATCTCCCATGCCGCCAATGATCATCCGCCCGGCCTGATCCAGCCGGAATGACGTCATGATCAGCCCGGTATCCCAGCATCCTTCTTTCCTTGGCAGGATACTGGCGCGCAAATTGTCGGTCAGCGGGGCCGTGGCGTACTGGAAATAGTAGACCGGCACAAAGGCAGGCGCGGTCTCCGGCAGCGCAAGATGATAGGCATTCGTCGCCTGAATGACCGATCTTGCCCGAACCGTCCCGCCCGGTGTCATCAGAACCCAGTGCCCAGCCTCATATGCCATGGTCTGCACGGGGCTGTGGGTATATACCCGTGCCCCGGCCTGTGACGCCGCGCGCACCAAACCCACCGCATAGGCCAAAGGCTGGATGGTTCCCGCCCGTGGATCGAACAAAGCACCGTGAAAGGCCTGGCTACCGGTGCGTTCACCGGCCTGGTCCGCCGACAACAGCTCAACCGGCGCTCCGGCTTCGCTCAACTGCGCATGACGCGTTTGCAGGTCCTTCAAACCCGACGCGGAATGAGCGCAATGCAGGGTTCCGTTGCGCACGGGCTCACACGCAATGCCATATTCATCGATCAAGGCAAACACATCCGACGGCGCCTTGGCCAGCAAGTCGATCAAACGGTTCCCCGTTTCAGTACCGAGATGCGTGCGGATGTCGTCCGGCGGCAACCACAGCCCCGCATTGACCAGACCGACATTACGCCCCGAACCGCCAAACCCGATCTCCTGCGCCTCGAGCAGGCAGACCGACGCGCCGGCGCGGGCTGCGGTCAAAGCCGCTGAACAGCCGGTATAGCCACCTCCGATGACAGCCAGATCAACCTCTGCGTCAGCGGTCAGGGGCGGTGCGGGGACTGTCTCGGTGCAGGTGGTCTGCCAAAGTGATTGTTCGGGATCGTTCACGTCGGGCCTCTGAGTCTTGTCGGCGGATCATCATCCCGATGCCCCTCCCTTTGCAAGCGGCCTTTTGACCCGTGCTGCGACAACGAAAAAGGCCCGGCAGGAACGGGCTTTGCCCGGGCCTGCCGGGCCCAACCGGAGGAGTCATTCCGTCAGGAATGACGACGACGGGCGGGAGAGGCCCCGTGGTGGGCTCAGACGTCGAGCGATCGCGCGATCAGCTCTTTCATGACCTCGTTGGTGCCGCCATAGATCATCTGCACCCTGGCATCCGCATAAAGACGCGCAATCGGGTATTCCATCATGAACCCGTAGCCGCCGAACAGTTGCAGGCATTCATGCATGATCTCATTCTGCACCTCGGATCCCCAGTATTTGGCCATCGAGGCCGTGGCCGCGTCCAGTTCGCCTGCTTCCAGCTTCCCGATACAATCATTGATGAAGCTGCGCAGAACCTCGGCCTTGGTCTTGCATTCCGCCAGTTTGAACCGGGTATTCTGAAAATCCATCACCCGCTGCCCAAAGGCTTTGCGTTCCTGCACGTATTTCACTGTTTCGGCGATGGCGAAATCGATCGCGCCCAGCGCCATGATCGCGATATTCAGCCGTTCCCACGGCAGCTGTTTCATCAGCTGATAGAAACCCTGCCCTTCCTCGGGGCCCAACAGGTTTGTCATCGGCACTTTGACATCTTCGAAAAACAACTCGGCAGTGTCATTGCCCTTCATGCCCAGTTTCTTGAGGTTCCGCCCCCGGCGAAAACCCTCACACCCGTCGGTTTCCACCACGATCAACGAAACGCCGCGTGCGCCGGCGGACTTGTCGGTCTTGGCGGCCACGATGATCAGATCCGCAGTCTGTCCGTTCGTGATGAAGATTTTGGACCCGTTCAACCGGTAGGAGTTGCCGTCCTTCTCGGCAGTCGTCCGCACCGCCTGCACGTCCGAACCGGTACTGGGTTCGGTCATTGCCAACGCGCCGACCAATTCACCCGACGCCAGTTTGGGCAACCACTTCCGCTTCTGATCTTCGTTGCCATAAGCGGTGAGATAGTGGGTCACGATCGACTGGATGCCATAGCCCCAACCCGCATCACCCCGCGCGCCCTGTTCATAGGCCGTGATGGCGTCAAAGCCCATGCCGCCGCCGACACCGCCATATTCTTCGGGAATCGCACCCGCCATCAGCCCGGTTTCGCCGGCCTTGCGCCAGAAATTGCGATCCACAACGCCGTTTTCAACCCAGGTTTCGATATTGGGCGACAATTCGTCATCCATGAACCGACCCGCCATATCCGCGAACATGCGGTGTTCATCAGTGACCCATGCCGCAGTCGAAGTGAAAAGTGACATTGAACGCCCTCCAATCGGTCTTTCCGAAAAGGCTAGCGCCGTGTTCGATTCACGCCAATCCTTGTGACGCGGCGTCCCTTTGAGGAACAACGCAACGTTCCTCAGCCTGCAATGTCAGAGAATCCCTTTTGACCGGCGGGGTTAAGCCAGTGCTTTGGCCAACAGGTGCTTGGCCGCATCCTTGGCGTCTTCCGCCGGATCGCAGTTCTTGAGCAGGACCGCGGATACGATGGCTCCTTCTTGCAACAACACGATCTGACTCGCGAGCTTCCGAGGATCATGCGCGCCGGCTTGCTGGGCTATGGCCGTGAAGTGTTCCAGCAAAAGCTGTTTGTGTTCGGCGGCCTGTACATGGATCGGGTGATCCTTGTCCTGATACTCGGCCCCGGCCTTGATGAACATGCAGCCCCGGAACCCGTCCTCTTCGAACCACTCTTTCAGGGCATCGAAGCTGACGAGGATCTGCTCGGCCGGTGTTTCCGCCATCTCGTCGATGCGTTGAAAGAACCAGTTGCGAAAGTTCTCATCCCGCAGGCGCAGCGCGGCGACAATTAGGTCTTCCTTGGTGCGGAAATGCTTGTACATCGACGTCTTGGACACGCCCGTTTCCACAACCAGCTTGTCCATGCCGGTTGCGTGAAACCCG
Organism: Ruegeria sp. YS9; assembly: GCF_024628725.1. Classification (NCBI taxonomy): domain Bacteria; kingdom Pseudomonadati; phylum Pseudomonadota; class Alphaproteobacteria; order Rhodobacterales; family Roseobacteraceae; genus Ruegeria; species Ruegeria sp. YS9. The sequence goes on from NZ_CP102409.1 coordinate 2,341,728, forward strand.
TCGCGGTAAAAGACCTTCAGGGCCTTGCTGACCAACTCATCCCGTTTGTTTGGGCGCATGATTCGGCTCCATGGTGTACCGTTCTGTACATATTACCATGGAGCGTGAAGTACAATGACCCCAGGCCAAAGCATTGTTTTGGAATGGTTTTGCCAGACGCCCAGTCTCATCGTGAAATTTCTACTTGCAAAGGTTTACAGATCAGTACACCTTATTCGTAAGTTAACCGATCTGTACACCATGGGATTTGACCGATGAAACGTCGCGCCAGCATTTTTCCACCTCAGTACGTCCCCTTCCTTCTGACCATGGCTATTCTTGCCGCCTCACTCACCTGAAAGCCTTTGCAAAATGTCCAGACCCCCTCTGCCCCCGTTCACCGCCGAAACCGCCACTCAAAAAGTGCGCATGGCGGAAAATGCCTGGAACAGTCGTGACGCCGACCGCGTGACGCCTGCCTACACCGACGACAGTCAATGGCGGAATCGGGCTGAATTCCTGTCCGGCCATACCGACATCCACGCCTTTCTGACCCGCAAATGGCGGAAAGAGCTGGAGTACCGCCTGATCAAGGAACTGTGGGCCTTTGCCGGAAATCGCATCGCCGTGCGCTATGCCTATGAATGGCGCGACGACAGCGGTCAGTGGTTCAGATCCTATGGGAATGAGAATTGGCAATTCGCCGATGACGGGCGCATGTCACATCGCCATGCCTCGCTCAACGATCTTCCCATTACCGAAGGCGACCGGCTGTTTCATTGGCCCCTGGGCGAACGCCCTGAAAACCACCCCGGATTGACCGAACTGGGTCTTTGAAAGGACATTCATGCCCCGCGCTTTTGCCGAACTGACGTTCACTCCCGCTGTCCGCGCCTATCAGGAGAGGATGGGTTCGGCCAGAACCTATACCAAGTTCATTGAAGGTGGTCCCCAGCAAGGCCATCTGATTGGAGACCCCGAGAAAGAGTTCATTCAGGCACGGGACGGGTTCTATCAATCCACCGTGTCCGAGACCGGCTGGCCCTATGTGCAGTATCGGGGCGGGCCGACAGGGTTTCTGAAAGTGCTGGGGCCCCAGACCATCGGATATGCGGATTTTTCGGGCAACAAACAGTATATCTCGCGCGGGAATCTGGACGGCAACGATCGCATCGCGATGATCCTGATGGATTACGCCAACCGACGCCGTCTCAAGATCCTTGGGCGCGTCGCATTCACGGAAGGCGAAGCAGCGGCCGCCACCCTTTACCCGGAAGAGGCCGAGGCACCGGCCGAACGGGCCGTGATCATCCGCGTCGAGGCGCTGGACTGGAACTGCCCAAGTCATATCACACCGCGCTTCACCGAAGCAGAGTTGCGTCCTCATCTGAACAGGCTGGGGCAGCAGTTGGCAGAGTTGCAGGCGGAAAACCAAAGACTGAAACAACAATTGGCAAAGTCAGGTTGACGTTTCAGCCCTCACAGAATTTTCGGATATCAAGAGAAGGGAGTGTCGCAATGGTTCGCTCGGTCTTTCACCTATCGGCGGCTTGCCTTGCCGGTACTGCCCTGATCATACTGATCATCATGTTCGGTTTTTTCGCCTCGCCCAGTGCCGTGCGAACGTCACCGCCATCGGTGTTCAGCAAGATTTTATTCGAACATTTGCAGCAAGAGTGATGCCCGGGCGGCATTGCGACAGGTGCCCGGCAAGCGCGCAAATCTTTTCAAGCCAAAGCCATCAACTCGGGCCCACGGGGCGCATACGCTGAAAGACTGAACATCCTGGCCCAAACGCGACCCGGTTCCAGGTCTGCTCTCACCACACGAATGGTGAGAGCACGAAAAGCCAGGTCAGGCCGTGCTGCGCTTTTTCCGGCGGCCCATTACGAACAAGCCACTGATGCCGCCAAGAAGCAGCCAGCCAGCGGCGGGCAATGGCACAGGGGCAATCGTGTATTGCCCGTAAAGGGTCGCGACGTTTTGCATGTTTTCCGTTGTGCTGAAGCCGTTTGAAATGGTGCCGCCACCGTTCTGCGAGAAACCGAGGACCGAGAACACGTAATTCTGCCCACCAAAGCTGAAGTTCTGTGAGCCCAGAGTATTGGTAATGGTCACGATGTCATCGCAAGGGGTGGAATCCGCCGGACAGTTGCTTGGACGATTCAATGTCTCGTTATGCGTCAGCGCAAACGACGAAGACACCAGAGGGCCACCGCTGATCAGTATGTCGACAAGAAGGTCGACCGAGCTCAGCGTTGTTCCCGTGATCGGGAAATTCAGATGCGAGAACTGTCCCAGAGCAAATGCCGTATCAGGCAACAGACCTGAAATCGGCGTGCCAGTCGGCGTGAAATCGTAGCCACTTGAGCTGCTGCCATTTCCCCACCGAAGAGAGATCGTTGAACCAGAGGTGCTTTCAGTAACGCCGGGCGTTGGATTTACGTTTTGCCAAGAGGGCGAGATGCTGGAAATGGTCAGCGCCGACGCACCGCTTGCAGCCATCACGCCTGCAACAGCGACAGCAGCTATGTTTCGTATGAATGTCATGTGCCCACCTTACGATCTAATACTCGTTACAAACCACTCTGTGAAAGAGTAGCACAACAGAATCATATTTACAGATCACGCGCCACATTGACGCCACGTTTTCACCTCAATCAAGGCGAATGACGCCTCAAAGAGCGTCAAAGAGGACACAATCGTTCTACCTGCGCTAATTGTCCGTTTTTTGGAAACAGGTATGTAGATGTAGATACAGGGCACCACCTCAACGATTGAACGCACAACCGGCGTCGCGTGAGGGTTCATTCACGACCGGATCGTACCATTGCTTCGATACCGGCGGCGCAAAAGTCCACCAGACGTTCCATGCCTGATACGTCACCGCCCTGCGACAGGGCTTCGACCCGCCATCCACTGTTGAGATGGGCCAGCATCGCCGAGACCGAATAAACCTGGCCACTTGCCAAAACGGCTGGATCGACATCCGGGTAAAGCTTGGCGATTTCGGTGATGAACAACTGGGCGGTGGGGTCGAAACACTCTGCTGCGATATCGCGCCACCTGGGGTCAACCGATACGTGGGCCACCAACCGCCCATACGCCATCCATCCGGGCCCACCCGTCTCAGCCAGGTCCACATAGGGTCGGATAAAGCTGTCCAGAATGCTGTGAAGCGTCAGCGGAGCAACAGCCCTGGCCCTGTTCAATGCGTCGATCCGAAGCTGCGCCAGCGCGTCCGCGCGCCGCGCGACCGTTCGGTAAAACAACTCCTCCTTGCCACCACCATGATGGTGCACAAGACCAATCTGAACCCCCGCCAGTGCCGCGATGTCCCGGATCGACGCACCTTCGAATCCCCGTTCGGCAAAGACGGTTTCAGCCGCATCCATGATCCGCGCCTTGGTTTCAAGCGATCGCTTGGACGGTGCTCTTTGCCTTGGTTTTTCGATGTTTTTTGGACTCATGAATTTCATCTTGCCTTATTTTGGTCGTTCGTTCAAGTTAAGTATCGCGAACTTCGGGAGGGTTCATGACACAGACGCGCAACGCATTCGCCCTGATCGGGGCGGGGCCGATGGGTTTGGCCGCAGCCAAGGTGCTGAAGGAACAGGGCATCGCCTTTCAGGGGTTCGAATTGCATTCGGATGTGGGCGGTCTGTGGGATATCGATGCCCCCAGATCAACCATGTATGAATCGGCGCATCTGATCTCTTCCAAACGCATGACCGAGTTCGAGGATTTCCCGATGGACGAGGCGGTGGCCGAGTACCCCTCGCACCGGGCGATGCGCGACTATTTCCGGGCCTTTGCCGATCGTTTCGGCCTGCGTAAGAGTTACAAGTTCAATGCAGAAGTCACCCGGATCACTCCGCTGGGCAAATCCGGCGACGGTTGGCGTGTTGCATGGCGGGACGCCGAAGGTGAGCATCAGGCTGAATTCGCAGGGGTTCTGATTGCAAACGGCACCCTGTCGGAACCGAATATGCCCAGCTTTCCCGGCACATTTGACGGCGAGTTGATCCATGCTTCGCAATACCGGTATCCCAGCCAGTTCGACGGCAAGCGCGTGTTGGTCGTGGGCGCGGGCAATTCCGGCTGTGACATTGCGGTTGACGCAATCCATCACGCAGAACGCTGCGATCTGTCCATGCGCCGCGGCTATTACTTCGTGCCCAAATACGTTTTCGGCAAACCGGCCGACACGATGGGCGGCAAGATCCGCCTGCCTATGTGGCTGAAGCGCAAGGTGGACAGCCTGATCCTCAGCTGGTTTGTCGGTGATCCGCAGAAATACGGCTTTCCCAAGCCCGATTACCAGCTTTACGAAAGCCATCCGGTGGTGAATTCGCTGGTCCTGTATCACGCGGGCCATGGCGATCTGCGCATTCGTCCCGATATCGACCGGCTGGAGGGTCACACTGTTCATTTCAAGGATGGCTCCAGCGAAGACTACGACATGATCCTCGCGGCAACCGGATACAAGCTGCACTATCCGTTCATCGACCGGGGCCTGCTGAACTGGCGGGGCGATGCCCCCCATCTGTACCTGAACGCGCTGCACCCTGAACGGGACGATCTTTTTGTGCTGGGCATGGTCGAGGCCACGGGTCTGGGCTGGCAAGGCAGGCACGAGCAGGCCGAAATGGTGGCGCGCTATATCAAAGGTCTTCAGAAGGGTTGCCCGGTGGCGGCCGATCTGAAAACCGAAAAGCAAAAAGACTATACGCGCGCCACCGGAGGCATGAGCTATATCGATCTGCCGCGAATGGCTTACTACGTGGACAAGGCCACTTACAGAAAGGCTGTCACCGGGTGGATCGAACGGCTGCGGAAAGCCGCCGTATGAGTGGTATCGACGAAATCACGCTGAATTTCAGCCCGGCCTCTCTGACGCTGTTGAACGCGATATTGGCGATCGTGATGTTCTCGATTGCGATCGATCTGGCACCAAGGGATTTTGATCGTCTCAGGCGCGCGCCCAAGCCGGTACTTGTCGGGCTGGTATCCCAATTCATCGTTTTGCCCGCTCTGACCTTTGCTTTGGTGTGGATGACGGAGCCGCGCCCGTCAATCGCGCTTGGGCTGATCCTTGTCGCCGCCTGTCCGGGGGGCAATATTTCGAACTTCATTACCCACCGCGCCGGTGGCAATGCGGCGCTGTCAGTGTCGATGACCGCCTTTGCCACCATCGGCGCGATTTTCATGACGCCCTTCAACATTGCGCTTTGGGGCGGGCTGTATCCTCCGACACGCGCGATTCTGCAACAGACACAGATTGACCCGGTGCAAATCGCAATCCTTGTCGGGCTGATGCTGATCTTGCCTCTGGTCCTGGGCATTGCTCTGAACCAGCGCCGCCCGGCCCTGACCGCACGGTTGCGTGCGCCGCTGCAATACCTGTCGATGGGTATCTTTGCGGCCTTCATCGTACTTGCCCTGGCCGCAAACTGGGGGTTCTTCCTCAGTTTTGCCGGGGCTGTTGCCGGGCTTGTGGTCCTTCACAACGCCCTGGCACTGGGGGGCGGTTGGGTTGTGGCCACTCTGACCCGGCTGTCCCCCTTCGATCGCCGCGCCATCACCATCGAAACCGGCATTCAGAATTCCGGCCTTGGGCTGGTGCTGATCTTTGCCTTCTTCCACGGGCTGGGCGGCATGGCTGTCGTGGCCGCGTTCTGGGGAATCTGGCACGCGATCTCGGGGATTGCTCTGGCGTCGGTCATGGCCCGAACCGAGGCCGCGCGATGACCCGTATCCTGATCACAGGTGCCGCCGGGTTGGTCGGGCAGGCGCTGCTCCCCGAACTTCAGGGGCACGAGGTTTTTGCCACGGATATCAAACGCCCCGACAGCATGCCGGAAAACGTCCACTATCTGCCCATGGATGTGACAACCGACGCCCCCGCGCGCGTGATCTGCAACGTAAAGCCTGAAGTCATTGTGCATCTGGCCTCCATCGTGACGCCTCCGCCCAAAATGGAGCGGGCGGCGGCATATGCCGTTGATGTCGAGGGCACCCGCAAGGTGGTGAACGCAGCCCTAGCCAACGGGGTGCGCCGGTTGGTCGTCACATCCTCGGGTGCGGCCTACGGCTATCACGCGGACAACCCCGTGCCCCTGCGCGAGGATGATCCGCTGCGCGGCAACCCCGAGTTCCCGTATTCCGATCACAAAAGGCAGGTCGAAGAGATGCTGGCCGAGGTTCGCAGAGCCGCCCCCGATCTGGAACAGGTCGTGCTGCGCGTGGGCACGGTTCTGGGGGCCGGGTCCGAAAACCAGATCACCGCCCTGTTTCACAAACCCCGCCTGCTGGCCGTGGTCGGCAGCGAAAGCCCGTTTGTGTTCATTTGGACGCATGATCTGGCACGCATCCTTCAGCGCGCGGCAACCGACGGGCCGGTTGGCGTTTACAATGTCGCCGGGGACGGCGCGATGGGTGTGACCGATCTGGCCCGCGCCATGGGAAAACCGGTTCTGCGCCTGCCCGCTTGGGCGCTGAAATCGGCTTTGGCCGCTGCGCGTCCGCTGGGTCTGTCCCGTTATGGGCCGGAACAGGTGCGATTTCTGCAATATCGACCGGTTCTGGACAACACTGCCCTGAAATCCGACTTCGGTTACACACCCGAAAAAACCAGCGCCCAGGTATTCGCGCTCTGGCAAAAGCAGGCGGGGCTATGAAGACGGCTGTCATATCCGGCGGGGCGGGCGGTTTGGGGCGGGCCCTCAGCCGTGCTCTGCAAAGTCGCGGGTGGCGGGTGGTGCTGCTGGATCTCGATGTTTCAGGTCTGGACGCCGGGTCGAACCAGCTTCCAATAGCGTGTGATCTGACGGACCCCGCGCAGCTTGCCAGCGCGTGCCAAAGGGCGATCACGACCTGCGACAGTATAGATCTGGTCATCTACAACGCCGGCGTCACGCAAATCCGGGGCTTTGAAAAGTCAGACGCGGCCAGCCACCGAACACTGTTTGACATCAACTACTTTGCGGCCGTCGAAATGGCCCGCGCATTCTTGCACCCGGTTCGGGCGTCAAAGGGGACACATCTGGCCATCTCATCGGTTGCCGGGTTTGCTCCGCTTTACCATCGGACGGCCTATGCTGCCTCGAAACACGCGTTGGAAGGGTTCTTCAAATCGCTGCGCTCGGAAGAAGCCCCTCATGGCGTTCAGGTCCAGATCGCTGCGCCGTCCTTTGTGGCAACCAACCCCGGCAATGCGCAAGAGCAAGCGGATGGCACAGCCCGGCCCGGATCGGCGAAGGACGGGATGGACGAGATGAGCCCCGAGGCCGCCGCTGAAACGATCCTGCGCGGGCTGGAAAAATCGCTGCCCATGATCCCGGTTGGCCGCGTGGCGCGCCTGTCCTGGTGGCTCAACCGCCTTTCGCCACGCCTGTATCAGCGCATGATGGAGCGCAACATGCGCGGCGCGGGGCACTAAAAAACTGCCCCAGGCCCTTGACCTTCCCGTCACTGGAACCCCCATCTGGTGAGCAAGGAAATTTCAGGGGCGAGTCGCATGGCGCAAAAAGCACTGACAGAGCTGAAAATCACGGGCATGGGATGCGCATCCTGTGTGGGCCGCGTTGAAGAGGCGCTGCGTGATGTGCCCGGGGTTGAAACGGCCTCGGTCAACTTTGCAACCAAGTCCGCACAGTTGGCTTTTGACGGGCCGGTTTCGGCGCTGACCAAAGCATTGGACGCGGCAGGGTATCCGGCCGAGACCAGCCGGGTGGATCTGAGCATTGAAGGCATGAACTGCGCCTCGTGCGTGGCCAAGATCGAGCGCGCGCTGACGGCCAGCCCCGGTGTGATCGAAGCACAGGTCAATCTGGCGACTCAAACTGCCGCGGTGACTTACGCTGCCGGGGCAACAACGCCAGAGGCGCTGGCGCAGGTGGTCACCGGCACCGGATACCCGGCGCGGCTACAAGGCGCTTCGAAACCTGAAAACCGCGAAGATGCCGAAATTCAAAGGTTGACCCGGACCACTATATTGGCCGCCGTACTCGCCCTGCCTGTGTTCGTTCTTGAGATGGGCGGGCACATGATTCCCGCTTTCCATCACTGGGTTCACGCCACCATCGGCGCGCAGAACAGCCAGTTGATTCAGTTCGCCCTGACATCGGCCCTGCTGCTGGGGCCCGGTCGCGTGTTCTATCGCAAGGGCATCCCGTCGTTGCTGTGGGGCACGCCGGATATGAACGCGCTGGTCGCGCTGGGAACCGGTGCGGCCTATCTGTATTCGGTCGTGGCCACATTCGCCCCCGGCGCGTTACCGCAAGGTACAGCCAATGTCTATTTCGAGGCGGCGGCCGTGATTGTCGTTCTGATCCTTCTGGGCCGTCTGATGGAGGCGCGCGCCAAGGGCAAAACCGGGGCCGCGATCCGTAAACTGGCGGGCCATCAACCCAAAAGCGCGCGGATCGAAGTCGATGGCCGGATGGAAGACCGTGCTATCGCCGAGATTGCGGTGGGCGACATCCTGCACATCCGCCCGGGCGAACGTGTGCCGGTGGATGCCGAAGTGCTCGAGGGCACCTCGTACGTGGATGAAAGCATGATCACGGGCGAGCCGATACCGGTTGGCAAATCAGCCGGTGCAACGGTTGTCGGGGGAACCGTGAATGGCACCGGCGCCTTGCGGGTTCGTGCGACGCGCGTCGGGGGTGACACCGTGCTGGCGCAGGTCATCCGCATGGTACAGCAGGCGCAGGGGGCCAAGCTGCCGATCCAGGGCCTGGTCGATCGGATTACATATCGCTTTGTCCCGGCGGTCATCCTGGTCGCCATGATCACCGTCGCAGCCTGGCTGATTTTCGGCCCAAGACCGGCCCTGCCGCTGGCGCTTGTCGCTGGTGTTTCGGTGCTGATCATAGCCTGCCCTTGTGCCATGGGGCTGGCCACGCCGACCTCGATCATGGTCGGCACCGGGCGAGCAGCCGAACTGGGGGTTCTGTTCCGCAAGGGCGATGCCCTGCAACAGCTTCAGCAGGCACGCGTCATCGCTCTGGACAAGACCGGGACCCTGACTCTGGGCCGTCCGGAACTGGTCAGTGTTTTGACGGCGAACGGATTTGACAGGGATGAGGTTGTGCGGCTGGCCGCCGCCCTCGAGGCGCGGTCGGAACACCCAATAGCTTCGGCGATCACCCGGGCCGGGCCTGCGACGCTGCCAGAGGCGACGGACGTCCTGTCGATTACCGGGCTTGGCATGCAGGGGCTGGTTGAAGGCCGGAACGTGTTGATCGGGTCGCACCGGCTTATGCAACAACGCGGGATCGACCTTGGACCCCTGGCAAGCGAGGCAGAGGCCCGCGCCGCCGAAGGGGCAACACCATTGTTCGTCGCATTGGATGGACAGGCCGCGGCCACGTTGTCGGTGTCCGACCCGGTCAAACCCGGCACCGAAGAGGCGCTGGAGCGGCTCCACCAAATGGGTCTGACCGTGGCCATGGTCACCGGAGACAACGCGCGCACCGCGCAGGCCTTGGCTGATCGGTTGGGGATCGATCACGTCACCGCCGAAGTGCTGCCCGACGGCAAGGTGGATGCGGTCACCGCCTTGCGGGACCAGTTCGGAACGCTGGCTTTCGTCGGCGACGGCATAAACGACGCCCCGGCGCTGGCAACGGCTGATATCGGCATCGCCATCGGGACGGGCACGGATGTAGCCATCGAAACGGCCGATGTCGTCCTGATGTCCGGTGATCTGCGCGGGGTTGCAAATGCGACCGAGATCAGCCGCCGGACAATGCGGAACATTCGCCAGAACCTGGGATGGGCGTTTGGTTACAACGTCCTGCTGATCCCCGTCGCTGCTGGCGCCCTTTACCCGTTCGGTGGCCATCTGTTGTCTCCGGCATTGGCGGCTGGTGCGATGGCGCTGTCCAGTGTCTTTGTCGTCTCGAACGCGCTGCGCCTGCGTCGCGTCCGAGCCAGCGTGCCGGAAACACCGATCCCGCCCGCCAAGGAGGTGCATGCATGAATATCGGAGATGTGTCCGCCCGCACCGGCCTGCCTGCCAAGACAATCCGGTATTATGAAGATATCAACCTCATCAAACCGCTGCGCGATGACAACGGCTATCGCCGGTTTCGCGATCAGGACGTGCACAAGCTGAACTTTCTGGGCCGCGCCCGGGCGCTTGGGTTCACCATCGAGGATTGCCGGACATTGCTGGCGCTTTACGAGGATGAAACCCGCGCCAGCGCAGATGTGAAACAGGTCGCGCGGGATCATCTGGCGCAGATCGAAGCCAAGATCGCCGACCTGAACGCGATGCGCGAGACGCTGAGCCACCTGATCGACGCCTGCGCCGGGGATGACCGGCCTGATTGCCCGATCCTGCGGGATCTGGGCGGGAAAGGCTGACTTGGGGTTGCCCTTTGGGCGCAGCTTTGCTTTGTCTTCGCCAAACATTTCGGCCAGGCATCCACCGCTGAAGCCGACCGAACAGCGGAGAGGATCACAAAATGGCAAAAGTCGCGTTCCTTGGCCTGGGTGTCATGGGCTATCCAATGGCTGGGCATCTTCAGGCCGCAGGTCATGACGTTACTGTCTACAACCGCACGGCCGCCAAGGCCGAAGCCTGGGTAAAGCAGCATGGCGGGTCGATGGCGGCCACCCCGAAAGACGCGGCTGAAGGGGCCGAGTTCGTGATGGCCTGCGTCGGCAATGACGACGATCTGCGCATGGTTTGCACCGGCGGCGACGGCGCATTTCACGGCATGTCCAGCGGGGCTGTTTTCGTCGACCACACGACGGTGTCAGCAAAGGTCACGCGGGAATTGTACTCTGCCGGCCAATCACGGGGTATAGCCTTTGTGGACGCGCCGATCTCGGGCGGTCAGGCAGGCGCTGAAAACGGTGTTCTGTCAATCATGTGCGGCGGAGATCAGGCGGCCTATGATGCGGCTGAACCGGTGATGCAGGTCTATGCAAAGATCTGCCGCCGGATCGGGGACAGCGGCGCGGGCCAGATGACCAAGATGTGCAACCAGATCGCCATCGCTGGGTTGGTTCAGGGTCTCAGCGAAGCGTTGCACTTTGCCGAAAAGGCAGGGCTGGACGGACGCGCGGTGGTCGAGGTGATCAGCCAGGGAGCGGCGGGGAGCTGGCAGATGGCAAACCGGTATGAGACCATGCTGGATGATCAGTTTGAACATGGCTTTGCCGTCGACTGGATGCGCAAGGATCTGGGTATCTGTCTGGATACCGCCGATGAAACCGGCGCGTCCCTGCCCGTCACCGCTCTGGTCGATCAGTTTTACAAGGATGTACAGAAACTGGGTGGTGGCCGCTGGGACACCTCGTCGTTGATCAAGCGCCTGCGGGCCATGGGGTAAGGCGGGGGGCTGTCTGCCCCCCATCGCGCCAAGGCGCGATTCCCCCCGAGGATATTTTGGCCAGATGAAGAGGGCTCCGGCGCGATCGGGGCGGAGACGGGATGGACGATTTGAATGCTTTTTGGACGGCCGCGCTGCGGCAGCTCTGGGGGCTGGACGCCCGTTTGACGCGGTTGGATGGTGAATATGACCTGAACTTTCTGGTGCAGGCCACCAATGGTCAGGATTATGTGCTGAAAGCCATGCGGGCCGGATGCGATGCGGATCTGGTTGATCTTCAGATCAAGGCGCTGGCGCATATCTCTTCAGAGGCACCGGGGTTGCCGTTTCCCAAGGTGTTCCCCGATTTGGCCGGCGCAACGCTGCCCGAGATCGCCGATTCTGAAGGGCAGCGCAGGCTGGTTTGGCTGTTGGAGTGCCTGCCGGGGCAATGTTACGCGAAGGCCGCCCCAAAATCCGAAGAGCTGATCCTGAAACTGGGGCGCGTATTGGGGGCGACCGCCCGGGCCCTGGAAGGGTTTGAGCATGCGGGATTGCACCGGGCCGGTTTCAAATGGGATCTGATGCAGGCGGGCTGGATTGCTGACAAGTTAAACGCTATCCCTGACCCCGCGCGACGGGCACTGCTGACGGAAATCTGTGAGGGGTTCGCTGCAATCGCGGATGTCCTTGCGGACCTGCCGAAACAGGCCATCCACAATGACGCCAATGACTACAACATTCTGGTCGAAGGGGAACTGGGCGAGCGGCGGCGTATCTCGGGCCTGATCGATCTGGGTGACATGTGCGCCGCGCCGCGCATCTGCGATCTGGCGATTGCCGGCGCGTATGTCGTGCTGGATCACCCCAAGCCGGAACGGGCACTGGCTGCTCTGGTAAAGGGCTATCACGCGGCCAACCGGCTGCGGGCGGATGAGGTTGACCTGATCTGGCCGTTGCTGAGGATGCGGCTTGCCGTGTCGGTCGTCAACTCGACCCTGATGGCGGCCGAGAACCCGGATGATCCCTATGTGACGATCTCTCAGGCGCCTGCCTGGCGGTTCCTTGAGAACACATCCGTCAATGGCGGGCTGATGTCGGCGCGGTTGCGGGCAGCTTGCGGCTTGCCGGTTGTCGATGGGGCTGAACGCATCCACGCCTATCTTCAGGAACACCGTGGACATTTTGCCGACATGTTCGGCCAGGATCTGAGCGATGTGCCCATGGGCTCGCTTTCGGTCGAAAACTGCGTCTGGCCCCAAGACCCGTTCCACATGCCTTTGGCCGAGGCTGCGCGGGTTGGCGAGGAATATGGTGAGGGGTTGTGGCTGGGTTACTATAACGAGCCCCGCCTGATCTATGCCGAGCCGGGGTTCCGCAAGGGCCCCTGGAAAGCCTCGGACAGGCGGACGGTGCATTTGGCGGTGGATGTGTTTGCGCGTGCCGGGACGGTTCTGCATGCACCGATGAGCGGGCGGGTCGAAGTGGTCGAGAACCGCGACCAGCACCTTGATTACGGCGGCGTGATCATCCTGCATCACGAAACGCCCGAAGGCGACCCGTTCTATACGCTCTATGGCCATCTGGACCCGGAATGCTGCGACCGGCTGAAACCTGGGGACCCGGTGGCACAGGGAGCCGCGTTTGCCAGGTTGGGAGATGCCAGCCAGAATGGCGGATGGGCTCCGCATGTGCATTTCCAACTGGCGCTCACCACTGATGGCATGAGAGCGGACTGGCCCGGCGTCGGCGATCCGGACGAGATGGAGCTGTGGCACGCGGTCTGCCCGAACCCGGCGGCGTTGCTGAACCTGCCGGATGACAAGGTGTTCTATCACCCTACGGATAAAACGGAAATCCTGAACAAACGGCGGGCGCATTTCGGGGGCAACCTGTCCCTGACCTATGACGATCCGGTCATGCTGGTGCGCGGCTGGAAGCATCACCTGTTCGACGAATGGGGACGCCCCTATCTGGACGCCTACAACAACGTCCCGCATGTGGGCCATGCCCATCCGCGCATTCAGGCCGTGGCTGCGGATCAGCTAAGGCGCATGAACTCGAACACCCGCTATCTGCATCCGGCACAGGTGGAATTTGCCGACAAGATCCTGTCCAAGCTGCCGGATCACCTACAGGTCTGCTTTTTCGTCAACTCGGGAACCGAGGCCAACGAACTGGCCCTGCGGCTGGCCCGCGCCCATACCGGCGCAAAGGGGATCGTGACGCCGGATCACGGCTATCACGGCAACACGAACGCTGCGGTGGCGATCTCGGCCTACAAATTCAACAAACCGGGCGGCATCGGGAAAGCCGACTGGGTTGAACTGGTCGAGGTTGCGGATGACTATCGCGGGTCATTCAAGCGAGATGATGCGGACCGGGCGCAAAGATTTGCTGATCTTGTCGATCCGGCGATTGCGGCCCTTCGGGACCGGGGACAGGGCGTGGCCGGTTTCATCGCGGAAACCTTCCCGTCCGTCGGCGGACAGATCATTCCGCCCAAGGGCTATCTGCCTGCGGTTTACGAAAAAATCCGGGCTGCCGGCGGCGTTTGCATCGCCGATGAGGTGCAGACAGGTCTGGGACGACTGGGCGAATACTATTTTGGCTTCGAACACCAGGGCGCGGTTCCGGATATCGTGGTGATGGGCAAGCCAATCGGCAACGGGCACCCGCTGGGCGTGCTGGTGACGACCACAGAGATCGCGGACAGCTTCAACAACGGGATCGAGTTCTTTTCGACCTTTGGCGGCTCGACCCTGTCCTGCCGGATCGGCAAAGAGGTGCTGGATATCGTTGACGACGAAGGCTTGCAGGACAATGCCCGCCTGATGGGGGATCGCCTGATGGCGGGGCTGCGCCAGATCGAAACCGACTTTGGTTGCGTTGGCGACGTGCGGGGTATGGGGCTGTTTCTCGGCGTGGAACTGATCAACCCCGACGGAAGCGAAGGCACCGAGATTTGCAGCTATGTCAAAAACCGGATGCGCGATCATCGCATCCTGATCGGCAGCGAGGGACCCAAGGACAACATCCTGAAGATTCGCCCGCCCCTGACCATCGAGGCCGAGGATGTTGACATGATCCTGTGGGCGCTGCGGGATGTGTTGTCCGAAGTGGGTGACTTCACCCCTGCCCTTGTGTGCGATCATGACCATCACCATGCCGGATGCGGGTGCTGCTGAACGAAAAAACCCCGGCGCATCGCCGGGGTTTGGCCGTTCAACACTCAGGGTCAGTGGAGCACGGCCGAGGGGGTCTGGTGGCCGGTGATCGGCATTTCGAAACCAGCCGTCATACGTCTGAGAGTCAGTCCCAGTTCTTCCGACAGGGATGCCAAGGCGGGGGCAAAATCCGGACGCACGATCAAGGACGCCAGCATCATCGCGTCTTCACGCGCCCCTTCGGACGCTGCCGCGATCATCTGGGCAAAGCAATTCTCATCCGCGCCGAGGCATGCACATCCAAGACCATGCCGGATCAAAGGGCGGCGGCCATGGGTGGCGCATAGCGAACACAAGCGGTCCAGGGTCAGCATTGCGGCACGCCCGCATTCCGCGCCCAGCGCGACTTGGAAATCGCTGGCAGCGTCGGCGCGCCCGCCCTCACCGTCGCTCCACATCCGCAGATACATCACGGCGCCCGCTTCGATGGGATCGAGATCGGCAAGGCGGCCCACTGCTGCGCCGCCGCGCTTGAAAGGCGCGCTCATTTCGTCAGGATCAGTTTGCCTGCGCGGGTGATGCGCAGGGTATAGAGCTGATCGCCCAGTTCTATGTGGGCCAGGTTTCCGCCCTTGGTCAGATCCTCGGCCTTGTGCGCGGGAAGCATCGAGACAGCGTAACCTTGGGTTGGGGTCGGGTTCTGTACGTTCATCGGGACATCTCCAGAGCGTTTCGGCATGGTGCCATATCTATCGCGTTTCATGTGATCTGGCTGACCCCGAAAGGGCTGGCTTTCTGTTCCTGTCGCTTAATCTGATTATTTTAGTAAGGTTTGTCAAGCATCGTTTTGAAACAGGCGATTGCCCCCCGGAACAGGGCGGGTTAGGTCTTGGGTCGGGCGATGAAGGGCAAGCAAACATGACCGCAGCAGTTGTATTCGATCTGGACGGAACGCTGGTGGACAGCCTGGGCGATCTGGCGGCGGCGGCCAACCGCACGCTGAACGACGTTGGGCATGATCCTCTGCCGACGGACATCATCAAAGGATTCGTCGGCAACGGTTTGCCCAAACTGGTTGAACGCGTGATCCTGCATTGCGGCCTGCCGCTGGACCGCCATGCGGAACTGACGCAACTGACCCTGAAGCATTACAATGCCGCTGCAAGCGAAACGACTGTTCCTTACCCAGGCATCCCCGAAGCGCTGGTTGCCTTACGACAGATGGGGTGCGCTTTGGGTGTCTGCACCAACAAACCAGAAGCGCCCGCACGGCATGTGCTTGAGGCGCTGAACCTGTCGCAACTCTTCGACGTTGTTATTGGTGGCGACAGCCTTTCGACGCGAAAACCGGACCCCAACCATCTGTTCGCAAGCTTCGATGCGCTTCAGGCTTCTGGCCCACGTTTGTTCGTCGGCGACAGCGAAGTTGACGCGGAAACGGCCGCTCGGGCGAAAATCCCGTTTTTGCTGTTTACCGAAGGGTATCGGAAGACGCCGGTCGCGGAGATTCCACACACCGTGGCCTATTGCGCATCGCAAGACTTGCCCGCGCTCGTCGCCGCGTTGATCAAAAGCTGACACCGCTCGGGAAGATCATCACGCCCTTCGACATTGGCAACGATCCGCATTGCCACTGACCCCAAAAGTTAAGAGGGGCCGGCCGAGGGGGTGTGACCAGCCCCTCATCGGGGAAAGTTAATACCGTGTGTGTGTTTGTGTGGTAAGTACGGTAGGTCATGTTTACCCCTGTTTGTCGCGGCGCGAAATTGGGGGTTTCCCGTAGTTCTCCAAAAAACGTGAAAAATAAGGGAAAATTGGCGATTTCCCGGCTCTCTTCATCTGCAATTTTTCGCATGCAAAACGGGCTTCTGGCCCGCAGCTTCGGAGGGTTGATCTGCACATCGATTGCAGATCAAGGGTAACCCTAGGAAAACCCGTCAGAAATCATGCAATCCCGAATTTACCTGAACAGAAAGGTGCTCAGCCAATGGACCGTCCGAACCCGCCGGTTCAGATCTTTAACGGCCTGACAAACACGTGTGTTTGACACTCAAAACCAAACGATCTGCACCAATCGCGGCAGAGTTTCGCGCCTCACCGCGAAATTCCTTGCCGATTCCGACTGCGCTGTCCGAATCTTCCCTACGGCTGACAAGCGACGCCCATTCGGTTTTGGCAGCCTTCTGCGCGGCAGATGCTTGCGGGGGTGCGCTCAGGAAATCAGGCAGTCGGGTACCAACACCCTTCTCATCAGAACCCGACGTATCTGTCGGCCGTTTTCACAGCACCCCGCCGCGCCGGAAAACCGGTTATTGATAATTCTTAGCCTTGGACATTTTGCCGATACCCGGATTGAACGAGTTGGTCGGGTCACAGCATTTGTAATGTGCCGCCAGGTCGGGCTTGGCCTTGTAAAGGTGCCCCACGTTATGTTCAGCAGGGTATTCCGCGCCGCGTTCGTCAAACAGTTTCAACATTGCGGCCTTGAGCGCTTTTGGGTCGGCCCCTTTTTTGACTATGTAATCCTGATGCATCACGTGGCACATGAAGTGCCCGTAATAGAGTTTGTGAACCAACTGGTCTTCGATCTCAGGCGGCAGCTTCTCCAGCCAGTCCTGATCGTTGCGGCGCAGTGCGACGTCCAGTGCGATGATGTCTGCGACGTCGTCCGAATGGATCGCCATGTAACGCACCGCCGCGCCCGCCGCCGCAAAACGATGGAGGCCTGCAATCTTGGCCTCGCGCGGATCACATTCGAAAAATCCGCCATCGCGGTCCCTCAGAAATCGCGGCAGCCACTCAGCAGCCTCGGACACACCTTCATCCTTCATTTTCAGGATAAGGTGATGCTCGTACTTGTCGCGAAAATCCATCATCCGTTTAGGCAGGACACGTGGCCACAAAGCTATTGCTGCCTGCATGAAACGATCAGTGAAATTGCGCAGGAACGGAATGCGCCGCAGGCGGGCATCCACGGCGCCTTTCATCGCAAAGAACATCGGCAGACGGTCCGTGCCAAGCTTGTCGATCATCACGACCGTGTCCTTGCCATAGCGTGCTGCAATGTCGAACGCTTCGCGCTGCATGTATTCGGCCGAAACCGGCAGCGATTTGAACTCTGACAAAATGTGGCGCCGCAGGTCTGCCAGATCGTCGGGATTGTTGGTGCCCACATAGAACACCTTCTCGACTTCGTTCTTGGGAAAGGTGTCAAGGCGTACGGCAAAAACGGCCAGCTTCCCGGCCGAGCCCGAAGATTCGAAAAGCCTGGCCTTGTCCGCATTGAACCGCGCAGGCGTTTCCGCATTCACGTCCCGCACGATCTGTGCGTAGTCGCTGGCCGATGCGCGTTTGTTGGTTGCCCCGGGATTGCGTTCAAATTTCCCTGCATCAAGGTTGGCAAGGATCTCTTCCGGCGTGTTGCCCAGATCGATGCCGAGGTGGTTGACCAGTTCCAATTCACCCTGTTCGGTGACTTGCGCATAGACGGAAAGTTCCGTGTAAACCGGCCCGCGCTCTACCAGAGAACCGCCGGAATTGTTGCATACCCCACCCACGATCGACGCGCCGATGCAGGACGAACCGATCACCGAATGCGGCTCGCGCCCCAAAGGGGCCAACAGTTTTTCCAGCGCAAAAAGCGTGGCGCCCGGAAAGCTGACGACCTGCTCTGCGTCGTTCAAGGGCACCAGAGTATCCATTCGGCGCGTGTTGATCAGAACCACGTCACGGTCATAGGTGCCGGACGGCGTAGACCCTTCGGTCAGGCCAGTATTGGCCGCTTGCATGATGACGATCTTGTCGGCTGCGACGCAGGCTTGCAGGATCTTCCATTGTTCCAGCAGAGTCCCCGGCTGAACGACGCACAGCGCCTCGCCCTCGCCCGAGCGGAAACCACGCCGAAAACGCTCTGTCGCGCGCGCTCCGATCAGCACGTGACGCGCACCGACGATGGAGCGGAAATGTTTGATCAACGCGTCATTGGTCATATCGGCCCCTGTTTGGGTTAGGGATTGCGGAAACGAATATTCTCGCGGCTGAGCTGGCCAACACTGGTGACACCCATCAGTTTCATGTCGCGCTCGATCTCGGCACGCATCAGCCCAAGGGCCCGTTCGACCCCCGCCTGCCCTGCGGCAGCCAAAGGATAAAGGTAGTGCCGCCCGACACCCACGGCTTTGGCCCCGATCGAAAGCGCCTTGAGCACATGGGTGCCACGCTGAATGCCGCTGTCCATCATCACGTCCAGCTTGTCGCCGACGGCATCGACAATCTCGGCCAGTTGGTCAAACGGTGTGCGCGAGCCATCCAGTTGGCGGCCACCGTGGTTCGACAGAATGATGCCGGTACACCCGATCTCTGCCGCGCGTTTCGCGTCACCGACGGTCATGATACCTTTCAGGCAGAACTGACCATCCCAGTCGCGCACCATCTGCGCCACGTCATCCCAGTTCATCGACGGATCGAGCATATCGGTGAAATACCCGCCGATCGAGCTGGCCCCACCGCCCATATCCACATGTTCTTCCAACTGAGGCAGCCGGAACTTTTCATGGGTGACATAGTTGATGCCCCACATCGGCTTGATCGCAAATTGGATCATGCCGCCCAGCGTCAACCGGAACGGGATTGAGAACCCCGTGCGCAGGTCACGCTCGCGGTTGCCACCGGTGATGCTGTCGACGGTCAGCATCATGACCTCGACACCCGCCTCTTTGGCGCGCTGCATCATCGCGGCATTCAATCCGCGATCCTTGTGGAAGTAGAATTGATAGACCTGCGGGTTCTTGTGTTTCTGGCGCAGTTCCTCCAGCGAGACAGTACCCAGAGAGGAAACTCCGAACATGGTGCCGTATTTCTCGGCCGCCGCTGCAACGGCGCGTTCACCCTGATGGTGGAACAGGCGCTGCAACGCGGTGGGCGAGCAATAGACCGGCATGTCCAGTTTCTGCCCCATCACCGTGACGGACATGTCCACGTCCGAAACCCCGCGCAGGACCGAAGGCAACAGATCGCATCGGTCAAACGCCTTGGTGTTTTCCCGATACGTCACCTCATCATCCGCGCCACCGTCGATATAGTTGAAGATCGGCCCCGGCAGCCGCTGCTTGGCCAGCCGCCGGAAATCGTGGAAGTTATGACATTGGCTCAGACGCATGGCGATAAGCTCCTTAGTAGGCGACCGAGGGCAACCAGGTGGCGAGGGTCGGCCACAGGAAGACCAGCGCCAATCCGGTCAATTGCAGCAGGACAAATGGGATGATGCCCTTGTAGATGTGGGTCAGCTTGATCTCTGGCGGGCAAACGCCTTTGAGATAGAACAAGGCAAAGCCAACGGGCGGCGTCAGAAAGCTGGTTTGCAGTGTCACAGCGACAAGGATCACGAACCAAACCAGTGCCGGTTCATCAAGAACGCCGAAGCCGGGGATGTCGATGCCCAGACCGTTCACGATGGGGCGCATCAGCGGAAGCACGATCAACGTGATCTCGATCCAGTCCAGCACAAATCCCAGCAGGAAAACGATGAACAGGATGAAAAGGATGGTGCCGTTCGCTCCAAAGCCGGTGGATTGCACCACATGTTCGATCAGCTCGTCTCCACCCAGTTCCCGCAGGACATAAGAGAACACGGTCGCGCCGAGGAAGATCGCAAAGATGTAGGCGGTGGTGTTGAAGGTCGAAACCAGAACGTTCCACAGCTTGGCAAACGTCAGCTTGCGATAAGCCAGAGCCAGCAGGGTCGCACCCAAGGCGCCGATGCCGGACGCTTCGGTCGGCGTAGTCAGACCCGCGAAGATCGAGCCCAGTACCGCAAGGATCAGCATCAGCGTCGGGATGACGGCGATAAGAACGTCCTTGACGGCGGCCCAATCGGGGGCTTTCGCGCCTTCGGGCACGGGGGCCGCGTCGCGTTTCACCAGCGCGAGGATGAAGATGTAGGTCAGGTACAGGGCGCCTATGATCACGCCCGGGAAAACGGCAGCCATGAACAGGTCACCGACAGACAGGGCCATCTGGTCGGCCATGATCACCAGCATGATCGAGGGCGGGATCAGAATGCCCAGCGTCCCCGAAGCCGAAACCACGCCCGCCGCCAGCGTCGGCTGGTATTTCTGCTGCATCATCGACGGCAACGACAGCACGCCCAGCAGAACAACCGAGGCACCGATGATGCCGGTCGAGGCCGCCAGAATGATCCCGATCAGGGTCACGGTGATGGCCAGACCTCCGCGCACCGTCCCGAACAGGCGCTGCATCGAGGACATCAGACGCTCGGCCACACCGGATTCGTCCAGCATCAGACCCATGAAGATGAACATCGGCAGGGCAACCAGAACCGCGTTGGACATGGTCGCGTAGACCCGGTTCACCACCGCCCCAAGGGTCAGGTAATCAAGACCGGTAAATGTGCTTTCCAGACCTGTCCACAGCATCAGATCGTTGTCGAACAGATAGGCCAGACCGCAATAGGCGACACCGACACCGGCCAGAACCCAAGCCACCGGATAGCCAGTAAACAGCAGCGCGATGAAGGTCAGGAACATCGCGATGACCAGCTTTTCCTCGGTCGTTTCGACCAGGAAGGTCAGGCCCACACAGACGGCAGCAAAGACCGCGAGCACCAGCAGGATACGGCGCAGCGGTGCGCCCTCGCGCTCCGAGGCCGGTCCGTACATCAACGCGTGCCCGTCATGGATCAATCGTGCCAACGCGGCCAGCGCCAGCAGGACAAAGCTGATCGGAATGACAGCCTTGAAGGCCCAACGCGCAGGCAGGCCCGTGGGGCTGTCCGAGCGTTCGTTGACGCGGAAGCTTTCGTAGAAATAGTCATAGCCCTGATCGACCATCAGATAGATGAACGGGGTCAGCAGGGTCAGGATGCCGATCACCTCGATGATCCGCTGCGCGCGGCGCGAAAGCTGCATATGCAGGACATCCACACGCACATGGCTGTCGGTGATCAAGGCATACGAGATGCCGATCATCGTGACGATTCCATAAAAATGCCACTGGATCTCATCCAGTTTCGGGTAGTTCTGGCTGAACAGGTAACGCAACGAGACCTGTGCGAAGATCGCGCCCATCAGCAGGACATTGGCCCACATGACGACATGACCCACAGCCTTGACCCCGGCGTCGATCGCGACGGCGATTTTCTGGCGGTCGGATTCGGGGTGTTCCAGGATGCCTTCATAGGCTTCGACCGGATCGTTGAGGTTGTTTTGGGTGGTCATGGTCATTCCTCGCTCAGCAACCCGGAATACGGGTAGTGAAAGGTTAGAA
The DNA here is from genome assembly GCF_024628725.1 of Ruegeria sp. YS9. Lineage (NCBI taxonomy): Bacteria > Pseudomonadati > Pseudomonadota > Alphaproteobacteria > Rhodobacterales > Roseobacteraceae > Ruegeria > Ruegeria sp. YS9. Next base: position 2,363,485 of record NZ_CP102409.1, read on the forward strand.
AGTCCGAAGATCGAAAAGCAGGGGCCGGAGCGGCGGATCGAGCCGCCCCGGCAACGTCAGTGAGGGAGAGATTACTGACGTGGGAGGAAAGCGTTTGTCTTCCAGAGGTTATAGCCGTCACGGAATTCGTTCATGTCGGCCAGAACCTGTGCAAAGAAAGCATCATTGGCGGCCTCTTCAGCGGCAACCTCTTCCCAGGTTGCGCGGAAGGTATCCAGCATCTCGGGCGACCACTGCTTGATGGTAACGCCGTTGTTTTCAACGTTGTCGATCAAGGCCGCGTGCTGGATGGCTTCGCCTTCGGCAAAGCTGTCTGCCATCGAAGCCTTGCAGGCGTTTTCGATGATTGCCTTGTGCTGATCGCTGGCTTCGTTCCAGACGTCCTTGTTGATCAGCAGTTCAAATACGGTCGCCTGCTGATGCCAGCCGGGGAAATAGTTGAATTTGACCAGCTTGTGGAAGCCCAGGCGCGCGTCGATCGCAGGCATCGAAAACTCGGTCGCGTCAATCGCACCTTTTTCCAATGCGGGGAAGATCTCACCACCTGGCAGCAGCGAGGTTGCCACACCCAGTTTCTGCATCACCTTGCCGCCCAGACCGAAGAAACGCATCTTCAGCCCGTTCAGGTCTTCGGGCGAGTTGATCTCGGAGGCGAACCAGCCCGAGGTTTCCGGCGCGATGATGGCGCAAGGCAGAACTTTGACGTTGAAACCGGCCTGATCATACATCTCCTGATACAGGGTCATGCCGTTGCCATAATACAGCCAAGCCATGTATTCGCCCGCCTCGGGGCCGAACGGCACAGCCGAGAACAACGGCGCAGCCGGGATTTTCCCGGCCCAGTAACCAGCCGTGGTGTAGCCCGAGTTGATCTTGCCGGTGGACACGGCGTCCAGAATTTCGAAGGGCGGAACCAGTTTTCCCGGCTCGTACACCTTCATCTTCAGCGTGCCGCCGGACATCAGTTCCAGCTGGTCAGCCACACGTGGAATAGGCGAACCCAGGCCCGGCAGTTCGGTCGAAAAGGCAATCGGTGTTTTCAGCAGCAGCTTGTCCGCCGCAACCGCGGGTGCCGCCAGCAGGCTGGCGGCCACGGCCAGGCTCGTCAGGGTCTTCTTCATGAAATCTCCTCCAGGGTTGGTCGGGTTTTCTCCGATCAGTGGCGCAGGCTCTTCCAGCGCCGCTCCGGTGGTAAACTAACTTTACCAGATTAAACCAGTCAATAACTTTATTTACCACTGGTATGAGCGGAAATGGGAAACCTGCATCCGGCAAACCCGGAAAAACACTGATGCGACCACATGAAAATCCGATAATTTCCTAAAAAACCCTTCGCAAACAAACATGTACTCCACGTCCGGAAAGAACATCCCCGCGCTTGAATTTAGAACGGATATGGTTATCTTTATTTACCAGTTATTCTGGTTATTTTAGCATCACACGGGGCAGCATCTCATGAACACCACGGCGATTTTTGAACCGGTCGGACACGAATCGCTGGCTGATGCGGTGGTTTCACAAATCGAGGACCTGATCGCGTCGGGCATCCTGAAACAGGGCCGGAAACTGCCGTCCGAGCGCGATCTGGCCGAGATGCTGCGCGTGTCGCGACCAAAGCTGCGCGAGGCCCTTCAGGTGCTGGAAGAACGCGGGCTGGTCACAACGCAACACGGTGAAGGGACATTCGTCGCGGCCCTGACCGGACAAGCCATGATGCCCGCGCTTCTTGCTTTGTACGAACGCCATGAGCCGGCTTTTTTCGACTATCTGGAGTATCGCCGCGAACAGGAAGGTTTCGCGGCCCGGCTTGCCGCCCGTCGTGCAACCAAGGCAGACAAGGAACGGATTTCAGAGATCCTTGATGAAAACGAGCGCGCCTGGCAGGAGCAGGACGCCAAGGCTTCGCAAGAGGCGGACTTTGCGCTGCATTCAGCGATTGTTGATGCCAGCCAGAATGCGACCCTGATCCACATGATGGCGTCGATCTACGAACTCACCCGCAAGGGCGTTTTCTACAATCGCGACTTCCTGCGCACGATCGATGGGACCGGCGAAAAGCTGTTGCAGCAACATCTCGAACTCGGCCGCGCAGTGATCGAAGGTGATGAGGAGCGGGCCGAAAAAGCGGCAACGGATCACATCGACTTTGTCGAAGAGTCCTTCAAACTCGGGATCGAACAGCGGCGACGCGAAGCCATGGCCGAAAAGCGCCGGATACTGTCGCGCTGACGGCTTTGTCACCCATTTGCCCTTCTGATTGCGGGGCCCAGTCCCCGAGGTGGCCGTGAAACTCTCCTGTTTGGCGGTTTTCGACCGGTTTCAAAACTTACCCGAGCTGGCTGTCAGATATCCTCTCCGGGCGGTTCCAGAAGGCCGCCGGGTTCCAACAACGCCCGCTCGGACAGCCACGGGTTGAGTTCCAGCGCTTCGGACAGTGCTGTGCGCGCGTCTTCAAGACGTTTCAAACCCAGTAAAGACAACGCGCGTCCGCTGAGCGCGCCGATGTGGTTTGGCGACATTTCGATCGTGACATTCAGATCGCGCAGCGCCGCTTCAAAATCCTGCCTCAGGTAGTTTACGAAAGCCCGCTGATTGTAGCCTTCGGCGTAATCCGGGCAATATTCGACAAGCTGGTTGAAATCGTCCAATGCGCCCGACAAGTCCCAAGCCTCTCGTCGCGCCATTCCCCGGTCCAGCAGAGTCTGCGACCGGGCATCCGGCGCGTCCGTCCAGAGTTCCCACATTTGATTCGAGATGACCCGGGCGTCGCTTTGCGATTCCGCCTTTTGGACCTGCTTGATCAGCGCATTCACCCCTTCGGAATGATCCGGAGCCGTGGGGCATGTCTCGGCCATGGCCGAGCATGAAAACGCGATCAGGAAAAACGTTGCAGCACAGGTTCGCATCACGCAACAAGGGTGGGCCAAAATTCTGCCGGGTCAAGACTGATGTTCAAAACCGCCCAGCATACCGGTTTCCTTCACGGCCTCCATCGCAACAAAAGTTGAGGTATTGGCGACATGCGGCAGAGACGAGATCTTCTCGGCCAATACACGGCGGTATTCCGACATGGTGGCGGTGCGCACTTTCAGAAGATAGTCAAAGTTGGACGCGATCATATGGGCCTGCTCGACCTCGGCGGTTTTGCGGACGGCTGCGTTGAACTCGGCCAGAGCCTTTTCGCGGGTATCGGTCAAACGCACCTCGACAAACGCGACGTGATCCAGGCCCAACCGGATCGGATCCAGCATCGCCCGATACCCCTGGATTACTCCGCTTGCCTCAAGCCGTTTGAGCCGCGCTTGCGTCGGAGATTTCGACAGCCCGATCTCGCGCGCAAGATCGGCCACCGAGATACGACCATCCTCGGCCAGAATTTTTAGAATCGACCGGTCGAACCGATCCAGATCAGGAAAGCTCATTTGCGCTGTCTTTTGCCAAATCTTCAGAACACAGGCCTTCCAATAGCCAATATTCGGGCCGCTGTCCTGAATTTTCCGCATTATATTATCAAAAAGACCGGAGGACATATGTCACACAGCCTGCGCACCCTCATCGATAGCTCTACCTACGCCGATCAGTCGGCAGTTCTTGATACACTGATCTCTCAGGCGAACCTGACAGACACGGATCGCAGCGCCATCGGCACCGCCGCTGCGCAGCTTGTGCGCGACATCCGGTCCAGCACTTCTCCGGGGTTGATGGAGGTGTTTCTGGCCGAATATGGCCTGTCCACCGACGAAGGTATCGCCCTGATGTGTCTGGCCGAGGCGTTGTTGCGCGTGCCGGATGCCGACACAATCGATGCGCTGATCGAAGACAAGATCGCACCATCCGATTGGGGCAAGCATCTGGGGCAATCCTCGTCCTCGCTGGTGAACGCCTCGACCTGGGCGCTGATGCTGACGGGAAAGGTACTGGACGAAGGCAAGGCGTCTCCGGTCGGGGCGCTGCGCGGTGCAATCAAGCGGCTGGGCGAGCCGGTGATCCGCACGGCTGTCGCGCGCGCGATGAAAGAGATGGGGCGACAGTTCGTTCTGGGGGAAACCATTCAGTCCGCCATGGAGCGTGCGCGCGGGATGGAGGAAAAAGGCTATACCTATTCCTACGACATGCTGGGCGAAGCGGCCCGGACCGAAGCGGACGCGGCGCGCTATCACCTGTCCTATTCCCGCGCCATCTCGGCCATTGCCGAGGCCTGCACCCATGACGATATCCGCGCCAACCCGGGCATTTCGGTAAAACTGTCCGCCCTGCATCCCCGTTATGAGCTGGCACAGGAACAGCGTGTGATGGACGAGCTGGTGCCGCGGCTGCGGGCGCTGGCCCTGCTGGCCAAGGCGGCCGGAATGGGCCTGAACGTCGATGCAGAAGAGGCGGATCGTCTGTCGCTGTCGTTGCAGGTGATCGAGGCGGTGATGTCCGACCCGGCCCTTGCCGGATGGCACGGGTTTGGCATCGTGGTTCAGGCCTATGGCCCGCGTGCAGGTCTGGTACTGGATACGCTGTATGGCATGGCCGAACGTCATGATCGCCAGATTATGGTGCGATTGGTCAAAGGTGCCTATTGGGATACCGAGATCAAACGCGCGCAGGTCGAAGGGGTGGATGGCTTTCCGGTCTTCACGCACAAGGCCGCGACCGACGTCTCCTATATCGCCAATGCACGCAAACTGCTGGGCATGACCGACCGGATCTACCCACAATTTGCCACGCACAACGCCCACACGGTCAGCGCCATCCTTCACATGGCCGAAGATCAACCGTTCGAGTTCCAGCGCCTGCACGGCATGGGCGAGACCCTGCATCAGATCGTGATGGACAAGCAGAACACCCGGTGCCGCATTTATGCGCCGGTCGGGGCGCATCGCGACTTGCTGGCTTATCTGGTTCGACGCTTGCTGGAGAACGGCGCGAATTCATCCTTCGTCAACCAGATTGTGGACGAAGATGTGCCGCCGGAAGAGGTCGCAGCCGATCCGTTTGTTGCGCTCCGGACTCCTCCGCCCGCGCTGCCGACCGGGCCGGACCTGTTCCAGCCTGAAAGACCGAACTCCAAGGGTTTTGACCTGCATCACACACCAACGCTGGATAAGATTGATGCGGCACGGGATCAGTTCCGCGCCCATCACTGGTATGCGCAACCCTTGCTGGCCGGCGAGGCCAAGCCTGAAGCGGACGAGCCAGTGATCAACCCGGCGCAGCCTCAGGACAAGCCCGGCGCGGTGGCCGCAGCGAGTGCCGCGGACGTGGAGATGGCATTGGCTTCGGCCAACCCCTGGGACGCCCCCGGTGCCGAACGCGCCCGTGTCCTCAATGCCGCAGCCGATCTTTATGAAGCGCATTATGGCGAGTTGTTCGCGCTGCTGGCGCGTGAGGCCGGGAAGTCGCTGCCCGATGCGGTGGCCGAACTGCGCGAGGCGGTGGATTTCCTGCGCTATTATGCAGCCAACATCCCCGAAGCCGAACCCGCGGGGATTTTCACCTGTATCAGCCCGTGGAACTTCCCGCTGGCGATTTTCTCTGGGCAGATCTCTGCTGCACTGGCCACCGGAAACGCGGTTCTGGCCAAGCCTGCGTCCCAGACGCCCCTGATCGCACATCGTGCCATTCAGCTTATGCACGAGGCAGGGGTGCCACGCGATGTGCTGCAACTGTTGCCGGGTGGGCCTGCCGTGGGCGCGGCGCTGACATCGGATCCGCGTGTCTCGGGTGTGGCCTTCACCGGGTCTACGGCCACCGCGCTGAAAATCCGTGCGGCGATGGCCGGATCCATGCGTCCCGGCACGCCTCTGATCGCGGAAACCGGCGGTCTGAACGCAATGATCGTCGACAGCACGGCCCTTCCCGAACAGGCCGTGCAATCGATCATCGAAAGCGCCTTTCAGTCGGCGGGCCAGCGCTGTTCCGCCCTGCGCTGCCTGTATTTGCAGGAAGACATCGCCGACTACGTTCTGACCATGCTCAAAGGGGCGATGGATGCGCTGTCGGTCGGCGACCCTTGGCTTGTGTCGACGGATTGCGGACCGGTGATCGACGAGCAGGCCCGTCAGGGCATCGCCGAACATGTGACCAAGGCGCGCAACGAAGGACGGGTTCTGAAAGAACTTCCGTTGCCGCCCGATGGCACCTTTGTTGCACCGACACTGATCGAGATCCCCGGCATCGCCGCGCTGGAACGCGAGGTGTTCGGCCCAGTGCTGCACGTCGCCCGATTCAAGTCGCAAGAGATCGACAAGATCATCGCCGATATCAACGCCACCGGATACGGCCTGACCTTCGGACTGCACACCCGCATCGACGACCGCGTGCAGCATGTGACCGAGGCGATCCATGCGGGCAACATCTATGTGAACCGCAACCAGATCGGCGCAATCGTCGGGTCTCAGCCCTTCGGGGGCGAAGGATTGTCAGGCACCGGCCCCAAGGCGGGCGGGCCAAACTACATGATCCGGTTCTGCGCACCCGACCGTCAAAGCACGGCGGATACCTGGGGCGCCGTGGCTGATCTGCCTGCCGCACAAGGTCAACCTGCGCCGGTCACAACCCGATCCCTGCCCGGCCCGACCGGTGAATCGAACCGCCTGAGCGAGTATCCGCGTCCGCCCCTTCTGTGCATGGGGCCCGGAGAGGCCGCAGCGCGTGCGCAGGCCGATGCTGTATCTGCGTTGGGTGGCACCGCCATTCAGGCGACCGGAATGCTTGACCTGCACCGGCTGGAAAACCTGACCGGCATTTCGGGCGTGTTGTGGTGGGGAGACGACGAAACAGCGCGGCAGATCGAACAGCATCTGGCGCGCCGCGACGGCCCGATTCTGCCGCTTATCCCCGGCAAGCCCGACCGCGCGCGTGTTCTGGGTGAACGCCATGTCTGCGTCGACACGACCGCAGCGGGTGGAAACGCCGCGTTGTTGGGAGGTGCGGCATAAGCTTGCCTTGACGCTGGGCACACAAAAGCCCAGCGTCACGGCATGTTTCCGATCCGCGACCACAACCCTTCGGGGCGCACACCTCATGTTGTCTATGCCTTGCTGGCGGCCAATATCCTGATCTTTCTCAGCTATGTGGGGATTTTGGGTGACGGGCCGCGGATCGGCAGGCTGTTTTTCGACTACGCCATAATTCCGGCGCGGGTCAGCGACGGGTTCGGGCTGGAAACCCTCGTGACATCCATGTTCCTGCACGGGGGGTGGATGCATCTGGCCGGGAACATGCTGTTTCTGTGGATCTTCGGTAACAATCTGGAAGACGAGATGGGCCATCTGCCTTTCCTGCTGTTCTATCTGGCAGCCGGAATTGGCGCGGGCCTGATTCACATCATCACCGGGCCCGAGTCCCAAGTCCCCACGGTTGGGGCCTCGGGCGCGATTGCTGGCGTTATGGGCGGGTATCTGCTGCTGTTCCCGAAAGCACGGGTAGATGTCCTGCTGATCCTGGTCGTCTATTTCAGGGTCTTTACCATTCCCGCCTTCATCATGCTGGGCGTCTGGCTGGCGATACAGTTCTTTGGCAGCGTCACGAGCAACCCGGACGAAGGCGGCATCGCCTATTGGGCCCATACCGGGGGGTTTGCCGTTGGCCTGATCCTGTGCATACCGCTGTGGCTGAGACGCGGAGGAATTCAGTTCTGGAACCGCACCCATGGGCACCCGCCCCACCCGGAGGCGAAGTACAAGCTGTCGCAATCCCGCATTCCGCGCGTTCCGCGCCGTTAAGGCCGGTAAACGGGCGTCTAGCCCCGGATCACCTTGGCGAACTGATCGAAGATCGGTTCGTTAGAACAGATCACTTCACCATCTTCCAGCACGTTGCCTTCAGGGTTCAGCGCCTGCACGAAGCCGCCGGCCTCTTTGACGATGATCACGCCAGCAGCCAGATCCCACGCATTCAGGCGGCGTTCCCAAAAGCCCTCGTACCGGCCGGCGGCCACATATGCCATGTCGAGCGCGGCAGCACCCCAACGACGGACACCGGCGCAGGCGGGCATCAGGCGCGCCAGATCCTGAAGGGTTGCTGGCAGGTCCGAACGGCCACCAAAAGGCAGACCGGTCGCGAAGACCGATTCAATCATGCGATGACGGCCCGACACGCGAATACGCATGTCGTTCATCCAGGCGCCCTCACCCTTTTCCGCAAAGAACATCTCGTCCTTGGCGGCGTCATAAATCACGCCGGCAACGATCTTGCCCTTGTGTTCCAGCGCTATGGAAATCGCCCAATGCGGCAGGCCGTGCAGGAAATTGGTGGTGCCGTCCAGCGGATCGACGATCCAGCGGCGGGTCGGATCCTCGCCATCGATGGAGCCGCCCTCTTCGGCCAGCCAGCCATAGGTCGGCCGTGCGCCCAGAAGCTCTTCTTTCAGGATGGCTTCGGCGGCGATGTCAGCCTTCGAGACGAAATCACCGGCGCCTTTCATCGACACCTGCAGATTTTCGACTTCACGGAAATCCTTGACCAAAGAACGCCCCGCCTTGCGCGCGGCCTTGATCATGATGTTGAGATTTGCGCTGCCAACCATTGTCAAAAGGCTCCTGTCCGGTCAAACCGCGCGTATACTGCCGCAATGCGCCCTTGCCAAGAGGAATGATGCGCATAACAGACCCGCCGGAAACGCCGTTACTGGGATTGCAGCTTGCGCGCTTCTTCCCGGGCCAGTTTCACCAGCTCCTGCACATAGGGTTTCTCCAGATCTTCCGAGCGGACCGCGGCGTAGAGACGCCGTGTAATGCCCTCTTTCGTCAGCGGTCGGGTGACGTAGTCCGAGTTGTATTTGACCTCGCGCACGACCCAATCCGGCAGCACTGAAATGCCCCGGTTCGATGCGACCAGCAGCAGAATGACGGCAGTCAGTTCCACCTGCCGGATCGTTGCAGGCTCAACCCGCGCCGGGATCAACAACTGGCTGAACACATCCAGACGCGTGCGTTCCACCGGATAGGTGATCAGGGTCTGGCCGCGAAAATCCTCGGCCTCGATATAGTCTTTCTTGGCCAGGGGATGGGTCGAAGCGGCCACAAACACCGCGTTATAGTCGAAAAGTTCGACAAACTCGACACCCGGCAGGTCTTCGGGATCGGACGAGACCACCAGATCAACCTCTTCCTTCTGCAAGGCCGGAAGCGCGTCGAAGGCCAGGCCGGGGCGGATATCGACATCCACATCGCCCCAGGATTTCCTGAAGGCTTCAAGAACAGGAAACAGCCATTCGAAACAGGCATGGCATTCGATGGCTATATGCATCCGCCCCGTTCGCCCGTCCCGCAGCGATGAAAACTCGCTCTGCGCGGCCTCGACCTGAGGAAGGATTTGTTCGGCCAGCCGCAACAGGCGGAATCCGGCGGCTGACAATTTCATTGGCTTTGAGCGGCGCAGAAACAGTTCAACCCCCGCCTGATCTTCCAACCCTTTGATTTGATGGCTCAATGCGGACTGGGTGATGTTCAACTGATCCGCAGCGCGGGCCAGCCCGCCGCATTCATGGATCGCCTTGATGGTGCGCAGGTGCCGGAATTCAATATGCATTTCAAACAGTATTCATGTTGTTGTTGAGTAATATGAGTTTGTTTCACAATGCTCGCCATGGCACAAGGGGCTCAGTTGATCCAGTGAGGCCACAATGTCTAACCCTGAAATTTCCTTCGAGTTCTTTCCGCCCAAAACTCTGGAAGCCTCATTCCGCCTTTGGGACACGGTCCAGACATTGGCCCCTTTGGATCCCCGCTTTGTTTCCGTCACCTACGGCGCTGGCGGCACGACGCGTGAACTGACACGCGACGCGGTTTCAACCCTGCACAAGTCATCGGGCCTGAACGTGGCCGCTCATCTGACCTGCGTCGATGCTTCGCGGCAGGAAACGCTGGAGATCGCAGACGCCTTTGCACGCGCCGGCGTGCAGGACATCGTCGCCCTGCGCGGCGATCCGCCAAAGGGTCAGGACAAGTTTGTGCCGCACCCCGACGGGTTTTCCAGTTCTGTCGAACTGATCGAGGCACTGGCCGAAACCGAAATGTTCAGCATCCGTGTCGGGGCCTATCCCGACACCCACCCCGAGGCCGCAGACATGGCTGCGGATGTGGACTGGTTGAAGGCCAAGCTAGACGCAGGCGCAGACGAAGCGCTGACACAGTTCTTCTTCGAAGCCGAGACCTTTTTCCGGTTCCGCGATGCGTGCGCCAAGGCCGGTATCGACAAACCGATCGTTCCGGGCATCCTGCCGATCGAGAACTGGTCGGGTGCCCGCAATTTCGCCAAGCGCTGTGGCACGCATATTCCGGTTTGGGTCGAACAGGCCTTTGAAAAAGCGGTGCGCGACGAGCGCGAGGATCTGTTGGCCACGGCAATCTGTACTGAACTGTGTTCGGACCTGATCGAAGGCGGCGTGGACAAGCTGCATTTCTATACGCTCAACCGTCCCGAACTGACGCGCGATGTCTGCTTTGCACTGGGCATTACACCGCGCGTTGAACTGGAAAACGTGGCCTGACTTGCAAAAAATCCAATGATTCGCCCGGGTTACATTTGCGCCCGGGCGTTTGTCGTTTCGGAAGATGTGTACTGTTTACCAGCACCACCCCTAAAACGGTGCCTTTGAGGGACAATTGAATCTCAACACCGCGATTGTTGTCACCAGCCCCGCAAATCATCCCTGAAATTTGACAAAACCATGACGCTGGCGACACTGGAAAAGTGTAGTTTGTAATGAGTGTTTTGAGTATGGAACCTGTCGATAAAGTGCGGGCGCGCGCGGATGCGTTGGCGGATCTGGGGTTAAGCCCCTGCGCCGGTTCCCAAGAGATCAGGGACGCCTGGAGGCAGATCGCCTTCCATTCACATCCCGATCACAAGGATGGGGACAGTTCCGGTTTTTCGCGCGCCAAGGCGGCCTATGATTTTCTGCGCCAGGAAGGGTTGGTTACAAAAGGTGGTGCCAGTTCCGGCCCTCCGCAACCGCGCCGACCCCGTTTGAAAAAGCGCATCATCGAACTTCCGCTGGAAGATATCGCCGCCTGCAAGGCGATGCTGAATCCCGACCAGAGGTTGCCGAAAATGCAAGATGAAGCGGATGTTCAGGACACATCTGATGCATGTGTCTCGGATCACGTTCCTGACGCGGTCGGGTGTTACGGGCGGCATCTGACCTATTTTGTCACCACGCCCGTGCATCATGGGGCAAATCGCGTGGCCTTGCCGACGACCGTCCTGACCAGCGCACGCCACACCGAGGCTGAAATTCTGAGCTTTCAGTCAAAAGATACCGGTGCCGGAGAAGTCATCATCCCCGATACGATCCGCGAACGGAAGTTTCCGGGGGCCAAGAGTGTGCGGATCAGGTTTGACGCTGATCAGGATATTCGGGATCAATTCTGGCTTGCGGGGTAAGGGCCTGAGCCCGGCTGAGCCAGCCGGGCATTGATCTTGTGACGCCGGATCAGTTCGAAACCGGGCCTTCTGACGTGAATTTCGGAATCACGTTGGTCGAGGCGTCGCTTGGTTCGATACCGGGCCAGTTTCCTTCGGCAAGATTGATATTGCCCGGAATGTCTTCCTCGAAAAATCCGACAACCACATCGGTGATGTTGAGATACAGCTTGTCATCCACGATCCGCCACAGGTTCGGGTTTGCCGGAACCTTGCCACCGCGCGACACGCCATAGGCGCAGTGCCCATCATATTGCGGCGCGTAGTATGCCGGGTTTTCCAGGAATTTGTTTCGGTTTTCCTCGGTCGCAAAAGCCCAGGTCGCACCGTTGTACTCGGCGGTGATGTTGGCATTTCCGCGCACACCCTCGGGCTGCGGCTGGCCCACCGGCACCTGATCCAGGCTGCGATAGGCAACGACATCGTAACCCGAAACAGCAAAACCTGTGCCGTCAACATATTGAGGGCCGGCAAAAGCCGGAACTGCCAGCGCTAAGGCCGCAGCGAGTGTCAATGCAAAGCGTTTCATGTCGTCCATCCTTTTCGGGTCAACTAAATCCGTGATGCCTTGGGCAGGTCTGAATGGACAATATGCGATTCCCGTGCGGTGCGTAGTCCCCCTAACGCCGCTGTGACCCGGCACGAGAAAACGTGAAAGTTTGGCGGCGGATTGTTACAGAATGCGCCAGTTGGGTGGGGTTGGACTCGGCGGTTTGCAATATTAGCTGTATGGCAGCCCTGACATAGGCAAGAAAGGCAAGTGATGAGCGACCAATCCTCGTATACCCCTCCAGCGGTCTGGACCTGGGACAGTAAAAGTGGCGGACAATTCGCCAACATCAACCGGCCGATCGCCGGAGCGACCCATGACAAGGACCTGCCGGTCGGACAGCATCCTCTTCAGCTGTACTCGCTCGCGACACCCAATGGCGTGAAAGTCACGGTGATGCTGGAAGAGCTGCTGGCACTTGGTCATGAAGGCGCTGAATACAACGCCTGGCTGATCAACATCGGAGAAGGCGATCAATTCAGCTCGGGCTTTGTCGAGGTCAACCCGAACTCGAAAATCCCCGCGCTTTGGGATCGGTCGGGCGACAAACCTGTTCGGGTTTTTGAAAGCGCCTCGATCCTGTTCCATCTGGCCGAAAAGTTCGGCGCGTTTCTGCCGGCTTCCGGCCCCGAGCGGACCGAGGTGATGAACTGGGTATTCTGGCAGATGGGCAGCGCGCCGTATCTGGGCGGTGGGTTCGGGCATTTCTACGCCTATGCACCCGAGAAATGGGAATACCCGATCAACCGTTTCGCCATGGAGACCAAGCGCCAACTGGATGTTCTGGATCGTGAACTGGCAGAAAAAACCTTCATCGCGGGCGAAAACTATTCGATCGCCGACATTGCGATTTGGCCCTGGTATGGTCAGTTGGTTCTGGGCCGCCTTTACAGCGCGGCAGAGTTCCTGGACGTGGAGTCCTACAAGAACGTCATGCGATGGGCCAAGGCGATCGACGCGCGCCCTGCGGTTCAGCGCGGCCGCATGGTCAACCGCACCTTTGGCGAGCCGCACACGCAGCTTCACGAACGCCACGACGCCACCGACTTCGAAACCCGCACGCAGGACAAGTTGGAAGCGGCAGCGGAATAAACATAACCCAGGCGCAGCAACACGCGGTGCAGCTTGCGCCGCGTGTTTGCGTTTGGATGGTTATTTCAGAATGGGTGGGTTGTCCGGGTTCCTGCCGGGGGCTTCACGGACCGTATCGGCAACTTGCGGCTGGGGCAGATCAAACCGAAGGCCCACCTTGGCCAACAGCGTGGCGGCGGCCTCGCTTGCGGTGAAAAACCCGACATCCATCGCGCCTGCCTCGATCCCGGAAAAGGTCAGCGCCTCGGACGCGGCCTTGGCCAAAGCGGGCTCGGCCCCCTCGATCGCATCGACAAACCCCAACAGATGGCCCTGCGCGCCCGATTTGGACTTGGTGGCGACCAGATAAGCCGCGCTGGCAAGTCCGCCTGCCGTCGCCAGTTTTGCATCCAGCGCGGTCAGCAGGTTCTGCGGCAGGCCAGCGGGCGGCAAAAACTCGGCAAGCTCTTCCTCGACCTCTTGCGGGCTGTGCTGCAACGTTTGAGCCAACCATTCCAGTGCTTCCACCGGAATCAGCATGGAAGATGGCGCCGTCTCAAGGTTCAGACCAAGCCCGATGCCCTGTCCCGACAGCATCCCCGAAAGCACCCGCCCCGACAGCGCCACATACGGCACGGGCCGCCCGGCAAACTGCGCCAGCCGGTCCTCACGATCAAAGGCAAGAACAAAGCGCCCGTCAGCCACATCGAACACTTCGGGCGAGATATTCTGGTCCCGCGCTTCTTCGGTCAGCATCAGAAACAGCTCGCTATCCGCAAGCCGTTCAAAGAAACGCAGACGGGCGGCATCACTTGTCGGGTCCGCCTGCATCGCGGCATGCGCGGTGTCCAACGCCGTGGAGTCAGTCATTCAGCACCTCTTGGACCCGTGCACGCAAAACAGGCAGCAGTTCAGCCTCGAACCACGGGTTTTTCTTCAACCATGCCGTATTGCGCCAGGACGGGTGAGGCAAGGCAAAGACCCGCGGCGCATGGTCCCGCCAGTTGCGGACGGTGTCCGTCACCGACCCGCGCGCGCCAAGATGAAACTTGTGCGCGTGACCTCCGACCAGCACGGTCAGCGGCACACGCCCCAGGTCCTGCATCACCCGGTCATGCCAGGTCTTGCGACACATCGCAGGTGGGGGAAGATCCGCATTGCGCGCATCATACCCCGGAAAGCAGAACGCCATCGGTACAATCGAAACACGGTCGCGATCGTAAAAAACCGTCTCATCAATCCCCAGCCAGTGCCGCAGCCTGTCGCCGGACGGGTCGGTGAAGGGCCGCCCCGACTCGTGCACACGGGCGCCCGGTGCCTGCCCTGCGACAAGGATCGGTGTTCCGGGGCGGAACCAGACCACCGGGCGCGGCTCGTGTGCGGTTTCTGTTTGCGCGAACCTGTCGGCACACAAGCGGCAAGCGCGGATTTCCTGACGTAAAGCGTTCATCTGATCGTGACGGTCCCTGTCCATCCAGTCTGTTGTTGGCTGCCAAAACAGATAATAACGACCGAACGCAGCACCAAGTGAATGGAAACCCTTGCTGCGCCCGACCAGACATTCATGCGCGCAACCGGGACGCATTGATCATTTGTTTCATAATTCGACATAATGTAGCCAACATGGGCCGGTAAAAAAAACCCTTTCTGGCCGCCCGCAAGTGCGACAACACGAACGAAACGAGCAGCAGACAGCGAATGCTAGAATTCGACAACGTCAGCAAATCCTTCTGGACCGGAACGCGCCGCAAGGTGATTCTGGATCGGGTCTCGTTTCGGGTCGAACTGGGCACCTCACTGGGCGTTCTGGCCCCGAACGGAACCGGAAAAACCACGCTGATCAACATGATGGCCGGTCTGGAAAAACCCGACGAGGGCGTGGTCCGCCGCGAATGCCGGGTGTCCTTCCCCATGGGGTTCACCGGTGGCGTGTCGGGAAAACTGTCAGCGCTTGAGAACGCGCGCTACATCGCCAAGATCTACGGTATGGACCCCGATTACATCGAGGCCTACTGCAAATGGCTCTGCGGTCTGGGCGAATATTTCGACCAGCCCCTTGCCACTTACTCCTCTGGGATGAGGGCGCGCTTCACCTTTTCTTTGATGCTGGCGCTGGACTTTGACATGTATCTCATCGACGAAGGGATGCCGGCGACAACAGATGTCGAATTCAACGAAAAGGCTGGGGCGATCCTGAAGGAAAGATTGCGCACGACGACTTTGGTGATCGTATCGCACAGCCCGTCCGTGTTGGAGAAATTCGCCCAGAAAGCGGCCGTACTTCTGGACGGGCAATTGTATATATTTGACTCCTTGGAAGAGGCGAAGCAGCTGTATGACTACGAAACCCAAGGTTAGAAAATACAACTGGCGCCGCGGACGTCAGACGGAAAGCTCGGCCGAGGCGCGATCGGACGCCATCTCGCGTATTCGCAACGCGACGCAAGGCCCTGCGGCCGCCGGCGAAGCACAGCCCGGGACGCAGCTGGATGACATCAAGCGCGAAGGCCTGACGGGCCGTCAATTGCGTATCGCACGACGTCTGGCGCAGAAACACGGTCTGGCCGCGACGTCGGATTATGACGCGGTGCGGTTGCTGCGCAAAAAGGGCATCGACCCCTTCCAGCGCACCAATCTGCTGGACCTTGCTGCGGCAAAACCATCGAACGGGGGTGACAAACCCAAGGACAGGATCAACGTTCAACTGCCGCAGCCCATGGGCGCCGAGAAAACGAACCTGCCCGGGCCCGAGCTCAGCCCGGCTGAGCGGCGCAATTATGAAATCAGCCAAATCCAAAAAGACATCGCACGCCGTCGCAAGCGTAAACTGTTTGGACTGTTTGCGCGTCTGGCGGCCTTTGTGTTCCTGCCGACCTTCATTGTCGGCTTCTATTTCTACCGCATCGCCACGCCGATGTATGCCAGCGATTCCGAATTCCTGATCCTGCAAGCTGATGGCGGACCGGGCAGTGTCGGCGGTCTGCTCGCCGGCACGCAATTCGCCACCACGCAGGACTCGATCTCGGTTCAGTCTTTTTTGGAATCGAAAGAAGCTTTGCTGTTGCTGGATCGGGATGCCGGGTTTTCCGATGTCTTCAAGCAGGAATGGATCGACCCGATTCAAAGACTGGCGCCAGACGCCTCGCTTGAAGACGCCTATAAGCTGTTCAAACGCATGATCACCATCGGCTATGACCCGACCGAAGGGGTCATTCGGATGGAGGTTGCCGCCCCCGACGCGCAGACATCGACCGAGTTTTCCGAGCGCCTGATCTCTTACGCAGAAGACAGGGTGAACGCCTTGTCCGGAAAAAAACGCGAAGACCAGATGCGCGACGCGCTGCAAAGTTTCGAAGCGGCGCAGGAAGCGCGCAGGCAGGCTCAGGAAGAGTTGATCGAGCTTCAGCTTCAGGGCGCGGTTCTTGACCCCGAAAACGTCATTGCCAGCCTGCGTGCCCGCATCAACGAAATCGAAATACTGGTTCAGGACAAAGAGCTTGAGCTCGCCGCGCTTCAGGACAACCTGCGCCCGAACAAGGCAAAAGTTGATGGTGTCAAGGCAGATATCGCCCGTCTGGAAAAGGTTCTCAAAGAACTGAATGCCGAGATGCAGGATGCCTCGGACGGCGAAAACTCGCTGGCGCGGTTGAGCGTGCGTATCCAGATCGCGCAGGCGGACCTGGCGGCGCGTGACATGATGCTGCAAACGGCAATGCAGCAAATGGAAGCGACCCGGTCCGAAGCCAACCGGCAGGTGCGCTATCTGACCGTGTCGGTCAACCCGGTTCCCAGTCAGGAACCCAGCTATCCGCGCAAGTTCGAAAATACGATTTTGGCATTCCTGTTGTTTGCTGGTATCTACCTGATGATCTCGCTTACCGCGTCGGTCCTTCGTGAACAGGTATCCTCATAAAACTCATGAAACATGTTAAAATCTCCGACCTGACAGTCGGCAACGACCTTCCGCTGACCATCATAGCTGGGCCATGTCAGCTTGAAACCGCAGACCACGCGCAGATGATTGCGGGCAAGATGAAAGAAGCCTGCGACGCCGCCGGGGCGCAATACGTCTTCAAGGCGTCTTATGACAAGGCGAACCGGACATCCCTGTCGGGCAAGCGTGGCATGGGCATCGATGCGGGGCTGAAGGTGCTAAGCGACATCCGCAAGACGATGGGCATCCCGGTTCTGACCGATGTTCATACCGAAGCGCAATGCGCCATCGCCGCCGAGGCGGTGGACGTTCTGCAAATACCGGCATTCCTGTGCCGTCAGACCGACATGCTGCTGGCGGCCGGCAACACCGGCAAAGCGGTCAATGTGAAAAAGGGGCAATTCCTTGCACCTTGGGAAATGACCAACATCGTCGATAAAATCGAAAGCACCGGAAATCAGAATATCCTGCTGACCGAGCGTGGCACCTCATTTGGCTACAACACGCTTGTCGCCGACATGCGCGCGCTGCCCCAAATGGCGAAAACCGGGTATCCGGTGGTGATGGACGCCACCCATTCCGTGCAGCAACCCGGAGGCAAGGGCGGGTCTTCGGGCGGGCAGCGCGAATTTGCACCGGTAATGGCCCGCGCCGCGGTTTCTCTGGGTGTTGGGGCCGTGTTCATCGAAACCCATCAGGACCCGGACTCGGCCCCATCGGACGGGCCAAATATGATCCCCCTCGACCAGATGCCCCAACTTGTTGACACATTGATGCGATTTGATGCGCTTGCTAAAGCGAATCCGATACAGATTTAACGATTGAGACTTGTTATGACCAAACCCCTCACCGAGGTAACGCCCAACAGCTGGAACTTTCTGCGCGACGCGATGATCACGCCCACCGGGTTCCGTGAATACGACGCCCGTTGGAAATATCCCGAAGAGATCAACCTGCCCGGCATGACCGCGCTTGGGCTGGGGCTTGGCACGCAGATGCACAGGCGCGGGATCGAGCCTGTAATTGCTGTCGGCAACGATTATCGCGATTATTCATTGGCGATCAAAAATGCCCTGATGCTGGGCCTGATACAGGCTGGTATCCGTGTCAAAGACATCGGCCCTGCGCTCAGCCCCATGGCATACTTCGCACAGTTCCATCTGGATGTGCCGGCGGTGGCGATGGTCACCGCCAGCCACAATCCCAACGGCTGGACCGGGGTCAAAATGGGTTTTGAGCGTCCGCTGACCCATGGCCCGGATGAGATGTCGGAACTGCGTGACATCGTACTGAACGGCGAAAGCGTCACGCGCGAAGGCGGCTCGTACGAGTTCGTCGATGGCGTCAAAGAGGCCTATATCGACGACCTGGTCGGCGATTTCAAAATGTCCCGCCCGCTCAAAGTGGTCTGCGCAACGGGCAACGGCACGGCTTCGGCCTTTGCGCCCGAGATTTTCGAGCGGATCGGGGTTGAGGTCGTACCCAGCCATAACCGTCTGGACTATACGTTCCCCAACTACAACCCGAACCCAGAAGCCATGGAGATGCTGCACGACATGGCCGCCACCGTGAAATCCAGTGGTGCCGATCTGGCGCTGGGGTTTGACGGTGACGGAGACCGCTGCGGCGTCGTCGATGATGAGGGCGAGGAGATCTTTGCCGACAAGGTTGGCGTCATCATGGCGCGTGATCTGGCCAAGCTTCACCCCGGATCGACATTTGTCGCGGATGTGAAATCCACCGGTCTGTTCGCCAGCGACCCCGAGTTGCAGGCCCTGGGCGTCAAAGCCGATTACTGGAAGACCGGCCACAGCCACATGAAGCGTCGGGTCAAGGAAATCGGTGCACTGGCCGGGTTCGAAAAATCAGGCCACTACTTTTTGGCCGAACCGATCGGGCGTGGATACGACTGCGGGATGCGTGTCGCAGTCGAAATCTGCAAACTGATGGACCGCAACCCGGATCAGAGCATGTCGGACCTGCGCAAGGCCCTGCCCAAGACCTGGTCCACACCCACGATGTCACCCCACGCCGCTGATACCGAGAAATATGATATCCTTCAGCGGCTGGTCGACAAGTTGGTCGCCAAGGGAGATGCGGGCGAAACACTCGCTGGCCGCGCAATCAAGGAAGTGGTCACGGTGAACGGCGCACGTGTGATTCTGGACAACGGCAGCTGGGGTCTGGTGCGGGCTTCGTCCAATACCCCCAATCTGGTCGTTGT
Source organism: Ruegeria sp. YS9 (assembly GCF_024628725.1). NCBI lineage: Bacteria > Pseudomonadati > Pseudomonadota > Alphaproteobacteria > Rhodobacterales > Roseobacteraceae > Ruegeria > Ruegeria sp. YS9. Next base: position 2,382,682 of record NZ_CP102409.1, read on the forward strand.
CTGTGAAAGCAGCGAAAGCGAGGCTGAGATGCGCGCCATCTTCGCGGACATAGACGCCGTCATCCGAACCGAGCCCGGTGTCGGCGATTACGACCAAACCATCTGAAAACAACTGCTTGGGGCATATCCCGATGCCCCAAGCACGATGGTTGCTCAGTCGCCGCCGAATAATTTGAGCAGGCCTTTTTTTGCCTCTTCTTCAAGCTTGTTCTTGATGGCGTCTTCGATCTGATCACTGTCGGTGATCGTCGTATCCAATTCGTTGCCGACCTTATCAAAAACCTTCTGTTTGGCGTCGTCTTCCAGTTCCTTGACCTTCACATCCGCGGCCGCCTCGATCACCTTGGTCAGGTCCGGCTTGATCGACGGGTCGCTCCAGGGGCCTTTGATGTGAACGGGAACCGATATCCCCTGCCCGGAATTGGCACGCAACGCCACGGGCGTGAACAGATAGTCGATGTTGCGACCCCCCAGATCTACTGTACCGGTGCCATCTGCACGGAAATTCTTCAGTGACATGAGCAGATCACTGTTCGTCAACACGCCCTGGTCGATGGTGAAACTGGCCGTCAGGCTGTTGAACACGGTGGTTCCGCCTGATCCGGTGCCCTGCCCCATCAATCGGTCCAGATCGAGCCCGGAAATCACTCCGGGACCGACATCCAGGTTTCCCTTGCCGCTGAGGGACCGCATGATCTGATCCTCGGACTGACCAACGCCCAGAAACTCAAATGCTCCCGCAGCGGTTCCCGACAGGCGTTTGACCCCGGCCATCGTGGTCAGTGCCTGTTCCAGATCGATCCCGGTGGCGGTCACGTTGCCGCCGACAGACAGGCCGTTGCGGTTGTTGGCAACCACCTGACCCTTCAGTTGCCCCGAAAACAGCGTGGCCGGGTGCATGTCCAGAACGGCCCGCGACCGATCCAGCGACAGGGTCAGGTCACTCTTACCGAACGTCATTCCGGGCACGGCGATCGAGTTGGCCGTCAGGCGAATCTTACCGTTCGCCAAGGCCAGAGCGGACGCGTCGATAGGGTCCTTCGACCACCCCTCAGGTGCAGGAGCGTTTGCCTGAGACGTGCCGCTTGGGGCAGAACCCGTTTCGGAAATCCGCGACAGATCCAGATCACCGGCATCCAGACGGGCCACGATACGCGGCGGGTCCGAGATGGTGATATCCGCCTCACCCACGAACCGGTTGTCATCCAATTGCGCAACCATGTTCCGCATGGAAATCCGCCCGTCCTGCGTATACGTCATATGCGCTGAAATGTCGGCGATTTTGCCCAATCCGGGCGGTACAGATGTGCCAGCCTGACCGAAGGCGGCAAGCATTCTTTCAGTGTCCCGCGTCACGACCTTGATGGTTCCATCCATTTCACCCGTAAGATTGACGCGTCCTTCAAATCCGATCTCGCCGCCCGGAGCCGTCAACGCCAGTTCCAGATCAGTCACTGACCCGGCCGCAAAAGCCGGTAAATCCGGGATTTTCAGATCAACCTGAACCGCACCTCCGGGCACTGGCATGGCGGCCTCCATCACCAACGGGGCCGTCACCTCGGGCCAGCTTGTAGATAGTGTCACGCCCGAGAAGTCCATCTGCGTGACGCCATTTTCCACGTAAATCAGCCGTGCATTTGTCAGCTCCAGTTGATCCAGCGTGACCTGCCCCGAGGGCTCAGCGGGCGTGGTGCCCCCGGTCGTGGCCGCAGTTGTCGCTGTTGTTGGGGTGCTCAATTCCCAATTGCCGCGCCCATCGGATCGTTCCAACCGCAACACGGGATTGTCTGCAAAAACACGTTTGATCCGCAGATCCCCGTTCAACAGCCCGGCAGCGTCCACCCCGACGGCCAGGCTATCCGCGCTGAGCATCGGCTCCGGTCCGGCCCAGCTTGCGTTGCCGAAACGCACCGGCCCGGTCTCCATCCCGACCACCGGCCAGAAGGATATGCGCACATCGCCGGTCAGTGTCAGATCCCTCCCGGTCTGGGCCTTGACCTGCTCGGCCAGAATCGCGGCAAGCTTCTCCCCCGGCATCAGCAACAGCGCGCCGATGATCAACGCGACCACGGCCACAACAATAAACAGGATGCGCATCAGCCATTTCATAGTCTGCTCTCCGCCTTTTGGCTTGTCATTGCCGTGATCATTCAAATCACACGTCACATTTGCAAGGGGAAGCTTTCCCCACTATATGCCGCGCATGACGACGAACCCGCCAAACCTCCGCCCCGACCTGGCGCCTGCTGCCCGGATCACCGAGACGCCCCAATCAAACCAGCCGACCATCGGTATGGTGTCCTTGGGCTGCCCAAAGGCGTTGGTCGACAGTGAACGCATTCTGACCCGGCTGCGTGCCGAAGGATACGGCATTTCGCCAGATTATGCCGGGGCCGATGCCGTCATTGTGAACACCTGCGGGTTCCTTGACAGCGCCAAGGCGGAATCGCTGGACGCGATCGGAGAGGCGCTGGTGGAAAACGGCAAGGTCATCGTAACCGGCTGTCTGGGCGCAGAACCGGATTACATTCGCGAGCATCACCCCCGCATCATGGCTGTCACCGGCCCGCACCAATACGAGCAGGTGCTGGATGCGGTGCATGCCGCTGTGCCCCCCGATCCTGATCCGTTCGTGGACCTGTTACCCGCCAGCAGCGTTCAGTTGACGCCGCGCCACTACAGCTATCTGAAAATTTCCGAGGGCTGCAACCACAAGTGCAAGTTCTGCATCATCCCCGACATGCGCGGAAAGCTGGCCAGCCGCCCGGCGCATGCGGTTCTGCGCGAGGCGGAAAAGCTGGTCGACAATGGCGTGCGTGAATTGCTGGTGATTTCGCAGGACACCTCGGCCTATGGGCTGGACCGCAAATACGATGTGAACCCTTGGAAAGACGGTGAAGTACGCAGCCATATCACCGATCTGGCGCGTGAACTGGGGCAGTTGGATGCCTGGGTGCGGCTGCACTATGTGTATCCCTATCCGCATGTGCGGGACCTGATTCCGCTGATGGCGGATGCCGGGTGCAACGTGCTGCCTTATATGGATATCCCGTTTCAACACGCCCACCCGGACGTTCTGAAACGCATGGCACGCCCGGCCGCGTCGGCCAGAACGCTGGATGAAATCAAGGCCTGGCGCGCGATCTGCCCGGGTATCACCCTGCGATCGACCTTTATCGTCGGCTATCCGGGCGAGACCGAAGCCGAATTCCAGACCCTGCTGGACTGGATGGACGAGGCACAACTGGATCGTGTCGGGTGTTTTCAGTATGAAAACGTGGATGGCGCGCGCTCGAACGACCTGCCCGATCACGTCCCGGCCGAAATCAAGCAGGAACGCTGGGATCGCTTCATGGAAAAGGCTCAGGCGATCTCGGAGGCCAAGTTGCAGGCGAAGGTCGGACAGACGCTTGAGGTGATCGTGGACGAGGTCGACGACGAGGCCGCCACCTGCCGCACCAAGGCAGACGCGCCCGAGATCGACGGCAACCTGTTCATCGATGAAGGGTTCGAAAACCTCAGGCCCGGTGACATCGTCACGGTCGAAGTGGACGAGGCCGGAGAATACGATTTGTGGGGTAAGCCCGTCTAAGGTCTGACACCGCGTCGAGCACACGGCATATGGGCAAAGCGTGAACCGAGTTTACTGGCCGAACACGCGGTCAGACCCGATCTTGGACTGAAAGCCAATCACGGGGGTTTTCATGTCTCATATCTTCAAGCTTGGCCGGAAGGGTGTGATATTCCTGATCGCTGCGCATTTCGTGGCCACCCCCGGTTACGCCCAGCCCACACAGGTCGGCTCTGCCGGATTTATTGTGGTCGGCGGCAAAAATCTGAGCTTTCACAAAAACGGCCGTCACAAGATAAACCGGTATTACGTGGCCCCGAAAGCCAAGTCACACGCCAAGCACCCCAAGGCGCATATCAAAAAACCGACCACGGTTTATCGATACACCGCCCCCAAACGGCGTGTCATCGGGCATATCCCCTATGGGTCGGTCAAACGACAGAAATTCAAGTCATTCAAGTTCAAGCATTCCTACGGCTTCAAAAGGCACTAAACAGGGGTCGCACCCCGCGACAAAGCACTTGCCGACAGCCGCAAAAAAGCAGGCAAGAAAAAACCGCCACGAATGGCGGCGGTCGTTCCCGAAAGGGTGCAGGCGGTCCGCGTCCGGGCCGCCTGCGAATGGCTTACTGAGTAACCGGATTACAGACCGTCTGGCCTGCTTCGGTTGTGGCAAGCTCATAGCCACCCGGGCAGCTGGGCGTGCCGGCTTTGTCATAGCTGGGCTGAACGTAAACAGGTGTCGGTTCTTCCTGCTGCGCACAGGCAGTCAGGATCAGTGCAAATGCGCCAACGGCGGCGAGTTTCAGTTTCATGTCCGTCAATCCTTTATTACTTTTCTGATATTGCCCAGCTTTTCGGGGCCGGTTTCAGAATACGGGTTGAACGACTATCTGGCAACTGAATCGATCACGACTTCGTGAGTCACAGCGAATCCATGCCAATCCAATGGCGCAATGACGTTCCTTGCGGCGTCAAACCTATCCTTCTGACTGCGACGCCCTAAACTGTTGCAGCACATTCAGCCAAAAGACGGAGAAGCCACATGTCAAACGCACCCATCATTGCCCGGAAATCGCCCTTTCCGGTCGAGGTCGTTCAGGGAAAAACCTATTTCTGGTGCGCCTGCGGAAAATCCGGCCGACAGCCGTTTTGCGATGGCTCGCACAAAGGCACCGGATTTGAGCCTGTGAAATATACAGCGGAAGACAGTAAGAAGGTTTTCTTCTGTGGGTGCAAACACAGTTCGAAACCGCCTTTGTGCGACGGAACGCACAACGGGCTTTGATCAGGTTTTCAACCCATTCAATATCTCGGCATTCGGGCAAAAATCCGGGGCCGTGGCCGCTGTGCCCTGTTGCCGGGCAAGCCAATACTCGCATTGCAAATCACATCCGGCAGCGCGACACCGCGTGACAAGCTCGGCGTATTGTTCCGGCGAAAGGCGTCCTTCGGCCATCACTTCGGTCATGGAAATGCCCATACAGCGCGAAACCGAGCGTGTAAGCCAGAAATGCTTTTCGATTTCCCCCAACGCGACCTGAGACATCAAGCGTGCTCCTTCTGCTTGGTTTTGAGGGCGGCAAAAAACGTGCGATTCGGGCATGTCGACGGTGCCTGTTCAACCTGTTCGCGCCGTTCCAACCATTCCGGGCAGTCCTTGGCCCAGGAACAGCCGCGGCACTGCTGCACGATTTCAGCCCATTCTTCCTGTTTCAGATGACCGCTCCGATAGGCCGCGGCCAAATCGGCTCCGGTTGCCTGCCCCATGCGCAACACCAAACGCAGATGGGTCATGATTTCGCCCAGACGTGTCATGGCACACCCGTATGTCAAGGCAGGAGATTGTCGAGCAATTCCTGGTTTCGGCAGTATTCGGGCGTACGCCGAGCAGAACCGGGATTGTTCAGCAAACTCTTGCAGTGATCCGGGTTCGGGCAGTCGGTACAGCGCAAAACAGCGTCAGAGATCTGGTCCACGGAAACGGAGCCATCAATGGCGGCTTCCTCAAGATCAATGTCCAGCATTCTGGCCATATCGTCCACCAATCCGGCATGCAGCCGCAGGGTCTCTTGGGTAGGCATGCTGTTTCCTCTCGCTTTCACGCTGTGTCCAAAGGGTAGCGCATCCGCGAGGGCAAACATTGACTCAGGTCAAGATTGGATGCCGATGTGATCCAGATAGGCCCGCGTGGCATCCTGAACACGGCGAAAGCGATCCCCGCCCAGTTTCTTGCCGCCATACCAGCGCGTCACGACAATTACGTGATTTTTCAACCCGGCGCGTTCGATCATCCGAAGGATCACCATACCCGCGCCGCTTTCCCCGTCATCGGCCTTCAACGCGCCGGTCGGCAAAGCCGCAGCCCAGGTGTTATGGGTAGCCTTTGCATAGCTCTTGTCGGATTTCAAATCCTCCAGAACGGCGTCGATTTCAGCCCGCGTCGTGACCTGCGCGCCTGACACCGCGTATTTCGAGCCGCGATCCGTCAGGACGACACCCAGACACGTAAGCGCGGTCATTGGGACAGACCCAGTTGCTCTGCTGTCTCCAGCACGATCTGAACGCGTTGAGCATTTGGCGGGTGGGTTCCCAAAAACCTGTCACCGGGATCCGGGATGCGATCAAAGAATTTTGCCCCAACCAACGGATTGTATCCCGCGTTATAGGTGATGATGGTTCCCAACTGGTCTGCCTCCAGCTCAAAGTCTTTCACATAAGCCTGAACGCCGACCTGCGCGCCCAGCTTTTGCGCCTCTTCTATGGCGGCGGCGTCCCCGCCGCGCAACTCTGCCACCCGCCCGAACTCGGCCGCGCTGGCGCTGGCGATTTCACTCTGCCTGGCGATGTGTCCCAACACGTGGTGGGCTGCTTCATGCCCCATGACAAACGCCAGTTCATCCGCGTTCTGGGTGGATTCGATCATCGAGCGGGTGAATATGATCACCGGCTGCTTGTTTTCATCCAGCGTCTGGAATGCATTGACCGAAGCCTGTGGGTTCAAGTCGACAAGAATCCGAAAGTCGCAATTCTGCCCGGTCGTCTGTTTCAGACACTGTCTGCGGGCTTCCGCCCCAACGGCCCGACTGACCTCTCGGAAGGTTTGCACCATCGGTTCGGCCTCTGGCTCATCCCCCCGCCATTCCTCGGCGGGTTGGACGCGCAAGGCCCCCTCTCCACATGCCGCAAGCAGCAGGGACAGCAAAAAAACAAACCATCTGTGCATGTCATATCCTTTGAGACCGAATGGCCGTGATTTCAACATAGTACGACCGTGCCGGCGAAACCACACCGCCGGTTCAACGAACGGCTTGCATTGCGCCCCGGCGGCTTGCACTCTGGCCTCATGTTTACGATTGAGCATGAATTCGACTCGACGGTCATTACGCTTGTGGACGAAGGCGAACAACCTTTGCAGGAAGATGTGGTGATCAACAATTTCGCGGAATGCGTCACGCTGGAACAACTTGATCCCCGCACCGATCAAATACAGAAGATCACGTTGTCGCCCGAGCAGGTGCGGGATCTGGCGGCCGCGCTGGATCTGCCCGAAGGTGTTTATCAAATTCGCGAAACCGGACCTCAGGGGTCATAGGAAAACAGCTTGATCCGTGCGGCTTGCCCCTGCTTCAGCATCAGGGTCGAGGGCGCGACGCCAAGACATTCTGCAAGCAGCAACTGCACGGCCCTGTTGGCCTTGCCGTTTTCCGGCGGGGCCGTAACGGATACCTTGATCTGACCGTCTTCGACGCTCACCCGATCGCGGGCCGCCTTGGGCGTCACCTTCAGTTTGAAAACGGCCCCGGCCTGCGCCATCGCGCTGAGATCCGGCAGATCGCGCAGTTTGGGTTTCGCCATTGTCTCCTCTTTTTTCTCAAAGTCTTGCACGAAGCACGTCGTAATGAAATTGATCCAAGCAATCCATTGGCGTGCCCTTGAAACGGGCAGAATACCGACCAAGATACAGAGTCCCGATGTAAAGGAAGTTAACATATGTCCCTGAAAAACCCCGCCGCTCTGGAGTTTTTGCAGTCGCGCCGGTCCCGGCCGGCCAAGACACTGGTTGCTCCGGCCCCAACCCGGGAAGAGTTGCTGCCGTTGCTGACGGCCGCCGCCCGCAGCCCCGATCACGGCAAACTGGAGCCCTGGCGATTCATCGTTCTCGAAAAGGGCGCGATGCCACGTCTGGCGACCCTGACCGAGGCCTGCGGGCAAAGGCTGAACAAAAGCCCGGAAGACATCGCCAAGGCGCGCAGCCAGTTCGATATGGGGCATCTGGCCATCGCGGTCATCGAGGTTCGCAAGCAATCCGAAAAGATTCCGGCCATCGAACAATCCTACTCTGCTGGCGCGGTCTGTCTGGCGCTGCTGAATGCCGCGCTGGCTGCGGGCTGGGGCGCCAATTGGCTGTCGGGCTGGCAAACACATGATCGCGCGTTCTGTGTCGATGCTTTCGGGCTTGCCGAAAACGAACGCGTGGCCGGGTTGATTCATATCGCCACCGAGGGCGCGACCCCGCCGGAACGCCCCCGGCCCGATGTGGCCGCGTTGACAGAGTGGGTTTCGGAATGATCATCCTGAACGCCTTTTTCAGCGCACTTGGCCAGACCGGAGATCCCAAGTTCCGTGCCGTTTTGCTGCGCGGCGTGGGGTTGACCATTCTGCTGCTGGTTCTTGCCTGTGCAGGCGCAATCTGGTTGATCAACTGGTTGTCGGGCAGCGAAATCTCATTGCCGTTCGTGGGGGCTGTCCCGTGGCTGAACGACGTTCTGAACTATTCCGGTATCGTGCTCGTCCTGATCCTGCCCGTTTTTTTGATGGTGCCGGTCGCATCCGCCATCACCTCGATCTTTCTGGACGAGGTGGCACAGGCGGTTGAGGACAAACATTTTCCGGCGTTGCCGCCCGCTCGGCGTATCCCGGTCTCAGAGGCGGTAATGGACGGTCTCAGCTTTTTTGGTGTTCTGATTGTGGCAAACCTGCTGGCGCTGATCCTGTACGCAATTTTCACCCCGCTTGCGCCTTTCATCTTTTGGGCGATGAACGGGTTCTTGCTGGGGAGGGAATATTTCACCCTGGCTGCGATGCGAAGAATCGGGCGCGACGGGGCACGCAAGCTGCGGTCCAAACACTCGACAACGATCTGGGTGGCGGGCACCTTGATGGCCATTCCGCTTTCAGTGCCGCTGGTGAACCTGGTGATCCCGATCATCGGGGCCGCCACGTTCACCCATATCTATCACGCCGCGTCGGGCCAAAAGGCCTGACGGGGATTATCTTGGCTCCAGTTGGTTCAGCCAGTCGAAATCCCGCACCGAGATCACGCCCGACAGGATGATCCCGGCGATGATCGCCCACAGAACCACAGAGATACCGGTGGTGATCCACATCTTTCTTTTCATGTGATGCACTTCCGGCGCGCCCGCATGCGTGCCGGGAACGATGTCACCCAGATCGCCCTGGGTTTTGATGCGAATGGGCAGCACCACCAACAACGTCATGAACCAGATGACGGCGAACAACACCAGCGCGGCAGTAATGGTCATTTCGGGCCCTCCGGGGCTGGGGGTTATACCTGCTCCAGCTCGACCAGGCAGCCGTTGAAATCCTTGGGGTGCAGAAACAGAACCGGTTTACCATGCGCACCGATCTTGGGCTCACCTGATCCCAGAACACGGGCTCCGGTCGCTTTCAGATGATCACGGGCCGCGATGATATCCTCGACCTCGTAACATACATGGTGGATGCCGCCGGCCGGGTTCTTTTCCAAAAAACCGTTGATCGGGCTGTCATCACCCAGCGGATACAGAAGTTCGATCTTGGTGTTGGGCAGTTCGATGAACACGACCGTGACACCGTGATCCGGCTCGTCCTGCGGCGCGCCGACCTTGGCGCCCAGCGCGTTGCGGTATTGCTCGGACGCCGCCTCAAGATCCGGTACGGCGATGGCGACGTGGTTCAGACGTCCAATCATGTCTCACTCCTGCTGTCCTGCGTTGCATGGGTTATGGGGGCTGACCCGCCAAAGGACAAGTGCGCCAAATCGCGCGTTAACGTCGTGTTAGCCAGAAGTTCCTAGCGTGAAGCATCTGCTGCATAGGAGAGCTGCCATGGACGATTCGGGCCTACTTGCCACCACCACCGCCGCGCCCACCGCGACTCGACCCTTGCTGGGTCAGACCATACTGGTTGTCGAAGACAGCCGGTACGCTTGCGATGCCATCCGCCTGATGTGCCTGCACAGCGGCGCGCGCATTCGCCGTGCGGATTGCCTGAAATCGGCCCGAAGGCATCTACAGATCTATCGGCCTTCGGTCATCCTGGTCGATATGGGCCTGCCGGACGGATCCGGCGCCGACCTGATCGCCGAATTGGCCGAGGCCACGCCCCGTATCAGTGTCATCATGGGCCTGTCGGGCGATGACGGCAGCGAAGACATGGCTCTTGCGGCCGGAGCGGATGGGTTTTTGTCCAAGCCGCTAAAATCAATGTCTCATTTTCAGAAATCCATTCTGGAACGCCTGCCGGAGGATCGGCGGCCCAGCGGGCTTCATGCGGTGCGCGATGAAATCATCCGCCCGGACCCTCTGGCCTATCAGGACGACATGGCCCATATCGCCGATGTGCTCGCAGGTCCCAACGATCATCGTACCTTGGACTACGCCGCTCAGTTCCTGCACGGCGTCGCGCGCGAGGCAAATGACAGGCCCTTGGCGGAAGCCGCGCGAAAGCTGGCATTGTCACGCGCAAACGGGACGCCGATCATGGCGCAGGCAGCGCAGATTGCCGGGATGGTGCAGAACCGACTGGAACAGCGAGAGGCGATTTGAAATGGTGACAGCCTATTTCATCACTGCGACCCTTCTGTGCATCTGGCTGTACCGCCAAACACGGCATGCCGCGCGTTCCATACGCGTCAATCGAGACAATCTGAAAAACCCACTGGACTGACACACGCAGCCTGCGTGAAAAAAACCGCCCGCGACAAGCGGGCGGATTTTTTTACTGGTCCTGAGGGATAATGCGAAGACCCAACTCCATCAACTGATCCGAGGTCGGATCCGAAGGTGCGTCCATCATCAAGTCTTCGGCACGCTGGTTCATCGGGAACATCATGACTTCGCGGATATTGGCCTCATCTGCCAACAGCATCACGATCCGGTCGATACCAGCCGCACATCCACCGTGTGGCGGGGCGCCGTAGTGGAAGGCGTTGAACAGTGCGCCAAAGCGGGATTTTACTTCATCCTCGCCATAGCCTGCCAGTTCAAAGGCCTTCAGCATGATTTCCGGCTTGTGGTTCCGGATCGCGCCTGAAACCAGCTCGTACCCGTTACACGCCAGATCATACTGGTAGCCGCACACATCCAGCGGGTTGCCCTGCAACGCCTCCATACCGCCCTGCGGCATCGAGAACGGGTTGTGTTCAAAGTCGATGGCGCCGGTTTCTTCGTCCTGTTCATAGATCGGGAAGTCCACGATCCAGGCAAAGGCAAAACGGTCTTTTTCGGTCAGATTCAATTCCTCACCGATCACGTCACGCGCCTTACCGGCGACCTTTTCAAAGGCTTTTGGCTTGCCGCCCAGGAAGAAGGCTGCATCGCCAACACCTAGACCCAGTTGCTGACGGATTGCCTCGGTGCGTTCGGGGCCGATGTTCTTGGCCAGCGGTCCCGCAGCCTCCATCCCCTCACCCTGATCGCGCCAGAAGATATAGCCCATCCCCGGCAGACCCTCTTTCTGGGCAAAGGCGTTCATGCGGTCGCAGAACTTGCGGCTGCCGCCGCCTGGCGCGGGGATCGCCCGAATCTCGGTGCCTTCCTGTTCAAGCAGCTTCGCGAAGATTGCGAAACCGGAACCGCGGAAATGCTCGGAAACCACCTGCATCTTGATGGGGTTCCGCAGATCCGGCTTGTCGGTGCCATACCACAGCGCCGCGTCCTTGTAGGAAATTTGCGGCCAGTCCTGATCAACCTTGCGCCCGCTGCCAAATTCTTCGAACACGCCGGTCAGAACGGGTTGAATGACGTCGAACACGTCCTGCTGTTCGACAAAGGACATCTCGAGGTCCAGCTGGTAGAAATCGGTGGGCGAGCGGTCGGCGCGCGGGTCTTCGTCGCGAAAGCAGGGCGCGATCTGGAAATACTTGTCGAAGCCCGACACCATGATCAGCTGCTTGAACTGCTGCGGGGCTTGCGGCAACGCATAGAATTTGCCCGGATGCAGGCGCGAAGGCACCAGGAAGTCGCGCGCGCCTTCGGGCGACGAGGCGGTGATGATCGGCGTCTGATATTCGCGAAAGCCCTGATCCCACATACGTTTGCGCATGGACGCAACCACGTCTGAGCGCAGGGTCATGTTCCGCTGCATCGCCTCGCGGCGCAGGTCCAGATAACGATAACGCAGGCGGGTTTCCTCGGGGTATTCCTGATCGCCGAAGACCATCAGCGGCAATTCGTCGGCGGCCCCCAGAACTTCCAGCTCGCGTACATAAACTTCGATCTCGCCGGTGGGCAGTTTCGGGTTCACCAGGTCCGGGTCACGGGCTTTGACGGTGCCATCGATGCGGATGCACCATTCGGACCGTACTTTTTCCAACTCGGCAAAGGCGGCGCTGTCGCCGTCGCACAGGATCTGGGTTACGCCGAAATGGTCGCGCAGGTCGATGAACAGCACGCCCCCATGATCTCGAACCCGATGCACCCAACCGGACAGGCGAACGGTTTCTCCAACATTGGCGGCGGTCAAGGCGGCGCAGGTGTGGCTGCGATAGGCGTGCATGGAATATCCCTTCGGGCGCAGAATTCGTCGCGCCGATACACCCTGTCAGACCCGGAAAGTCAAGGCGGGTCGCCCTTTCAAAACGGCCTTTGCACATTGCCTGAGTAGAAATAGACACCCAGCCCCACCGCAAAGATGATATTGCCGGCAATCGCGTGCAGCAGTACCGCATAGAAGAATGACCCGCGCTGCCGGTAGGCCCAGGTGAACAGTAGCCCGCCGACAAATGTCATCAGGGCGACGATCCAGCTCCAGTACATAAGGTGTGCGAACGAGAATATGGCCGCGTTCAGCAGATAGGCCGCACGCCCATCCGGCAGGATCGCGTGATAGCGGCGAAAGAACAAAGGGCGGAACAGCAGTTCTTGTGGCAGCGCTGACAACAGTGGGTACCCGACCCAGATGAGCGCCAGCATTTCGGGGCGGTGCGTCAGCAGGAAGAACGCGGCTTCCGGGCGCGTGATCTGAATCAGCCCAACGCAAAAGGCAGAAACGATGGCAGAGAACAGAGCCAACTCGCGCAGGGTCCAGTTGGCCCAGCCGTAACGAAGCTCGGCCCATTGAAACCCGGGCGTCCGGTGCAGCAGCACGATACCAAGCCCGGTCAGTGCAAACAGGGCCGGAAACATCCAGTTCGGTGGAAAGAGAACAGCGATCAGCAACGGGAAGCCGATATAGAACAGGCCAAATTCCAGCCGCAGCCGTCGCAATGCAACCGGCGGTTCGACCATCGTGCTGTTTTTTGTCACCCGTCTATCAGCTCCACCTCGATCAGTCCGCGCAGTGAATTTCCGATCCGCACAGTTTGCGCATTTTTCAGGTCGGTCAAGGTCAGCACGGCTTCGGCGACCGCTTTGTTTTCCAGCAGTTCTTCGCGCAGTATCCCCGGCAAGAGCCCACAGGACAAAGCGGGCGTCAGAACCCGACCATCAGGCATTTCCAGAAACAGGTTCGTGATGGTGCCTTCACAAAGCTCATCCAGTTCATTCAGAAACAACAGCTCGTCCACCCCCTCGGGCAGTGCGGCGCGCGAAGAGTCATAGAGCGCACGGCGCGTGGTCTTGTGACGCAACCAAAGGTCATTCGAAGCCAGACGCTGATCTGACAGAGCGACGCGCCAGAACCCGGGATTGTCCACCAGGTCGCCGGTTGTCAGATCGATCGAGCCCGACACATTCAGCGTAAGGCGGCAACGCAGCGGGGTGTCACACGCGGCGCTTTTCAGCCGGGCGGTCGCTTCATCGGGATTGAAAGGAATCTCGAACACCTTCGCAGTGCGGGCCATTCTTGCAAGATGGCGGTCCAGCCTGACAAAGCCCTGATCCGGCCGGAAGGCCAGTGTTTCGATCAGGCTGAAATCAGGTTCAGCTGGCGGGCGAAGCGGGCTTTCCATAACGCCTCCTCATACTCTGACGGGGCGGTGCTGTCCCAAACGACACCGCCGCCTACGTTCAGAGTGGCCTGATCATCCTCAAGCATCAAGGTGCGGATGGCCACGTTGAACTCGGACCGACCATCAGGCGCGGCCCAACCAATCGTTCCGCAATAGATGTCGCGCGCCCATGGCTCCAGTTCCGCCAGAATTTCCATCGCGCGGATCTTGGGGGCTCCGGTGATCGATCCACAGGGAAACAGTGCGGTCAGTATTTCACCCAACCCAACGCATTTGTGCAGCTGCGCCCGCACCAGCGAGACCATCTGATGTACGGTGGCATAGGTTTCCACCCGGAACAGGTCAGGCACATGAACAGATCCGGGCAGCGCGACGCGGCTGATATCGTTGCGCAGCAAATCAACAATCATCAGGTTCTCGGCCCGATTCTTTTCGTCCGCGCTCAGAAAAGCCCGGCGGCGCGCATCCTCATCTGGGTCTTCACTGCGCGGTTGCGTGCCCTTCATCGGCCGGGTTTCGATCCTCCCACCCTCATCGGTGCGGAAAAACAACTCCGGCGAACGGCTGAGCAGATCGGGCAGCCCATCCTGTTGCACCAGTGCTCCGTGGCCCACCGGCTGCCCCGCCGCAAGCGCGGCATAGAGCGTTTCGCTGTTGCCCGAGACGGTCAGATCAATCGGAAATGTCAGATTGGCCTGATAGATGTCGCCGGCACCGATGGCGTCATGCACGGCCCTGAAGGCCTTGCCGTATCGTGCTTCATCCCAGCGCGGCCGGAATGCGCCCACTTCACCCGCAGGCGACGGAAGGGCGACACGATCCGGTGCATCATAGACCCCAAAGCACAACAAAGGCAGGCGTCGTTCTTCCGGCAAAAGACCATTGAGCCGGGGTTCAAGCGCATAGCCAAGTTCGTAACTGGCATACCCTGCCAGCCAGGCACCAGCTGCGCGCGCCTCGTCCAGTGCCGCCAGAGCCTGGGGCACGTCCTCCGCCACATCCGCGCGGATCACTTGAGACGGACGCTGAAACCGGGTTCCTCGCCCGGCCGGTCCCTGATCGAAACGAATACGCACTTGCATCCTCATTTGCCGTGAGGGGCCATATAGAGAATACTCTGCCAAGTGAAAGAGGGGAAAGCGGCAATTTCGCCCCTGTTTCCGATACCTCTTGCACCTTTTCGCGCGGTCCCTATAACGCAGGACAATTTGGGCGCTGGGGCGGTGCCCCGACTCGCTGAAATGCCTCGCGGACAATCGAAGGAACAAGGCCATGCCGAGAAGAACCGACATCCAGTCGATCATGATCATTGGGGCGGGCCCCATTGTTATCGGTCAGGCCTGTGAATTCGACTATTCCGGCGCCCAGGCTTGCAAGGCCCTGCGCGAGGAAGGTTACCGGGTTATTCTGGTGAACTCGAACCCGGCGACGATCATGACCGACCCCGGCCTGGCCGACGCCACCTATATCGAGCCGATCACACCCGAGGTTGTCGCCAAGATCATCGAAAAAGAACGCCCCGACGCCCTGTTGCCTACCATGGGCGGACAGACCGGCCTGAACACCTCGCTGGCACTGGAAGAGATGGGCGTGCTGGAGAAATTCGGGGTCGAGATGATCGGCGCCAAGCGCGAGGCCATCGAAATGGCCGAGGACCGCAAGCTGTTCCGAGAGGCGATGGATCGGCTGGGGCTGGAAAACCCGAAAGCGACCATCGTAACCGCACCCAAGCGCGAGGACGGAACCACCGATCTGGATGCCGGTGTGCAGATGGCGCTTGATGAGCTGGAAGAAATCGGCCTGCCCGCCATCATCCGCCCCGCCTTTACGCTGGGCGGCACCGGTGGCGGTGTGGCCTATAACCGCGAGGATTACATCCATTTCTGCCGCTCGGGCATGGATGCCTCGCCGGTCAATCAGATCCTTGTCGATGAAAGCCTGCTGGGCTGGAAGGAATACGAGATGGAGGTGGTCCGCGACACCGCTGACAACGCCATCATCGTCTGTTCCATCGAAAACGTCGATCCGATGGGCGTACACACAGGTGACTCGATCACCGTGGCCCCTGCCCTGACGCTGACCGACAAGGAATACCAGATCATGCGCAACGGATCGATTGCCGTTCTGCGCGAGATCGGCGTCGAAACCGGTGGTTCGAACGTGCAATGGGCGATCAACCCCGATGATGGCCGCATGGTCGTGATCGAGATGAACCCGCGCGTGTCCCGGTCTTCTGCATTGGCCTCGAAAGCGACCGGTTTCCCGATTGCCAAGATCGCAGCCAAGCTGGCCGTTGGTTACACGCTGGACGAGCTGGACAACGATATCACCAAGGTCACGCCTGCATCCTTCGAGCCGACCATCGATTATGTCGTCACCAAGATACCGAAATTCGCGTTCGAGAAATTCCCCGGTTCGGAACCCTACCTGACCACCGCGATGAAGTCGGTGGGCGAGGCGATGTCGATCGGCCGCACGATCCACGAATCGATGCAAAAGGCGCTGGCGTCGATGGAATCGGGCCTGACCGGCTTTGATGAGGTCGAAATCCCCGGCCTGAACGTGGGCCTGTGGGACGAAGCCGATGACAAGGCCGCCGTGATCAAGGCGATCAGCCAGCAGACACCGGACCGTCTGCGCACCATTGCGCAGGCGATGCGCCATGGCCTGACCGATGACGAGATATTCGGTGTCACCAAGTTCGACCCGTGGTTCCTGGCCCGCATCCGCGAGATCATCGAGGCCGAACGTCAGGTACGCAAAGACGGCCTGCCCGTCACCGAGGACGGTATCCGCAAGCTGAAAATGCTGGGCTTTACCGACGCGCGTCTGGGCAAGCTGACGGGCCGCGACGAAGACAACGTTCGCCGTGCGCGCCGCAATCTGGGCGTTTCAGCGGTGTTCAAACGCATCGACACCTGCGCGGCCGAGTTCGAGGCGCAGACGCCTTACATGTATTCAACCTACGAAGCGCCCATGATGGGCGAGGTCGAATGCGAGGCGCGCCCGAGTGACCGCAAAAAGGTCGTCATTCTTGGCGGCGGCCCAAACCGCATCGGTCAGGGCATCGAGTTCGACTATTGCTGCTGCCACGCCTGCTTCGCACTGACCGAAGCGGGGTATGAAACCATCATGATCAACTGCAACCCCGAGACGGTTTCGACCGATTATGACACTTCGGATCGCTTGTATTTCGAACCGCTGACCTTTGAACACGTCATGGAAATCCTGACGAAGGAACAGGAAAACGGCACGCTTCACGGTGTGATCGTTCAGTTCGGTGGACAGACCCCGCTGAAACTGGCCAACGCGCTCGAGGCCGAAGGCATCCCGATCCTGGGCACCACGCCCGACGCGATCGACCTGGCCGAAGACCGCGAACGTTTTCAGGCGCTGGTCAACCAGCTGGACCTGAAGCAGCCCAAGAACGGCATCGCCTCGACCGACGCTCAGGCGCTGGAGATTGCAGAAGAGATCGGCTTTCCGCTGGTGATCCGCCCCTCCTACGTTCTGGGTGGCCGCGCGATGGAGATCGTGCGCGATATGGATCAGTTGCGACGCTACATCAACGAAGCCGTGGTGGTCTCGGGCGACAGCCCCGTTCTGCTGGACAGCTATCTGGCCGGCGCGGTCGAGCTGGACGTGGATGCGCTGTGCGATGGCACCGACGTGCATGTGGCCGGTATCATGCAGCATATCGAAGAGGCCGGCGTGCATTCGGGCGATAGCGCCTGTTCGCTGCCGCCCTATTCGCTGTCGAAAGAGATCATCGCGCAGATCAAGGATCAGACGTTCAAGCTGGCCAAGGCCTTGAACGTTGTCGGCCTGATGAATGTGCAGTTCGCGATCAAGGATGACGAGATCTACCTGATCGAGGTGAACCCGCGCGCCTCGCGCACCGTGCCGTTCGTGGCAAAGGCCACCGACAGTGCGATTGCGTCCATCGCCGCGCGCGTCATGGCGGGCGAAAAGCTGGCAAGTTTCCCGCAGCGCCCGCCGTACAAGACCGTGGACGACACCAAGATCGCCGATCAGATGACGCTGGCCGACCCTGATATGCCGTGGTTCTCGGTGAAAGAGGCGGTTCTGCCCTTCGCCCGTTTCCCGGGCGTCGATACCATCCTGGGTCCGGAAATGCGCTCGACCGGCGAGGTCATGGGCTGGGACCGCGATTTCCCGCGCGCTTTCCTCAAGGCGCAGATGGGCGCGGGCATGGTCCTGCCAACCTCGGGCCGGGCCTTTATTTCGATCAAGGATGCCGACAAGGGCGCGGCGATGCTCGAGGCCGCACAGGTTTTGGTCGAACAAGGCTTCACGCTGGTCGCCACCCGCGGCACGCAAAGCTGGCTGGCGGAACAGGGTGTGCCCTGCGACGTGGTCAACAAGGTCTATGAGGGCCGCCCGGACGTGGTCGACATGCTGAAAGACGGTCAGGTGCAGCTTTTGATGAACACCACCGAAGGCGCGCAGGCGGTCGAGGACAGCAAGGCCATCCGGTCCATCGCGCTTTATGACAAGATCCCATACTACACCACCGCCGCTGCAAGCCACGCTGCCGCGCTGGCGATCAAGGCGCAGGCCGAAGAGGATGTCGAGGTGAAGTCGCTACAGGGATAACCCGCCTGAGCCACAATTGGCTCATCAATGAACGAAAAGATGCGCGCCCGTTGACCTGAACTCAACGGGCGCGCATTTCGTTCAGGCATAAGGCGAATGAAACAATGCGCACATTTCTGGTTCTCGCAATCTTCACTGCACTGGCTGCCTGTGACGTGCCGTTTGTCCCATTGATCTGATCCAACCGGGTCCGTTCGATCAAGCCCGGACCCGGTCACAGACCGTTTTCAGACTGCCTGTGCCTCGCGTTTTTCATCGCCCGCAAAGAAGAGCAGGTAGAACACCGGCGCGGCGACCATGGTCAGGACGGTCGCAAAAGCCAGCCCGCCCATGATCGTCACCGCCATCGAGACGAAGAACGCGTCCGTCAGCAAAGGCGCCATACCCAGAATGGTCGTGATGGCCGCCAGCATAACAGGACGCAAACGTGAGACGGAGGCTTCGACGATGGACTCGCGCAGGGGTTTGCCCGTGGCGCGAACAAGGTCAATCTCTTCGACCAGAACAATACCGTTCTTGATCAGCATGCCCGACAGGCTGAGCAGACCCAGAAGGGCCGTAAAGGTGAAGGGCAAACCTGTTCCCAGCAGGCCGATGACCACGCCGTTGACCGACATCGGAACCAGCAGCCAGATGATGATCGGCTGGCGGATCGCGTTGAACAGCAGAACCGAGATCAGCACCATGATCAGCAGGCTCAGCGGCAGTTGCTTGCCCAGACTTTCCTGCGCGTCGCGCGAGTTTTCGAACTCGCCACCCCACTCCATCTTGTAGCCCGGTGGCAGTTCGATTGCCTCGATGGCGTCCCGCACTTCGGCATGCACTTGCGCAGCCGTCAGGTCGGGCGGGATGTCCGCGCCGACGGTGATGGTCAGAACACGGTCGCGACGGTGAACCAGCGTATTGAGGGATTTGTACTCGAATCCATCGACCATCTGTTCGATTGGTACAAATTTCCCGGACTGATCCGAGTACACCACCTGATCGACAATCGAGTAATCTCCATCAGCCGGTCGGCGCAGGATGATCGGAATCAAACGATCCCGTTCGCGGAACACGCCGCCGGTGATGCCGTCGGTCGAAAATTGCAGCGTGGCCGCAATATCCTCGCGCGTGACACCCGCAGTCTGCGCCCGTTCCGTGGCATAGATCGGTTGCACCGCCAGTTCCTGTTCGCGCCAGTCATGATGGACAAGCAGCGCGTTGGGTGACGCCGCCGACATGCGCTGCACGGCCTGGTCCGCAAGCTGGCGCAGAACCACCGGATCGCTGCCCGAGAACCGGGCCTGGATCGGATCGCCGCCGCCGGGGCCAAAGACCAGACGCTTGGTTCCGAACTCTCCTTCGGGGAACTGGACGGACCCGAACGCTTCCAGATCCGCCTGCAAGGCCGGGATATCCTCCAGGTTTTCCGTGCGGATGATCATGTGACCATAGCTCGGGTTCGGTTTTTCCGCCGAATAGGTCAGCATGAACCGGGTTGCCCCCTGACCGACGAAGGTCGTGACTGAAACCACGTCATCGCGTTGGGTCAGCCAATCTTCGAACACCGCCATATCCTGTGCCGTGCGGGCAATCGGCGTGCCCTGAGGCAGCTTGTAATGCACAAAGAACAAAGGCGTGTTCGAATTGGGGAAGAACTGCTGTTTCATCAGCCCGAACCCGGCATAACACGCTGCGGTTACGCCGATGAGACCCGCAACAACCAGCCACCGGAAGCGCAGCGCAAAGCGCAGGATCGCGCCATATGTGCGGAACAGGATGCCCCCGTAGGCGTCGATCTCACCTTCCTTGCCCTGCTTGAAGAAGTAATGCCCAAGCAAGGGCGTGACCGTGATGGCCAATATCCAGCTGAGCAGCAGCGAAATGCCGATCACCGCAAACAGAGAAAACAGAAACTCGCCCGTCGCATCCGGGCTGAGCCCGATCCCGGCAAAGGCCATGATGCCGATCACGGTGGCCCCAAGCAGGGGGATCTGGGTTTTTGAAGCCACATCTACAGCCGCATCCCGCGAAGGTTTTCCACGCAGCATCGCGATCTGCATCCCTTCGGCCACCACGATGGCATTGTCCACAAGCATACCCATGGCAATGATCAGCGCACCCAGGGAAATCCGTTCCATCTCGATCGAGAACAGCGCCATGAACAGAAGCGTGCCGACCACGGTCAGCAACAGGGTCGAACCAACGACGATGGCCGCGCGCCACCCCATGAAGATACCCAGCACGGCGACCACGATGGCCACTGACATGGCCAGATTGACAAGGAAGTCGTTCGAGGCCTGCTCGACCACCACATGCTGCTGATAGATCGGCAGAATATCGACACCGAAGGGGATGTTCGCATCCAGCTCGGCAAATTTGGCGTCAGCCCGTTTGCCGACCTCGACGATGTTTTCCGTCGCCAGACCGGCGATGCCGAGGGTAAAGGCTTCGGTCCCGTTAAAGCGGATCATGATGTCCGGATCGTTCTGACGCGCGCGATAGACATCGGACATGTCGAACAGGTTGATCACCTGCCCTTGCGAGCCGACAGACAGGCCCGCAATGGCCGAAACACTGTCCGAACCCTCGGCCGTCAGAATGGTGGTGCGGGTATCTTCTGACCGCAAAGACCCCGAGGAATTCACCGAATTCGCATTGGCTATGGCTTCGTTGATCGCTTGCAGCGGGACGTTCTGGTTCACCGATATCGCCAGGTCGGGTTCGACAAAAATCGCCTCGTCCGGCAGGCCCTGAACCTCGACATCGGCAACGCCGTCCACGGTCAGCAGTTCCCGACGCAGAAACGTTGCCAGTTCATGCTTTTCGGCGTCCGAGAACCCTTCGGCGGTCACCGCATAGAACAGGCCGAACACATCACCGAACCCGTCATTCACATAAGGTTGGCTGA
The DNA here is from genome assembly GCF_024628725.1 of Ruegeria sp. YS9. Taxonomy (NCBI): domain Bacteria; kingdom Pseudomonadati; phylum Pseudomonadota; class Alphaproteobacteria; order Rhodobacterales; family Roseobacteraceae; genus Ruegeria; species Ruegeria sp. YS9. The sequence goes on from NZ_CP102409.1 coordinate 2,403,937, forward strand.
CACCCGACGGAAGCCCCCGGGCGGCATCGCGCACCTTGGCCCGCAGGCGGGTCCAGATATCGGGCAGTTCGGTGCCGTCGTAGGTCGACTTGATCTCTACTTCGATCAAGGATTGTCCGGGTTGGTTGACCGAGGTGATGACATCCACCTCGCCCATCTGCTGGATCGCGGATTCAAGGGGCTCGGACACTTCCAGCGCCACCTGTTCCGCCGTCGCACCGGGATACTGCGTGGCGATGACCGCGTTCTTGATGGTGAAAGCCGGGTCTTCCAAACGACCAAGCGACGTGAACCCCCAGATGCCCCCAAACAGAGCGATAAGGATGATCAGCCATGTGTAAAGCGGTCGATCAATCGAGGCGCGCGCGATGTTCATCTGTCAGCCCCTCAGTTCGCGAAGCCGGTGAACCGGCGCACGGGCTGACCGTCTGTCAGCACGGCGCCGCCAGCCACAACAACTTCGTCACCGTCGGACAAGCCCGTCAACACCCGAACATCGCCCGTCTGCGTGGGCTCAATCGTCACCGGAACGCGGCGGACCGTGCCTTCATCCGCACCAACCGGCGAGAACACCATGACGCTCAGCTCGCCTGATGCATCAGCAACAACGGCCGTTGCTGGCACAACGATGCCTGTGCGTTCATCCTGAACCTTTACGTTGACGGTGACGGACGAGCCGGGAAGAATTTGCAACCCCTCGGGCGGGGTCAGGCCGAACTGGATGCGGAAGGTCTGCCCGACGCTGGAGGTTTCAGCGTCGAATTCACGAATCTCCAACGGGAAGACTTCATCACTTACGGGAAACTTGGCAGTGATGGTGATGTCATCGTTCTGGCCCGAGCGTTGGAACAGGATCTCGGGAACGTCGACCTCGATGCGCAATTCGGACATGTCGTGAATGCGGACGATGGGCGTGCCTGCCGATACGGTGGTGAAAGCTTCGACCGCGCGGCTGGAAACCAGCGCGTCAAATGGTGCGGTCAGTGTTGCGTGTTCCAGTTCGTATTCCGCGTCGCGCAGAGCGATCGCGGCCAGTTGCGCTTCGGTCTCTGCGTCATCGACCGCCACCTGGCTGGCCGTGGTGCCACGCAAACGCGACAGGCGCGCGACGGTTCGGTCGGCCTGTTCCTTTTGCAGCTGCGCCCGCTCAAGCCGCAGTTCGAATGGCTCCTGATCCAGTCGCGCGATCAGGCCGCCTTTGGGGATGACAAACCCTTCGTTGACCGGCATCTCGACGATCTGACCGGCGACCTGAAAGGCAAGATCGACCGTCTGCCGTGCCGCAACACGGCCGAAAAACTGGCGGGTGAAGCCGGGCGCCGTTTCGCGCACCTGCATCAGCTTGACCGGTTTCGGAGTATCTTGAGCGGCAATCGGAGTTGCCAGAACGGCCAGTGCAAGGCCCAGAGAGCTCAGGAGTTTCATTTCTTCAGTCCCTCGGGAATTCCCGTTTTCAAAACATTGTCACGGATTTTGCGCGCCAGTCGCGCGAATTCGGCTGTTTCTTCGTCGTTCAGGCCCGAGGCCCTGTGAAACAGATCCCCGGCCTCGGCCACCAGCATGTTGCGGGCTTGTTCACCCTGCTCGGTCAGCACCAGCAACCAGGCGCGGCGGTCTTCGGGGTCACGTTCGCGCGTCAGATAGCCTGCTTTTTCCAGCGAATCCGCGGTGGCGGTGATTGTGGACGGCACGCTCAGCATATCCGCAGCCAGGACCCCCATGCGTTTCGGCTGATCCAGCTTGATCAGCATGTGGCATTCGGGGTGGCTCAGGTCGGTCTCGATGCAGTCAAACGTCTCTTCCAGTTTCCAGTACAGGGCATACACCCCCATGATCGCCTGAATCTCGGGGCTGAGGCGGCCAAGTCTGGTACTGATATCGTCGGGCATGGGGGATCTCCGCGCGCGTTGGGGCGTCATATACTTCAGTTTCTGAACTATTCAAGATATGAAACTGCCGCGTTGCGCGCATTCCCTTAGGTCAACATACCTTGATCAAATCACACCGTGACTGCATTTTGGGCAAATCCGAAACATTCAGGGCCCGCCATGTATACCCCCGCCATCACCGGTACCGGTGTCTTCACGCCTCAGAACGTCATCACCAATGCCGAGCTTGTCGAGGCATTCAACGCTTATGCCGACAAGCAGAACGCCAAGAATGCCGAAGCCATCGCCGCCGGACAGATGGAGCCGATGCAGCATTCATCGGAAGAGTTCATCGTCAAGGCATCGGGGATCGAGAACCGTTACGTGATGGACAAGAGCGGTGTGCTGGACCCGGACGTGATGCATCCACTGCTGCGGCAGCGCAGCGATGATGAACCCGGCATCATGACCGAAATGGCGGTGGACGCCTGCAACAAGGCGCTGGCACAGGCGGGGCGCACGGCGGCAGATGTTGATCTGGTGATCTGCGCGGCCTCGAACCACGAGCGCGCCTATCCGGCAATTGCGATCGAAATTCAGCAGGAACTGGGGATCGACGGGTTCGGCTTTGACATGAACGTCGCCTGTTCGTCGGCCACGTTCGGCATTCAGGCTGCGGCGGATATGGTGCGGTCGGGATCGGTGCGTGCGGCGTTGGTGGTGAACCCCGAAATCTGCTCGGGCCATCTGGAGTGGCGCGACCGCGATTGTCATTTCATCTTTGGCGATGTGGCGACAGCGACGCTGATCGAACGGATCGAAGACGCCAAAGGCCCGCATTTCGAGATCTTGTCGACTCGTTGCGCCACGGCGTTTTCCAACAATATTCGCAACAACAACGGCTTTCTGCGCCGCTCGCGCCCTGACGGGCTGACCGACCGGCGTGACATGCAGTTCACGCAGAACGGTCGGAAAGTATTCAAAGAGGTACTGCCGATGGTCAGCAAACATATCAGCGACCACATGAATGCCGAAGGAGTTGGGAACTCTGATCTGAAACGCCTGTGGCTGCATCAGGCCAACAAGACGATGAATGACTTCATCGGCAAGAAGGTTCTGGGCCGCGAACCCGAACCGGGCGAGCAACCAAACATCCTTCAGGATTATGCCAACACGTCATCTGCGGGGTCGATCATCGCGTTTTCGAAATATTCCGACGACTTGCAGGAAGGGGATCTTGGCCTGATCTGTTCCTTCGGCGCCGGGTATTCCGTTGGGTCGGTGATCGTGAAACGCCACGCCTGATGGCCGGTTCTGTCCGGCCTAGCGTGCCGCCGTCACTTTGAAGACCTGGAACGCCGCATCTTCCGTAGTTTGTACCCGCGTGAGGTAGCCAGGGATTTCACCTGCAACCAAGTGCGATTGCAAACCACGACCCTGTGAGGCCCAGGACCAGAATTCGGCACGCGGCGCGGACGTGCAGAGCATGACGTAATCCACATCCAGCTCGGTCAGACGTGATCCGATCTGAGAAGCGTCCGAGCGGAACAGTTCGATCTGCGCCAGAATTCCAGCCTGATTCCGATGGTAATTGCCCGCCAGAACGGAATGGTCGGTATGGCGCAGAACGTTTGCGGCAAAGTCGAAATCAACAAGAACTCTTCCGGCTGGAAGATCACGCAGGGCCGCATAGGCTTGGGGCGTTTTGCAGGATGCGCCCGAGTTTTGCCGTGACTGTCGGGCCGGCATCGCGGATGCGGCAAGGGACGGCCCGGCAAAACGCCCCAGTTGCTCATCGATACTGGCCCCGGTTTTCGGCGAGATGCAGAGGATGAACGCAACCATCGCAAGCCCTGACAACGCGCGGCGACTGCTCGCATAGCGGGTGTAAAGGACACGCAGGATCTGCGCCTGGACGGCCACCAGCGAAACACCCAGGAATGTCATCATTCTGGACTGATAGAGGAACACCACCAGGCCGGTCACGATCAGGGCCAGAAACAGGGCGTATTCCAGTTTGAACGGGGATCTGACTGCAAAGATCAGGGCGGCTGCCATGCACAGGATCGACATTGCGATCAGGGCCAGCGCTTCGCCCCGGTGCAGTTGCAGAATGACGTTGATCTTCTGGGCTTCCGCCACCTGGCTCAGCCAGTAGTCGCGCATGTCCTGCGGCAGGGCTTCGATCGGGTTGCTGAGACAATGCGGGGCGAAACCGTAAGCGCAGGCCAATGTCACCACTCCGACCGCAACACATGCGCCGATGCGGCCCCAAAGCGACCAGCCAGACCCGATCCAGGCCGCAATGCAAAGACCCACCGCGGCGACGCTCGCCGGCAACGCCACACTGAGTGTCAGGGCGTCACAGCTTGGAAACAGAAAGGCCTGGTGTCCGGTTGTTGCGAGGCTGGTCAGCACAAGCGTCAGGACCAACCCGACGCCAAACGCCATGGTCCGGCGACGGGCCGGGTCGCCATTGATGATCCAATCAACGGCAAAGAAAATTGCGACGAGTGCGATCTGCAATATCGATTCGGTGCCTATCGATACCGAAAGCGCCAGGCAGGCACCCAACAACCATCCGGCATATGGTTTGTCCCTGCGCAATGCGAACAACATCAGGGCCGTGGCGAACAGAAGAATCTGAGCATTGTGGTGATCAAACGAAAAATAGTCGAACTTCCGCGAGTGTTCGAGCGCCAACACACCCACAACCAGCGCCGAAACAGCGCCTTCCCGCGCGCCCAAAACGTTTCCCGTCACGGCAAAGGCCCACAAGGTCAGACCCGCCAAAAGTGAGGGCCAGACGAATGCCGTCACCTGAAGGGCCATATCGGGCGGCAAAACCAACCCGAATGTTCCGTAGAGCAAGGCAATCGGTGCGTCGATCAGTCGGGACCAATGCATCAACGTACCGCCCTCGGGGCCCAGCCGATACTGATGGCTGTCGAACCAGCCCTGCCCCTGCAACAGATCCTGCACGACCACCCAGCGCATTACGTCATCAGAGCCTTCCTGATGACCACTCAGGGCCATAAGAACCAGAAGGGCCGCATAGGCGCATACAAAAAATCGCAGAACCACACGGTCTGCGAAAAGACTGTATGTTCCCTGCGAATTCTGCATGGTCCTCTGCCCTTGACGCTCTTGCCCGCGACGGACCTTAAAGGACAGACGTGACTGAATTGAGGCAAAAACCACAGTCAGCGTTTCTGCCTTCTCGCGCATGAAAACGGTTGGGCTGCACAGGCGGAATGTGGCCAGTCATGGGCGCAACGGCTCCCGGATCCCGGCTAGCTGACGCTTTCTTCTTCCAGATGCAGCTTCATCTCGATCAGAACCTGTTGCAGCAAGCTGGTTTCTTTCAGCAGCCGTTTGGCTTCGTTGACCGTGATGATTCCGTCTTCGATTGCGGCCTGATATTCGGTCATCAGCATTGCGAATCTTTGGCTGAGTGCGATGACATCCGAATTCACACCACCGGTGCGCGGTGTTTCAGTATTGCGGTCGCTGTAGGACAACGTGATGTTTTTCAAATCCGCCAGGGCCGACGTCACATGCGGGTAAGTCGCCGCGTTTTCAAGGCGGGCCACCGCATCCACGGGCATGAACCTGTCTGCGTGTTCGGCATTGTCGGAGTAATACCGGCCCAAAGTGGCCTTGGATTTCCCGGTAATCTCGCACGCGGCCTCGATTCCGACGTCCTTGACCAGCGCTTCTGTGTGTTTTTTCAGATAGGCCCCGATATCTGCCATTGTTTTACCTTTGTTACCTGCAAACGCCTACCCGTTGTCCAAACAGGGGAAAGCGTGGGTAAATTTCCCATAACCAAGTCATAATTGAAATGTCATACATTGGCTATCCCTCAGATATGCGGGGGATTTTGTGAGTGAGTGGCGGCAGTTCAAGCCGGTAATGAGTGTTTGCAGGGTGATATTGTTAAACCTTGCTGCGTTTTGGCCACATGTTGGCCGACGGCGTCGCTGTTGCAGATGTGGGGGTTCCATCCCCTAGAGCGTAGCTCGGCCTCTGCGAACGCAACGGCGACGTCGCTCCATCAAAACGATTGATATCTTGTTCCTTTTCCCCAAGCGTTTTAGACCCGCGTCATGGCAAAGCTGTACTTCAACTATTCAACCATGAACGCGGGGAAATCGACCGTGTTGCTGCAAGCCTCGCACAACTATCGCGAGCGCGGGATGCAGACCTACCTGATGACCGCAGCCATTGACGGAAGGGCGGGTGCCGGACGGATCGCATCGCGCATCGGCATCTCGGAGGAGGCTGATACCTTCACGCCCGGCGACGACGTCTTTGCGATGATCCGAAATCGTCTGAACGAAGGTCCCGTAACCTGCGTGTTCATCGACGAGGCCCAGTTCCTGTCCGAAGCGCAGGTCTGGCAATTGGCGCGCGCCGTCGACGATCTGGACGTACCGGTGCTGGCCTACGGGCTGCGGGTGGATTTTCAGGGCAAGCTGTTTCCGGGATCAGCGGCGCTGCTGGCGCTGGCCGATGAGATGCGTGAAGTCCGCACCATTTGCAAATGCGGGCGCAAGGCCACGATGGTGATACGTCAGGACGAAAACGGCAACGCCATCACCGAAGGTGCCCAAGTGCAGATCGGTGGCAACGAGACCTATGTTTCGCTTTGCCGCAAACACTGGCGCGAGGCGGTGGGCGACTAGACCGGGTTGGGCAACGCCTCGCCCGCCACAAAGGCCGCCACGTTATCCAGGGCCATGTGTCCCATGCTGCTGCGCACCTCTTCGGTGGCCGTGCCCAGATGGGGCAGCAGGGTGACGTTTTCCATTTCACAAAGGGCCTGGGGTACTTCGGGTTCGAACTCGTAGACATCCAGCCCGGCCCCGGCAATCTGACCCGATTGCAGCGCCGCGATCAGGGCCGCTTCGTCCACGACCTCGCCCCGCGCGATATTGACCAGAATGGCCGAAGGTTTCATCGCCTGAAGAACCTGCGCATCGATCAGGTGTCGGGTTTCTGCACCGCCGGGAACGGCGAGCACAAGGAAATCGACCGACGCGGCGAGTGTTTCAAGGTCAGGTGTGAACTCGGCCGGAAAGTCCAGTTGCTTGGCGCTTCGGGATTGATAGGCCACCTGCATTTCGAAACCGAAATGGCACCGGCGCGCGATGGCCTGCCCGATACGGCCCATCCCGACGATACCGACGCGTTTGCCCGTGACATGATGGCCCAGCATCTGCGTGGGATGCCAACCCTGCCATTGGCCTGCGCGGACCAGCCGTTCGCCTTCGCCCGCACGCCGGGCCGTGCTCAACAGCAGGGTCATGGCGATATCCGCCGTGGCGTCGGTGACTGCGCCGGGCGTGTTGGTCACTTCGACGCCTGCTGCGCGCGCGGCCTCGACATCGATGTGGTTGTAGCCGACACCGAAATTGGCCAGGAGCTTGCACCGAGGCGCGCCTGCATCCGTAAATATCCGAGCCGAAAACTGATCGCCCAGCGTGGGCACGACCACGTCGAAATCCGTCAGAGCCGACAGCATTTCCTGTCGCGACATGGGCGCCGTAACTTTGCGAATCTCTACGTCGAACGCGGCGCGGGCGCGGGCCTCGACTGCCGGCGTCATCGGGCGCGTGATCAGCAATTTCATCAGTGCATCCGCCCGCCTGTCGGAACTCGGCCGTCGGGGCCGATCAGAACAATCTCGCCGTTTTCATCGGGCAGACCCAGCACCAGAACCTCGGACATGAACCTGCCGATCTGGCGAGGGGGGAAATTGACCACGGCCATGACCTGTTTGCCCACCAGAGTCGATGGATCATAATGCGCGGTGATCTGGGCCGACGTTTTGCGTTCACCGATCTCATCACCGAAATCAATCCACATCTTGATCGCGGGTTTGCGGGCTTCGGGATAAGGTTCGGCGCGGATCACCTCACCCACGCGGATATCGACCTTGAGAAAGTCGTCGAAAGAAATCTCACTCACGTGACAGCTCCTTGGATCGGTCGGTTGCGGCCTTGACGGCACGGTGCAGCAAGTCAGGGAAGCCGCGTTCTTCATGCATCAGCACCTCAAGCGCGGCCTGGGTCGTGCCGTTCGGCGAGGTTACGTTGATCCGCAGTTGTGACGGATCCTCATCAGCGGCCATCGCCAGTGCGCCGGCTCCGGCCACCGTCGATTTGGCCAGTTTCATCGCAAGGTCATGCGGTAGACCCTGCGCCTCGCCTGCTTTGGCAAGCGTTTCAATCAGATGGAACACATAGGCAGGACCGGATCCGCTGAGGCCGGTGACCGCATCCATCTGCGCCTCATCCGTCAACAGAACCGTTTCGCCAATGGCCGAGAGCAGGTTTTCCGCAAGCGTCAGATCATCAGAGGATGCGTTTGAATTCCCGATCAGCGCGGTGATGCCCTGACGGATGGCGGCGGGGGTGTTGGGCATGGCACGAATGATCGGCGTATCGCTGCCCAGAACAGATTCGAAGGTGGCAATCGAGGTGCCCGCCGCGACCGAAACAAACAGCGTGCTGCCACCGCCCAGCGCCTGAATGGCGGGCAAGGCCTCGCCCATCATCTGCGGCTTGACCGCGACCAACACCACGGCGGGGGCTTCGGGCAAGGGTGTGTTGATGTTGACGCCCTGCGCTTTCAACCAGTCGGATGGGTGCGGATCGATCACCCAAACGGACGCTGGCGGGAGGCCGTGTTCCAGCCATCCCGCCAGCATTGCGGACCCCATCTTTCCGCACCCCAGAAGCACAAGCCCCTGTTCGGCCACACGCGTCATGTCCATTTGCCCCTCCCGCGTTACATATCGGTTCGGGGCAAAGCTTTACGCCCGGCCGTAGGCCTCTGCAATGGCCACTTGCATGGCTTCTTCTGGTCCTCGATTGCCCCAGGTGACCAGTTGGATGGCCGGATAGTACCGCTCTGCGCTCATGACGGCGGCGGTGATCATCGTGTCGATCTGTTCGGCGCTGGCTGTCTGCCCGCCTGCAAGGACCAGCCCATACCGGTACACCATCAGCTTCTGGTTCGCCCAATAGGTAAAGGCACCTGCCCAGCACTGATCATTCATCTTGTTGAGCAGCTCATAGAGCTGCATTTCCCGCTCGGCCGGCGGTTCCATTTCGAACGAGCACACCATCCGCAGCGTTTCGTCATAGTTGGACCAGGCGAGTGTGATCGAATACGTCCGCCACTGGCCTTCGACGGCCATGGCGATCTGATCGTCCCCAATGCGGTCAAAATCCCAGTCGTGATGTTCGGCCAGATGTTCAACAATGTCGATCGGATGAATGTCTTCTTCGAGATACTGCTCGGAAAGGGCCATAATGCCACCTCACTAATCTCTAGCATTTCGGGGCTGGCAGCGCCCCAGCGCTAGTTGCCTGCTCTACAAACCGGGCTTCCCCCATAGGCCTGTACTAAATATGGTGCGATGTGGCGTTGGTTCTGGCAACCCTATTTGTTGGGGATAACAGCAATAAGTTGTGGACAGAAGGCAACGGGGATCAAAATATTGGATGTCGGGTCAGCTTTGTCTTGATTTAATCCCGCGATGCGTCAGAATGCACGGCACCGCACAATCCCGGCTGGATTGCGCGGCGTAAGAGTTTGTCCAAAATTGTGAAAACAGGGAACGCCCGGGGCGTCACTTGTCCTGTTTTGCCTCAAGCGCGGCAATGCGGGCTTCGAGTGCGGCGTTTTCTTCGCGCGCTTTCTGGGCCATGGCGCGGACGGCATCGAATTCTTCGCGGGTGACGAAATCGCGGTCGGCAAGCCAGCGGTCGATCATCGACTTCATCGCGTTTTCGGCCTCTTCCCGCGCGCCCTGCGCGACACCCATGGCGTTTGTCATCAGTTGGGACACGTCGTCCAGGATCTTGTTGCGGGTTTGCATATCTTTACTCCGGTATCGCGGTTGAACTCTATATGGGGAAAGATTGCCGCAGGCTCAAGGTTGACTTGCCCCGCAAACCCCGGGCAATGAGACGCACATGCAGGCTGTTCTGAATTTCCCCGATCTGTCGCCCGAACTGTTCTCGATCTCGCTGTTCGGGATGGAGTTCGCGTTGAGGTGGTATGCGCTGGCCTATATCGCGGGCATCCTGATTGCGTGGCGGCTGGCGGTCGTGGCGTTGCGCCTCCCTGCCCTGTGGCCAGCCGGCGGTCCGCCGATGAAACCGGACCAACTGGAAGATCTGGTCACCTGGATCATTCTGGGCGTGATCCTGGGCGGGCGGCTGGGTTTCGTGCTGTTTTACCAACCCGGCTATTACCTGTCGCACCCGTTTGAGATCTTGAAGGTCTGGCAAGGCGGCATGGCGTTTCATGGGGGGCTGCTGGGCGTGATCCTGGCCTCGTACCTGTTTGCCCGGCGCCATCGGATCCCGGCCCTGTCACTGGGCGATCTGGTTGCTTACACCGTGCCACCCGGCCTGCTGCTGGGACGGCTGGCCAATTTCGTCAATGCCGAGCTGTGGGGCCGCCCGAGCGAGCTGCCATGGGCCGTCATCTTTCCCGGTTTTGCCGCACAGGACTGCCCCGGCGTGGTTGCGGGAATGTGCGCCCGACATCCCTCGCAGTTGTACGAAGCGGCGCTGGAAGGTGTTTTGCTGGGCGCGCTGTTGCTGTGGCTGGTCTATCGACGCGGCGCGTTTCACAAACCGGGCTTTGTCATGGGCACGTTTCTGGCGGGATACGGCGCATCGCGCTTTATTGTTGAATTCTTCCGCCAGCCCGATGCGCAGTTCGTGTCGCCCGGCAATCCGCTGGGGCTTGCATGGCATGTGGGCGGATATGGTCTGACCATGGGGCAGATCCTGTCGCTGCCCATGATCGCGCTTGGCCTGTGGTTTGTCCTGTGCGCAGGGCGGGCAAAATGAGCCTGACCGATCACCTGATCGCCCGCATCCGACAGGATGGACCGATGAGCGTGGCCGATTACATGGCCGAATGTCTTCTGCATCCCACGCTGGGCTATTACACGACGCGTGATCCGCTGGGGGCTGCCGGGGATTTCACCACGGCACCGGAAATCAGCCAGATGTTTGGAGAACTGATCGGGCTGTGCCTTGCGCAATGCTGGATGGATCAGGGCCGTCCCGCGCCATTCACCCTGTGCGAATTGGGGCCCGGGCGCGGCACTCTGATGAGTGATATATTGCGTGCCACCCGAACCGTGCAGGGATTTCACGATGCTGCCCGGATTGTGCTGGTTGAGGCCTCGCCTGCCCTGAAGCAGGTGCAGGCGGACACCCTGAAGGGTTACACACCGAACTGGGCCGACAGCGTCGCAGAGTTGCCGGACCAGCCCCTGCTGCTGGTGGCGAACGAGTTCTTCGACGCGCTGCCTGTCCGGCAGTTCCTGCGCGACGGTGACGGCTGGAGCGAACGCCTGGTCGGCGAACGCGACGGCGAATTGCTGTTTGGGCGGGGGCCCAACGGGCCGCAAGTGGCGCTGGCTGACAGGCTTTCGGACACCAAGGATGGTGATCTGGTCGAGCTGTGCGCGGCAGCGATCCCCATTCTGACCGTGATTGCCGGTCGGATCGCCAGCCACGGAGGCGCCGCGCTGATCATCGATTATGGCGACTGGCATTCCTTGGGCGATACGCTGCAAGCCCTGCAAAACCACGAGCCCGCCGATCCGCTGGCGTCACCCGGCCAGGCCGACCTGACGGCACATGTGGATTTTGAGCCTCTGGCCGTTGCGACCCGCGCCTGTGGAGCCAGGCATACACGCCTGACTCCGCAGGGCGTGTTTCTGGAACGGCTCGGCATAACCGCCCGGGCACAGGCTTTGTCCCGGACGCTGAGCGGTTCCGAGCTGGACGCCCTGATTGCAGCGCATCGCCGGTTGACGCACCCGGACGAAATGGGAAATCTGTTCAAGGTGATGGGCCTGTATCCGGCCTATGCTGCGCCACCGCCGGGATTGGAGCCATGACACTGGAAATACTGACTTCGGACTTGCTTTCCCCATTTCGTCACGGGTTCTTCACCCGTCGCGGCGGGGCTTCTTCCGGTATCTTCGACGGGTTGAATTGCGGTTATGGATCGTCAGATCAAACCGAAATTGTCGCGCTGAACCGCCGGCGGGTTGCCGACGCGATGGGTGTTGCGCCCGAGGCGATGATCGGCGTGCATCAAGTTCATTCCCCAACAGTTCTGACGGTTGAACAGCCCCTGGAAGGTGAAAAACCGCGCGCGGACGCGGTCGTCACGGCGACACCCGGTCTGGCGCTGACGATTCTGACGGCAGATTGCCAACCGGTTCTGTTTGCCGATCCCGCGGCCAATGTGATCGGAGCCGCCCATGCGGGCTGGCGCGGCGCGCTTGACGGCGTGCTGGAGGCGACTCTGGACGCCATGGAAGTACTTGGCGCGACGCGCCGGAATATCAACGCCGTCATCGGCCCCAGCATTTCCCAACGCGCGTATGAGGTAGGCCCCGAGTTTCTGGACGCATTTATCGCCGATTCTCCGGAGAACAGCCGGTTCTTTGCAAACGGTCAGGATGACCGGTTGCAATTCGACCTGCCCGCCTTTGGTTTGCACCGATTGCGGCAGGCCGGTGTCGGGCAGGCGGAATGGACCCGGCACTGCACATATTCCGACCCGGACCGGTTCTATTCCTACCGCCGCACAACACACGCAAACGAGGCCGATTACGGGCGACTGATCTCGGTCATAAGATTGTGATTTTGGCCCAGATTTAGGCACGTCGCCACTTTTCCGCCACATTTGTTGTGTTTATCGGACTCAGAATCGTAACGAGTTTTGCCAGCTATCAGATGGTCTTCTGACGTCCCTGTTTCGGACGCTGGCGTGTTGAGTGAAAGGATGGACCGACCATAAATTTCTTGTCTGAAAAACATCCCGGATAAGCCTTATCCATGCCGCAAACATGCGTCACAAAAGGTTCATAACGGATGCGGGAAACAAACCCGTTCAGAGCAGGACCAGAACATGAAAACCAAGTCTCGCTTTCTCAAAGCCATGGTTGCCGCCACGCGGAGCCAGAAGCTGGAAATGCCGTGGAAGCGGGTATCAAGCCATTCTGTCAGGGTCGCCAGTCGCATCGCGGCACGACGCTGAGGCAGAAGCACCCTGAGGCCAAGCTGCCGGTCTCGATGGGGTGAACGCGCTTCGGGCATGCTCCTGCCCGATGTGTGGTGCGTCACGATCTAAGGGGGTCGAGGCGAATTCAGGAGTTGTGTGTGTGTGCGGGCAATTTTCGCCCGTGAAGTACGAGTTTGTCTGGGGGGTCAGTGTGTTGACCATTGGAAAGCGAGATTTTGTCGCAATGCGGGGTCCGACCGGCCGCCGCCCATGTGTCATCCATTTGTTTCAAGACAAAGAACCAGTTCGCCAGGTTGGTCTGTACGGGGATACGCCGCGCCTGACCGGACAATTTGAGGGGAAGGAATATTTATGACTATTCCTAGTTCACTGGCCCGTGCGGCCAGAAATGCGATCGAAACGACAGCCATGCTGCGGGAAGCACCGCGGCCGGTTGCGAAACCAAAGGCCCAGCTGCGCCGGTATGAAGTCAGCAGCCTGTTGAAAAACGGAAACGTGGTTCAGACCAGACACATCGCGCCTGCCCTGCCGATGTTCGAAGACGCATTTTGTGCCTTCACGCGCGGATCGCTGGTTGAAACGGAACATGGGCCGATGGCCATCGAAGACCTGATGCCGGGGGATACGGTCCTGACCCAGGATGGCGCGTCCGAAACCGTGCTGTGGAAGGGATCTGTCACTCTGATCCCCGGACGTCCGGATTCGCGGGGCCGCACGCGGCCGCTTACGCGCATAACGGCGGATACATTCGGGATGCAAAAGCCGATGTCGGGTGTAATCGCCGGGCCTGCGGCGCGGATCGTGGGCACGCCGACGCATTTGCGGCATCTGCATGGGAATGGCCCGATTCTGACCCCTGTGTCCGAATTCCAGGATGGAACGGGCGTGATTGAAACAATGCCGCCGACGCCAGTTGAACTGTTTCACATTTGCCTAAAACGGCATTCCGTTATTCGGGTAGATGGTTTACAGTTCGAAACGTATCACCCAGGTGTGAACGCGGTCCGGATGATCAGCCACTCGTTGCGGTCGGTTTATCTGAACCTGTTCGCGCATATCGAATCGCTCAACGATTTTGGTCCGCTGCTGATGCCGCGCGCCGGAGACGGGGAAATCGACGCGATGACAGCCTGAGTGCGATAGCGATTACTGCATTATGGGGGGCATCATGCAGCTGGTACTAAGTTGGATTCTATCCTTGGCGGTGGCTGCCATGCTGCCACCAAACACCGCACCTGCAAAACGTCTGGGGGTTACGCCGTCCGGTTCATTCGTTCTTCCAGAACGTCGAACGGCACGCCTGGTTCGTCTTTTGCGCCGCGGATAACAAGCGATGTCTTGACGCTGGCCACGTTTGGCGTGGTCAGCAGTTCACCGGTCAGGAACTGCTGAAAACTGCTGAGATCAGGTGCGACGCATTTCAGGATGAAGTCCACCTCGCCGTTCAGCATGTGACATTCCCGAACCAGTGGCCATTCGCGGCAGCGCTCTTCGAACGCGCGCAGTTCGGTCTCGGCCTGACTGTCGAGCCCGACCATGGCGAACACCTGCACTTCGAATCCCAGCTCGCGGGAGTTCACCTCGGCGTGGTAACCGGTGATATAGCCGGATTCCTCCAGTGTGCGCACCCGGCGCAGACAGGGCGGCGCCGAGATTCCGACCCGTTTGGCAAGTTCCACATTGGTCATCCGACCGTCTGCCTGCAATTCCGCCAGAATCTTGCGGTCGATATCATCCAACCGAGTCGTGACCATCAAATGCTCCTGATTTTTGCGGTTCTTATATCAGCCCCCCACGCGCACGCAATAATGTTTCGCACATGCGCAATTTTCTTTGTTTTCAAATCTCTCATTTCGCCCGCACCCTGCACTGGGCGGCTTGAATGGCCTTGAACAGTAAGGGGCTTTAAGCCGGGTCTGTCGGTCGCTATATCGGGGCGACGGGCCAAAAGCCCAATTCAGGCAATTCGAGCGGGGGTACCATGGCCGACACACGACACACCAAGGTTCTGATCATCGGATCGGGGCCAGCAGGATACACCGCGGGCGTTTACGCAAGCCGCGCCATGCTGGAACCCATTCTGGTACAGGGCATCGAGCCCGGCGGCCAATTGACGACAACGACCGAGGTCGAGAACTGGCCCGGCGACACCGAGGTACAGGGCCCCGACCTGATGGTACGGATGCAGGATCACGCCAAGGCCATGGGTTGTGAAGTGATCGGTGACATCATCAACGATCTGGATCTCAGCCAGCGCCCCTTCACCGCCAAGGGCGACAGCGGCACCACATACACGGCGGACGCCGTCATTCTGGCGACCGGCGCGCGCGCCAAGTGGCTGGGCCTGCCGTCGGAAGAGAAATTCAAGGGCTTTGGCGTTTCAGCCTGCGCCACCTGCGACGGGTTCTTCTATCGCGGACAGGAAATCGTGGTGATCGGCGGCGGCAACACGGCCGTGGAAGAGGCCCTGTTCCTGACCAACTTCGCCAGCAAGGTGACTCTGATCCATCGCCGCGATGAACTGCGCGCGGAAAAGATCCTGCAAGACCGGCTGATGAAGAACGACAAAATCGAACCCCTGTGGTTCCACCAGCTGGAAGAAGTGATCGGCACCGATGCGCCACTGGGCGTCGAGGGCGTTCGCGTCAAACATGTCAAAACCGGAGAGATCACAGAAATCCCCTGCAAAGGCGTGTTTGTTGCCATCGGCCACGCGCCCGCGAACGAGCTGGTCAAAGACACGCTTGAAACGCATATGGGTGGCTATGTCGTCACCAAACCGGGCAGCACGGAAACCTCGGTTCCGGGCGTGTTCGCGGCGGGCGATCTGACCGATCACGTCTATCGTCAGGCGGTCACAAGCGCCGGTATGGGCTGCATGGCGGCACTGGATGCCGAACGGTTCCTGGCGGAAAACGAATAACGCGCGTTCTGAATACTCCGGGGCTGACCCGGTATATTCAGAACCGCAGGCCGTCAGCCTTTTTCCGGACAGTGCCCCCGGGGTTTAAGGGGGCACCGCGCAGCACAAGTTGCGGTGCAATCTCTGATCAGCAGCCGACGCCGCCTGCCAATCCCTTGACCCCCAGCCAGCGGCGTATCAGGATTGCTGAGGGAAAAGCGAAAAGCAGGTGAGCATTTGAACAACGCTCTTTGGCGCGGCGGGTGGTCAACCCGACTCAGGATCGTCAGTGGTCTTGTGTTGTTTGTTTTCGCATTCTTCCATTTCATAAACATTGGCTTGGGCCTGTTTCACACGGATTACCTGCACGGGATGCAGGACGGTCGGAAGGCCATCACCCGCCACAATGTCATCAGCGTGCTTTTCTATGCTGCTCTTTTCACGCATGCAGGTCTGGCCCTGACGTCGATCGCACAACGCAGAACCCTGCGGATGCCCTACAGCACGGCCTTGCAGGTCGGACTGGGCTTGCTGATTCCGCTGCAACTGATCTCGCACATCGTTCACACGCGGGTCGCGCACGAGGTCTATGACGTCAACGACGAGATGGGATACATCATCATTCTGATGTGGCCCAGTATCGCCGTATGGATGCAAAGCGCCTTGTTGCTGATCGTTTGGATACACGGCTGCATCGGCTTGCATATGTGGCTGCGGCTGACCCGGTGGTGGTCGCGGGTCGCGCCCTATCTGATCGGTGTTGCGGTTTTCGTGCCTTTTTTCGCGTTGGCCGGCCTGCTGACCGAGGGGCGTCGCATATGGGCCGACTTCGCTGATGAATTCCTGCGCGAGCAATATATCGAGCACTACAACTGGCCGTCGCCCGAGACCTTCCAGACCCTGTTCAGTGTAAAAGACTATGGCCTTATGGTGTTCTGGCTGGCCCTTGGTGCAACGGGTCTGGTTTACATCGGGCGCAAACTGTGGCGGCGCAGGCATTCGGTGCGCGTGCGTTACGCCAAAGGGCCTGAAGTTGTCGCGGAAAAAGGCATGACCCTGCTTGAGATTTCGCAGGTAAACGGCGTCCCGCATGCGGCCCTGTGCGGCGGAAAGGGGCGCTGCACCACTTGCCGTGTCATCGTGGAGGATGGCAACGACGCCCTGCCGCCGCCCGGTGATGTCGAAGCGCGCAGCCTTGCTGCTGTGGGTGCATCGTCACAGACGCGACTGGCCTGCCAGATACGCCCGACAGAACCCACCACCGTTTTTCGGGTCTTCAGGCCAGATGGCGGACGCATACGCGGACATGCCAGTCAGGGTCAGGAACGCCAGTTGGCTGTTCTGTTTCTTGACATGCGCGGCTTTACCGCGCGCACGACCGGCCAATTGCCTTATGACATCGTGTTCCTGCTGAACCGGTTTTTCGACGCCGTCGTGCCTGCCATCACCAAGGAAGGCGGTGTCGTGGACAAATACATGGGAGACGGGCTGCTGGCCGTTTTTGAAAAGCCGAATGCGGCGGCGTCCGCCCGTGCCGGATTGAAAGCCGCCATCGACATCAGTCACGCCCTCGATGAATTCAACGCACAGCTCGAGGCCGAAGGCAGCCCCGGCATTCGCATCGGGATGGGTCTGCATCTTGGGGATCTGGTGGTGGGTGAGATCGGCGCGGCGGGGCATGCGTCGAAAACCATAATCGGCGACACCGTCAATGTCGCCAGTCGCCTTGAAAGCGAAACCAAGGCGCTGAAGGTCGAATTGCTGGTCTCGGAAGCGTTGCTGAAGGCCGCAGATGTCGTCATACCACAGGACGAAATCAGGTTGTTCCAGTTGCGCGGCGTGTCTGAACCGATTCCCGCCCTGCCTGTCACCCGCGCGTCCATACTTGAGCACAACGTCACAAAACAGGAACAGAAATACTCCGCTTGAACGAATAACCTCTGATTGCAAGTATCAGATCATCGATTTGACTTGTGAATTAGAAATTTCTTCCAATTCAAAAGTATTCGGCGCATATCCTCCTTTGTTACATTGACGCCTGTGGACTTCGCCTGTCAGCCGGTGCAAACGCCTCGAAACCGCCCGATATCCACTGGCAAATCAACACTGCTACAAGAGTATTCCGATGACGATGTTAAGCAATCTGGCCCCGATCTCCGAACTGTATGTGTCATACGATTCGGCGCAGAAGCTGAAGGTGGAAGCTGCCGATCTGACCAGCTGGGATCTGAGCCCGCGTCAGATCTGCGACCTGGAACTGCTGATGAATGGTGGCTTCAACCCGCTCAAAGGATTTCTGAGCGAAGCAGATTACGACAATGTGGTCGAGAATATGCGCCTGGCCGATGGAACGCTTTGGCCAATGCCCATCACTTTGGATGTCAGCGAAGACTTCGCGGATCGGATCGAACTTGGGCAGGACATCGCTCTGCGCGATCAGGAAGGCGTGATCCTGGGCACCATGACCGTGACCGACCGCTGGACCCCGGACAAGGCGCGCGAGGCCGAGAAGGTCTTTGGCGCTGATGACGACGCTCACCCGGCGGTGAACTATCTGCACAACGTGGCCGGCAAGGTCTATCTGGGCGGACCGGTGGTCGGAATCCAACAGCCCGTGCATTACGATTTCCGTGGCCGCCGCGACACGCCGAATGAATTGCGCGCCTATTTCCGCAAGCTGGGCTGGCGCCGCATCGTGGCCTTCCAGACCCGCAATCCACTGCACCGCGCGCATCAGGAGCTGACCTTCCGCGCCGCCAAAGAGGCACAGGCCAACCTGCTGATCCACCCGGTCGTGGGCATGACCAAACCGGGCGACGTCGATCACTTTACCCGTGTGCGCTGTTACGAGGCGGTGCTGGACAAGTACCCCGCCTCGACCACCTCGATGAGCCTGCTGAACCTGGCCATGCGCATGGCTGGCCCGCGCGAGGCCGTCTGGCACGGCCTGATCCGCGCCAACCACGGCTGCACCCACTTCATCGTTGGCCGCGACCACGCGGGCCCCGGCAAGAACAGCAAAGGTGAGGATTTCTACGGCCCCTATGACGCGCAGGATCTGTTCCGACAGTTCCAGGACGAAATCGGCGTTGAAATGGTGGATTTCAAGCACATGGTCTATGTGCAGGAACGCGCCCAGTACGAACCGAATGACGAGATTCTCGACAAGGACAACGTCACGATCCTGAACATCTCGGGCACCGAACTGCGCCGCCGCCTGCGTGAAGGGCTGGAAATCCCCGAGTGGTTCTCGTTCCCCGAAGTGGTCGAGGAACTGCGCCGCCGCTTCCCGCCGCGCTCCAAGCAGGGTTTCACCGTCTTCTTCACCGGCTTTTCGGGCTCGGGCAAGTCGACCATCGCCAACGCGCTGATGGTCAAGCTGATGGAGATGGGCGACCGCCCGGTGACGCTGCTGGATGGCGACATCGTGCGAAAGAACCTCAGTTCGGAACTGGGCTTCTCGAAAGAGCACCGCGACCTGAACATCCGCCGCATCGGGTATGTGGCATCCGAGATCACCAAGAACGGCGGCATCGCCATCTGCGCCCCGATCGCGCCCTATGCCACCACGCGCCGTGCCGTGCGGGAAGAGATCGAACAGTTCGGTGCCTTCTGCGAGGTGCATGTGGCCACCAGCATCGAGGAATGCGAACGCCGCGACCGCAAGGGCCTTTACAAGTTGGCGCGCGAGGGCAAGATCAAGGAATTCACCGGAATTTCGGACCCTTACGATGTTCCGGAAAACCCGGAACTACGGGTCGAAACCGAGAATGTCGAGGTCGACAATTGCGCCCATCAGGTGCTGCTGAAACTGGAAAGCATGGGCCTGATCGCAGCAAACTGATTGCGGTCTCATCTGATTGTATTGGGCGGCCTCCGGAGATTCCGGGGGTCGTTTTTTTGGCTTTCAAATGACGATAGCCGCTGGTCCTGATACTGTTCAGGACCTCAAGGCGGGTGTGAAACTGAGATGGCGAACAGGTCTCCGACCATTGCCAGTTTCTGGTTTGGATCCGACCTGAGCTTGTCGGAGCACCTCTGCCTTCAGTCCTTTCCGGATCAAGGACACCGCTTCGTCCTTTGCATCGCATCCGAGGTCGGCGACCTTTGAACTTATGCTGGATTCTGTTTTGTCGGCAAACCCGACCCAACCCAGGCGTGAGCCCAGATTGCGGCTGCGCTGGATGTAACCTGCCGCCTCCGGCCAGAATGTCGGAGGCAGCCCTCGGTCAACGCCCGCTCATTTTATCGGCGCTTCCGGCAGGTCAACCTGCCCGCGCATCAGGATATGCCCCTGACCAGAAACCTTGATGCCTGTCATCGCATCAGGCGGGCCGACACGCGTGACGATGGCTTTCCCGGGGCGCCCCATATCGTGACCCTGCTCGGCGATGAAGCTTTCCTTTTTCATCAACCCGTGTTTCCACAAATAGGCGGCCATCGCACCGGTGGCGGACCCGGTAAACGGATCTTCGGGCGGGCTGGGCGGAGCCAGAAGAAGGCGCGAAAACGTATCCCCCTCATCGGTTGCCCCTTGCAGCGTGACAAGAAACGGTTCGGCCATATCCGAGCCGGAATACCCCGCGGTTTCAGCCACTTTGCGCAATGGGCCTTCAACCAGTTGAGCGGCCCGCAATGCCGTATGATCCCGCAGAACGGTGATGCAGAACGGCAAGCCGGTTGAAACCATCTGAGGCGGCGAAATGATGGCTTCCTGTGGCAGGCTGATCGCCTTCGCCACCAGTTCCGCAGGCACATGCGCTCCGAATTGCGGTGCGACCTGAGTCATTTCGATCTGCTCATCCTGCAACCGGATCGAGACCAGACCCGCACCGGTTTCCAGCGTCAGACTATCGCCCGAGATCATGCCGCGGGATCGCATCGCCGCGACGGTGGCGATAGTCGGATGCCCCGCGAAAGGGATTTCGCGGCTGGCCAGAAAATAGCGGACGCGGATGTCGGCCACCTCGGACGGGCCGGTAAAGGTGCATTCGACCAGAGAGGTTTCGCGCACATAGGCCATGCAGACCTGTTGCGTTAGGCGCGCACCTTCGTGGACGACGGCACATCCGTTGCCGCCGAAGGCGCGATCACTGAAGGCGTCCACCCAGTCAAAGTCAAACCAGCCCATGGTGCCGCTCCTGCCTTTGCATGTGCGGCAAGATCACCGCATGAAAAGAAAATGCCACTTCGTTTCAGCAGAGATTTCGGCCGCCTAGTGAACGGCCACCGGAGACAGATCATGTTCGCGCGCCAGCACAAAGGCCAGCTTGCGGTCTGCGACCAGCGCCAGTTGCTGCCCGTCGGAATCGTGGACGGCGTAAAGCTGATCCAGATCGCCTGCCTGTTCACGAACTTCCCGAGGCAATTCAGATACTTCAACCGTTTTGACATAGACAATACGGTTGCCTTCGGTGTTGATTTCAATCGGTGTATTCATTGCTCTTACCCCTTCCGTATGTTGATCGTCTGAACCACGGTTTCCGGCACGGCGCGGGTCAGATCCACATGCAGCAGACCGTTTTCCATGATCGCCTCGCCCACTTCGACACCGTCGGCCAGCACGAACATGCGCTGGAACTGACGCGCCGCAATGCCGCGATGCAGGAATATGCGCCCCTCGCTGTCGTCGCGCTGACGGCCCCGGATCACCAACTGGCGATCTTCAATCGTGATTGACAGATCCTCTTCGGCAAACCCGGCCACCGCAAGAGTGATGCGGTAGGAGAAATCCGACGTCTGTTCGATGTTGTAGGGCGGGTACCCTTCATTTCCGGCCTTTGCAGACCGTTCCAGAAGGCGTTCCAACTGCTCGAACCCCAAAAGATGCGGGTATGAGCCAAGAGTAAGTTTCGACACGTATTTTCGTCCTTCATTGTCAAAGCGACGTGGTGTGCGGCCCCGTTCTGGCAACCGCCTGCAATAGAATATGGGAAGAAACCAGGATGTCCACAAGGTCTGGCGCGATAACGTCTGACACACTATCTTGTTGGCCAAGCACCACAACCAACTCGAGTCGCCAATGAACGCGCCTACCGATCTTTCGATGAAAACAGATGAAGTATTGCGCGTTGAGCTTGAGGTCTTCCGCCGGCAGCACCGCGATCTGGATGAGGCGATTCAGGCATTGCATGACAAAGGAACGGCCGATCAACTGACCTTGCGGCGCCTGAAAAAAGAGAAACTGCGCCTGAAAGACATCATCCGCCTGATCGAAGACCGCCTGACCCCCGATATCATCGCCTGAACGCCCTGTACCGCATTGCCAGCCAACCGGATTTGGCTATAGTGCGCGCTCTTTCTGAGCGCGGGGACGTATGCGGATGAGCGAAGTGAAAGTGGGGATCATCATGGGCAGCCAGTCGGACTGGCCCACGATGAAGGAAGCCGCGGATATTCTGGACGAACTGGGCGTCGCCTACGAAGCGCGCATCGTATCGGCCCACCGCACGCCGGACCGGCTGTGGGACTATGGCAAAACCGCAGTTTCGCGCGGGTTGCAGGTGATCATTGCAGGTGCGGGCGGGGCGGCGCATCTTCCGGGCATGATGGCGTCGAAAACGCGGGTGCCTGTGATTGGCGTCCCGGTGCAGACCCGCGCCTTGTCGGGCGTGGATTCGCTGTATTCCATCGTGCAGATGCCCAAGGGATTCCCGGTGGCAACCATGGCGATCGGGTCCGCCGGCGGGGCCAATGCCGGCCTGATGGCGGCGGGCATTCTTGCATTGCAGGATGATGCTTTGGCGGAACGGCTGGACAACTGGCGTGACGCGTTGTCAGCATCGATCCCCCAGGAACCGCAGGGATGAGCCGGATCGGCTTTGTCGGCACCGGCCATATCGCCGCGCCGATCGCGCGGCTGATGGCCGCCAAGGGGCACCAGATCAGCGTGACCGAGCGCAACGCCAAAGTTTCTTCTGCCTTGAAGGCGGAACTGGGCGCGACCATCGCCAAGCCTCAGACCGTGATTGACACCTCGGACATCGTGTTTCTGTGCCTGCGCCCGCATATTGCGGCCGACGTTCTGGACCCGCTGATCTTTCGTGCCGATCAGCAGGTCGTGTCGGTCATGGCGTCGGTGCCCGCCGAGCAACTTGCCGCGCTTTGCGCCCCTGCGTCGGATTTCGTGCAGACCATCCCGCTGGGGTTTCTGGAAACCGGCGGCTGCCCGATGGCGGCTTTTGGCAATGACCGCCTGCTGGCGGATCTATTTGAGCCCGAGAACCCCGTGGTCAAGGTTGCGGATGAAGCCGCGCTGAATGCGCATTTCGCCATTTGTGCCATGGTTCCCGGCATTCTGGACCTGATGGCAACGGGTGCCGAATGGCTGGGTGACGCAACCGGAGATACGGACGGGGCCGAGTTCTATACAACACAGTTGATGGCGGGCTTTCTGGCCTCGATGAAAAAAGGCACAGCCGGCCGGTTGGCGCAGGAGCGTGACGCCCTGGCGACAGAGGGCACGCTGAGCCTGCAAATGACGGACGCCCTGAAGGACGGGCGCGCGCATGAGGCGCTGCGTTCCGCGCTTGGCGCTATTGGCAAACGTTTGGAGAGTTGAAGATGGCGGAAATGCTCGCCCAAGGTGCAGTGATCGGGATTCTGGGGGGCGGTCAGCTGGGCCGGATGCTGTCCGTGGCAGCCGCCAGGCTGGGTTTTGTCAGCCATATCTACGAACCGGGTGCGAACCCGCCGGCGGGGCAGGTTGCGGATCGCGTCACCACTGCGGCTTATGATGATGCAGAAGCGCTGAAAGCCTTTGCCGGTGCTGTCGATGTCATCACCTATGAGTTCGAGAACATCCCGACCGAAGCACTGGACATTCTGGAAGCGCACCGTCCGATCCGCCCCGGGCGCGAGGCATTGCGGGTCAGCCAGGACAGGTTGACCGAGAAGACATTTCTGCAAGAGCTGGGTCTGAAGACGGCCCCGTTTGCGGATATTGCCGACCTGAACAGCCTGAATGCGGCGATCGAACAGATCGGGACGCCCGCCATCCTGAAAACCCGTCGCTTCGGCTATGACGGCAAGGGACAGGCCCGGCTGCGCAAGCCTGAGGATTCCGAGGCCGCTCTGGCCGATATGGCCGGTGCACCAGCCATTCTGGAAGGGTTCGTGGATTTCTCGCACGAGGTGTCGATCATCGCGGCCCGTGGTCTGGACGGTCAGGTTGCCTGTTTCGATCCGGGTGAGAATGTGCACCGCGATGGCATCCTGCGCACCACCACCATCCCTGCCCGCCTGTCCCCCGCCCAGCGCACAGACGCAATCCTGCTGGCGGCGAACATCCTGAACGCACTCGAATATGTCGGCGTGATGGGGGTCGAGCTGTTCGTGACGCCCGGTGGCCTGATCGTGAATGAGATCGCTCCGCGGGTTCACAATTCGGGCCACTGGACGCAGAACGGCTGTGCTGTCGACCAGTTCGAACAGCATATCCGCGCCGTGGCAGGCTGGCCTTTGGGGGACGGACAGCGCCATTCCGATGTGGTGATGGAGAACCTGATCGGCAACGACATGGACCGCGTACCAGAACTGGCCCGTGAGCGGGACGTGGCGCTGCATCTCTACGGCAAGGCCGAGGTAAAGGCCGGGCGCAAGATGGGGCATTTCAACCGCATCAAACGTTGAGGGTGTCGCGCCTGCGCGCGACGCCTTCGGCGAGAGTATTTGGGAAAAGATGAAGGTTTTGCGGGTCTACCCGAAAAACCGGGCGGCGATGTCGCCTGACATGTAACTGACGCGCCCACCAGCCAGGGTGGCCGCAACGCGATGGGTATCCGCATCCAGGATGACCAGATCGGCGCGTCTTCCCGGCGCGAGCGTGCCCCTGTCCTGCATGTCCAGCACCCGCGCGGGGCCGGACGAGACCAGCGCCCAGGCATCGGCCAGATCCAGCAGACCGGTTCTGGCCAGCATCAGCGCCGCGCGGCGCGGGCTGGGATAGTGGTAATCCGAGGCCAACGCATCACAAAGCCCCATGGCGATCAGTTCGACGGCGCTGGCATTCCCCTTGTGCGACCCACCCCGCACAACGTTGGGAGAGCCAAGGATAACGTGATCCCCGGCGGAACGCGCGGCCTCGGCGGCTTCAAGCGTTTCGGGGAATTCGGCAATACGCACGCCTTGGTCGCGCCACCATGCCCTTGTCTCGGCGGTCGCGTCATCATGGCTGCCCAAGCGTACCCCCATTGACACAAGTTCGGCGCTGAGTGCTTCGACGGCAGCAGGCACTTCGTTCCTGCGGGCATGCATATTGAGCAGCATCTCAAAATGCGCGTCCGGGTTGCGTCCGGCCTTCAGTGCCTGACCGGTCAGGCGCGGTGGCTTTTTGCCCTGCGCCAAACGATCATGCGGCAGGTGATCATTGAACACCACATAAGGCACCTGCCATTCGGCGATGCGACGGGCCAGACCCTCGTAATCCCCTAACATGTTGGTTTCGAAACGCAATTGCGGGATCAGATCGGTGACGGTGCTGTCCTTGACCGCAGCGATGGCCCGAAACACCTGCGCGGCAAACTCGGGGCCGCGCACGCCACCTTCCCAACTGTAGAACTGGGCCAGAACGGCGGTGGTGATGCCATTGGCGGCCAGTTCGGCTTCGGCTGCCAGAATGCCTTCGTTCATCTGCTTCATCGCGCCGCGCCGAGGGGCGATGTGGCGTTCGAACCCGTCCCCGTGCAGATCGACGATACCGGGCAGGACAAGATAACCGCTCAGGTCAACCCTGCGCCCGGTCCGATCTTGCTGAATGACGCCCTCTGCTATCGAGAGATCGCAGCGCGACAGACCCTCCTTCGGCAACAGAACCTCTGCGCCGGTCAAAACCAGGTCCAGTGCAGTCATCGTGTGGACTCCGAGTCAGGTTCTGAGCAATCCTGCCCGATGCAGATCTCGTCGATTATCTCCATCACGCCGTCCAGCCAGGTGATCTGCCGATCGAAGCGGCCGAATTCGATGAAATGCAGCGCCTGTGCCATAACGCGCGGGTTGTTCATCATGAAGGTGTGGGTCACCGGCAGAACAAGATGATCCTTCATCCCTTCGACCTTGGTGGTTTCAACCGAAACCTTACCGTCATCCGGCCCGTCGATCAGCGATGAAAACAGCGGGTTGAGCGAATTCTCACCCGCGATCACCCCCAGCTCAAAATCCACCGGCGGCAGGCGGCGCGGAATGCCTTCGGGACCTGTGCCCAATTGCAGGCCCGCCGGGCCGTTCAGATACCCGAACACTTCCCAGGCGCTCAGCTCATCGACCAACTGGCTGCCCTGATTGGGCGGGCCGAGCATGACGACACGACCCAGGTTCTCGGGCCGATGGTCCTTGAGCCAATAGCGCAACAGGATACCGCCCATGGAATGCGCAACGACATTGGCTTTGTCATCGCCACAGGCTGCAAGCGCGTCGGGGATGGTTTGCTCTGCCAGTTCCGGAATACCGATTTCAGTCGATGGATACCCGTGGCGCACAACAGTATAGTCATGCGCCTTGAACAGCTGCTCCATCACGGTAAACGAGGCCTCGGTGCGCGCAAGACCGTGCAGAAGGATCACGCATTTCGCACTGGCTGCGGCTGGAACGAGGCAGAAGAGCAAGGCAATCAGAAGTTTCATAACCGCCAGATAAAGCCTATCGGCCCTCGATAAAAGCCCTAGCCCCGGTGACGTCGCAGCACGGCCAGCGCGATACCGCCCAAAACTAGCGTGGCGCCGATGATCAGCCGTGCTCTGGCAATCTCGCCCAGAAAGGCGACACCGCCGAGAATTGCGATCACCGGTACGCTGAGCTGAACGACAGCCGCCACGGACGGGGCCAGTTGAGGCAAAACACGATACCACAAAGCATAGCCAAGCCCGGATGTTACCGCACCGGACAGGACCGCCAGCAGATACCCCACCCCATTCATCTGCCAGACGCCGCCGGTGGCCAGCATCGCCAGGGCAGTCAGTGGCAAAGCAACAATGAAGTTGGCGGCCGTTCCCTCCAGCGGGTTTTTCTCTGATCGGCCCGCTATCGAGTAAAGGGCCCAACCGATACCGGCGGCGGCCATCAAAGCCGCGCCGATCAGGTCGACCTGATCGGCGTCAGTCGGCCACAGCACATAGGTCAGACCGGCAAGCGCAACACCTGCCCCCGCCACCTGCCGGGCGGTCGGTGTCGCACCCGTCAGTGCGCCGATCGAAAACATTGTAATTTGCACCGTGCCAAACAGGATCAATGCACCCAATCCGGCATCCAGCGTCAGGTAGGCGATCGAAAACCCGATCATGTAGAGCGTCAACGATCCCGCACCAATAATCCGCCTTCGATTGCGCAGCGGAAGGCGCCCCCCGCGTGCCAGCACAAGAGCGGCCAGCACCACGGCCCCCGCCAAAACCCGCAGGATGGCAAATCCGGTCGGATCGCTGGCTCCGCTGTCGATGGCCAACCGGTTCAGAATGGAATTCGCCGCGAAGGCGCACATGGTCAGGGCGGTGAGCAAAAACAATCTCATGCCATCCGCATAGCCGTTTGGGCCGAGTTTGCACACTCACTTTCCCGAAGGTCGCAAGACAGACCAACAGCGCTTGTCGAAGCTGCGTCGCAACCCGCTGACAAAACAGAACGGTCAATACAAAACGGGGCCGCCCGAAGGCGACCCCATTCTTAAGCTTCAGGGCTTCCCTTTCGGCAGCTTGGTCATACCGCCAAGCGCCTGTCGGGTCGTCAGAATTCGCCAGAGGCGAATTCGACGTGCTTACATCATGCCGCCCATGCCGCCCATGTCGGGCATGCCACCGCCAGGTGCCGCGCCTTCTTTGGCCGGCTTGTCGGCAACCATTGCTTCGGTAGTGACCAGCAGGCCAGCAACCGATGCAGCGTCTTCCAGAGCGGTCCGAACCACTTTGGCCGGGTCGATCACGCCGAACGAGAACATGTCGCCATATTCTTCGGTCTGAGCGTTGAAACCGAAGGCCGCGTCGTCGCTTTCGCGAACTTTGCCAGCGACAACCGCACCGTCGACACCTGCGTTCTCGGCGATCTGGCGCAGCGGCGCTTCGATAGCCTTGCGAACGATGTTGATACCTGCGTCCTGATCGGCGTTTGCACCTTTCAGAGCTTCCAGTGCTTTACCGGCCTGAACCAGAGCAACACCACCGCCCACAACAACGCCTTCCTGAACGGCAGCGCGTGTTGCGTTCAGAGCATCGTCCACACGGTCCTTGCGCTCTTTCACTTCAACTTCGGTCATGCCGCCGACGCGGATCACGGCAACACCGCCTGCCAGTTTGGCAACGCGCTCTTGCAGCTTCTCACGGTCGTAGTCGCTGGTGGTTTCTTCGATCTGAGTACGGATCTGGGCAACGCGTGCTTCGATCTCGGCCTTCTCGCCAGCACCGTCGACGATGGTGGTTTCGTCTTTGGTGATTTCGATCTTCTTGGCGGTGCCCAGCATGTCCATGGTGACGGATTCGAGCTTCATGCCCAGATCTTCGGAGATGACCTGACCGCCGGTCAGGATTGCGATGTCCTGCAACATGGCCTTGCGGCGATCACCGAAGCCAGGTGCTTTGACGGCAGCGATTTTCAGGCCGCCGCGCAGCTTGTTGACAACCAGAGTTGCCAGCGCTTCGCCTTCAACATCCTCGGCAATGATCAGCAGCGGTTTCTGCGACTGGATCACCTGTTCCAGCAGCGGAACCATCGGCTGCAACGAGGACAGTTTCTTTTCGTGCAGCAGGATCATGCAGTCGTCGAGCTCTGCGATCATCTTGTCTGCGTTGGTGACGAAGTAAGGCGACAGGTAGCCACGGTCGAACTGCATACCTTCGACAACGTCGGTCTCGGTTTCCAGACCTTTGTTTTCTTCGACGGTGATGACGCCTTCGTTGCCGACCTTCTGCATCGCGTCTGCGATCTGCTGGCCGATTTCGGCTTCGCCGTTGGCCGAGATGGTGCCAACCTGAGCAACTTCTGCCGAGTCTTTGACTTCGCGCGAGGCTTCTTTGATGCCTTCAACAACCTTGGCGGTTGCCAGGTCGATGCCGCGCTTCAGGTCCATCGGGTTCAGACCCGCTGCAACCTGCTTCAGGCCTTCTTTTACGATCGCCTGTGCCAGAACGGTT
Source organism: Ruegeria sp. YS9 (assembly GCF_024628725.1). Taxonomy (NCBI): domain Bacteria; kingdom Pseudomonadati; phylum Pseudomonadota; class Alphaproteobacteria; order Rhodobacterales; family Roseobacteraceae; genus Ruegeria; species Ruegeria sp. YS9. Next base: position 2,432,895 of record NZ_CP102409.1, read on the forward strand.
GCGGTGGTGGTGCCGTCGCCGGCTTCGTCATTGGTGCGGCTGGCGACTTCTTTCACCATCTGCGCGCCCATGTTTTCGAACTTGTCTTCCAGTTCGATTTCCTTGGCAACCGAAACACCGTCCTTGGTGATGCGCGGCGCGCCGAAGGATTTGTCCAGAACCACGTTGCGGCCTTTGGGGCCCAGGGTCACTTTAACCGCGTCGGCCAGGATGTTCACACCCTTCAGCATACGGTTGCGGGCATCGGTGTCGAATTTGACGTCCTTTGCAGCCATGTCGTTTCTCCTTGAGAAATAAGTTTGAAATGAAGATCAGAGAAAGCGCGCGGGCTTACTCGATGATCCCCATGATGTCGCTTTCTTTCATCATCAGCAGCTCTTCGCCGTTGACGTTGACCTCGGTGCCCGACCATTTGCCGAACAGGATCTTGTCCCCAGCTTTGACAGCCATTGCGATCAGTTCGCCGCTGTCCTTGCGCGCGCCTTCGCCGATTGCGACGACTTCGCCTTCGCTTGGCTTTTCTTTTGCGCTGTCAGGGATGATCAGGCCGCCTGCGGTTTTCTCTTCGCTCTCTACGCGGCGAACCAGCACACGGTCATGAAGCGGTTTCAATGCCATCTTTGCAGCTCCTTGGGCTCAAAGTTTATCTATCCTCCCCTCACCGGATGGCGAGGCGTTAGCACTCGGGGTGTGTGAGTGATAACGACGCATAGCTAGGGAGTCTGAAACTCCGAGTCAACAAGTTGTGAGAGATTTTTTGCAAGATGGATCAGTCAGCCTGTTCCCAGCTATAGGCCCAGTGTTTCAAGCCTTCCGCTCCGGCTGACGTAAGCCCGTAGATGCCTTTTTCAACCTTCTCGAACCACCCATAGTGATTTTCCCGCATAAGCCGGGTGGCAACCGGGACGCCGACCGACTTGGCGACGTCTGATCCCTTGGTCGGGCCATTTTCGGCCAAAAAGGCCGCACATTTCAGTGCATCCTGCCGATACGCCGTCACGATACCATGGCGCGTCGCGCCCCCGGCGTTCGGGTCACCTTCCAGCCGGTCGAATTCCCGCAGCAACCGTGCGGCCCTGGCTTTGTTCTTGCGGGGCGCATAGGGGCCGGGATCGCACTGAACCTCGACCGTGCCATCAGCCCGCACGGTGATCAGGCCCAGGCCAAGCCTTCGACACAGTGCCAGATTATCTTTCAGCGCCCGCCGGGCCGTTCGGCCCGTGGGTTTGCAGACTGCGATATAGACCAGATCGGTGAGTTTCAGCCGGGTGATCGCCTGATGAAACAGGGCCAGCGTGAAACGCAGTTTCAGTTCGACAATCACCGGCGCATCCCCATCGCGCACCGCAACGATGTCGGCTGCGCCGACTTCGCCCTTGACGGCGTATCCCTGCCGCTCCAGCAGCGCCTTGACCGGGGGATAGAGATCCTGCTCGCGGTTCATGTGGCCATGCTACGCAGATTGTCGGGGAATACCAGACGGGCGGCTTGAACATCGGAAGGTGGCGTGGCTAAGTCTGGGTTCAACTTCTTGACACCATTCAGGCTGGCTCCATGCGTTTGCTCACTTTTCTTGCGTTCCTTCTGTTTCCGATCTCGGCTCAGGCCGCGTGCGAGGGGGTGGACCTGCGACCGCAACTGCCCGAGGAAACCCGGACCAAATTGCAAAGCGCAGTGGCCCAGATCGCTTATCCCGAAGGCAATCACTGGATTGCACGCAAGGGCGACACGGTTTTGCACATCATCGGCACGCTGCACAGTTACGATCCGCGCATGGAAGGCGTAATTGACCGCCTGTCGCCCGAACTCAGCAAAGCGGACGCCTTTTATTTCGAAGTCACCCAGGACGACATGGACGCCTTCGAAAAGACCATGGCCAGCGACCTGAGTGCGGTGATGATTACCTCGGGCCCTACGTTGATCGACCTGATGGCGGAAGACGACTGGGATGCGCTGTCCGCAGCCCTGGCCCAGCGCGGCATCCCCGGCTGGATGGCTGCGAAGATGCGCCCGTGGTTCCTGACCATGATGCTGAGCATTCCGCCCTGCATGATCGAGGACCCGAATGCGACTTATGGAATGGACGCCCGTCTGAACGATCTGGCCGTCGAACAAGGTATCCCGCAGCACTCGCTGGAACGAATCGAAGACCTGATGGCCATGTTCGACAGTCACCCTCTGGAAAAACAGGTCGAGTCGCTTGTGCGCCTGTCCGGGGCGATGCAGGGCAATGCGGACCAGTTGGCCACCATGGCCAACGCGTATCTGGAAGAAAAGCACGCCGAGATCATACAGCTTGCCCGCCTACAGGGGCTGGAGCAGTCGGGCCTGAGCCCCGAGGCATTTGACGCGGAATGGCGCAATTTCGAGCAGCAGATGCTGGTGCAGCGAAACGCCAACTGGATGGCGCAGATGCTGGACATCAGGGATCAGACAGTTGTGATTGCGGTCGGCGCGGGGCACCTGAGCGATGATTACGGCCTGCTGAACCAGCTGGAAGAAGCCGGATACGTTCTGACACGCGCCGCATTCTGAACGGGCCCGGCGGTTTTCAGACCAAGCGTCGCAGACGGTGGTCTGCGGCGTGACAACGGCATCTACCCGCCCTATAAGGCGCGCAAATTCTCATTCCGCAGGACTCTGACATGACGACGCTAGTATTTGGCCACAAATCCCCCGACACAGATTCCACAGGTTCGCCGATCCTGTGGTCGTGGTACCTGAACGAGGTCAAGGGTGAGCAGACCGAACCCGTACTGCTGGGTGAACCCAACACCGAAGCAACATTCATGCTGGAAAACTGGGACCTGCCCAAGCCGCGGATCCTTGAGGACCTGCCCGCGGAAACCCCGGTAGTTATCGTCGACACCAACAACCCCGCCGAACTGCCGGCCAACATCAACGACGCCGACATCCGCGCCATCATCGATCATCACAAGCTGGTCGGTGGCCTGGAAACCAAAGGCCCGATCGACATCACAGTGCGCCCCCTGGCCTGCACCGCCACCATCATGGTCGATCTGATGGGCGAAGATGCGGCCAAGATGCCCGACGCCATCAAAGGCGCCGCGCTTACCTGCATTCTGTCGGATACTCTGGAGTTCCGCTCTCCCACCACCACGGCGCATGACCGCGAGGTTGCAGAACGTCTGGCGGCCGAGCTCGAGCTGGACATTTCGGCATATGCAGCCGACATGTTTGCGGCGAAATCGGATGTCTCGTCCTTCTCGGACGCCGAGTTGATCCGCATGGACAGCAAGGAATACGAGGTCGACGGCACCAAATTCCGGGTCTCGGTTCTGGAAACCACCGCCCCCGGCGTCGTTCTGGACCGCAAGGCCAGCCTGGCGGACTCGATGGTGGAAGTTGCCAAGGAAGACGGCGTCGATCAGGTGCTGCTGTTCGTGGTTGATATCCTGAACGAAGAGGCCACCCTGCTGGTCCCCAATGATCTGGTCAAAGCCGTGGCCGAGAAAAGCTTTGGTGTTACCGTGGACGGGGACGCCGTCGTTCTGCCCGGTATCATGAGCCGCAAAAAGCAGATCATTCCAAACCTGAAGGTCTGATTTCCGTACAAATCGAATTCATAGGGCGCCCCAACGGCGCCCTTTTTAGTGTTCGACCGCCTCAGATTCTTCCGACCAAAGGTACAGATTTCCGTCGCGGCGATAGAAGATCATTTTGTGATCTTTGAACAAGTCATCCTCGGTGATCTCTTCCCAATCCGTGGAGTCGCTATTCAGGACTTTGCGGAAATATTGAATACACAGATTGGTCACACCCACCCACAAGAGATCACCGGGGCATGGTTCTCCTTGTTGGGGCTCAAAGGTGTCAGCCCGGAACTCAAAACACGTCTCGAACGGGTAGATACCCCTGCACCTTTCGGCGGCATAATAGAAAATTTGATACGTGAAGAAGTTTGCTCTGGCTGTATTCGCAAGGAACAGAATTTCGCTCCACTGAGTTTCATTCCTTTCGAGATAATAGTACGGCGTGAAAATCTCATAGGCCGTTGCAAAAGCAAAAACCCTTTCGCCAATATCCCTCATATATTTGTATGGCCTGTATGTCAGCGTGCTCCAGTCTCGAATGTCAAAACGATCGTCTGGCCTCTTGGGAATGACATCCTCTTCGGCAAAGATTGCCTTGGCAAAAATAAGGTTCACACCCTTTTGCCCGGAATTGCGGGCTGACGTTGTAATCTTGACCGGCACAATCCCTTCACCCACGGGCTTACCAACATCTGCTGAAACGTTCACTTCGAGCACGTAGTTCTTTTTGACCTCGAACAGACCAAATTGAAAAACTGCCCATAGCCCGGCAAGCGTGATGGCAACGATTTGGAACCATCGGAAAAGCACATCGGTCGTACTGTGGGTTTTGGTATTATTCCCCATGTCACGCTCCGCAAATTCTTTAAAACATTCGCATTACTATACCACAGAACCCTTTTTCGACGAATTACAGGACCGCAGGCGAAGGGTGCGGGATGGTCATTTGGCCCGTGCTTTGGCATAGCTGTCGCCAACGCGATATCAGACCCAGAGGCCCCCATGACCCAGATCGTTTCCTCGCTTTCCGAGATCTCGGACCGTTACAAGGCATTGTTCGTCGACCTTTGGGGCTGTGTTCACAACGGCATCACGGCCTACCCCGAGGCCGTCGAAGCGCTGAAGGCCTATCGTGCCAAGGGTGGACTGGTGGTTTTGGTCACGAACTCTCCCAAACCTCGCGCCGGGGTGGCAGAGCAACTCGTGCAATTCAACGTCCCCGCCGACGCGTATGACACCATCGCCACCAGCGGGGATTCCGCGCGCTCGGCGATGTTCCGGGGTGCTGTGGGGCGCAAGGTTTACTTCATGGGCGAGTGGCAACGTGATGCGGGCTTTTTCGAACCGCTGAAACTGCTGGATCATCCCATCCATATCGAGCGTGTGCCGCTGAAGGAAGCCGAGGGTATCGTCTGCTGCGGCCCGTTCGATCCGATGGCCGACCCGGATGTGAACCGGCCGGATTTCCTGTACGCCAAGCAGATGGGGATGAAACTGCTTTGTGCGAACCCTGACATTGTTGTCGACCGCGGAGAGGTGCGCGAATGGTGTGCCGGTGCTTTGGCCAGGCTGTACACCGAAATGGGCGGTGAAAGCCTGTATTTCGGCAAACCGCATCCCCCGATCTATGACCTGGCCCGACGCCGGTTGCAGGAACTGGGGCACGATATCCCCGACAGCGACATTCTGGTGATCGGCGACGGCCCCCATACGGACATTCTGGGCGGCATGGGAGAGGGCATTGATTCTCTGTTCATCTCGGGCGGGCTGGCTGCGGCCGAGACAAAAACGTCGCATCATCCGCATCACGAATCCCTAACCGCCTATATTGAAAGGGAAAAGATCAATCCAACCTACACGATCGGGCGCTTGAGGTAGCAAGAAAAGACTTGATTTTCTGCAACTGCGAAGTAATAAAGTTGCCATCGCTGGCCAAATGATGGTTTTTTCTTTCACGGCCGATTTCGAGTGAGGGCAACATGTTGGACAATCTTCCGCGCGGAACGATCTGTATCGAAGACATCGAAATGGGCATGTCCCGCCACCTGCGCAAAGTGGTGACGGATGAAGATATCGAAATGTTCGCGCAGGTCTCGACCGACCGGAATCCGGTGCATCTGGACGACGACTATGCCCGCGATACGATCTTCGAAGGCCGTATTGCCCACGGAATGCTGACGGCGGGTCTGATCTCGGCCGTGATCGGTGAACAACTGCCGGGCCACGGCACCGTCTACATGGGTCAGTCACTGAAGTTTCTGGCGCCTGTGCGCCCGGGTGACATGGTCTATGCCGAGGTGAAAGTGATCGACATCGATTTCGCCAAGCGCCGCGTCAAGCTGGACTGCCATTGTTCGGTCGAGGGCAAGAAGGTCCTGATCGGCGAAGCGATGGTGCTTGCCCCGTCGCGCAAGTTCGACTGACCCGCAAACACAGTCTTGCAAAAGGCGCCCGACCGGCGCCTTTTTTGTTTGGACACTCAACTGGACGCAAGGTCGTTAGGACGAACGGGTTCGTTTTCGTCCCTTCAGCGCACCTGATTCCAGTATGATTTCAGACACCACGTGTTCACGCCTGTAGGCCATCACGTGAACCCCGGAAACACCGGCGATGTCCCGGATCTGCTGGATCAGTTCGATACAGATCTTCTTGCCCTCTTCAGCGGGCTTTTCGGCCTTTTCCATCCGCTCGATGACATGATCCGGGATGTGAATTCCGGGCACATTGCTGCGCATCCAGCGTGCCGCGCGTGCCGAAGCGATGGGACCCACACCGGCGATGATGAATACTTTTTCGTCCAGACCGGCATCCCGAACCCGATCCATGAACTTTTCAAAAAGCGGAATGTCGTAGATGTAATTGGTCTGAATAAACTCGGCCCCCGCTTCAACCTTCTTTGCAAGACGTTCCGGGCGCCAGTCATAGGGCGGTATGCAGGGGTTTTCCGCCGCTCCCAAAAACAGTTGAGGGGGACGCGTGATCTTGCGGCCTGAAAGAAACTTTCCCTGATCGCGCATCGTTCGGATCGTCCGCAGCAAGGTCAGGGAATCGAAGTCGAACACCGGTTTTGCCCCCGGTTGATCCCCAACCCCGACACCGTCGCCCGTCAGGCACAATACGTTGCTGACGCCCAGCGCCGCAGCCCCCAGAACATCCCCCTGAATGGCGATCCGGTTCCGGTCTCGGCAGGAAATCTGATAGACCGGAGAATACCCCGCGCGGGTCAACAACGCACAGATCCCTAACGAGGACATGTGACAGTTGGCACCAGACGCATCGGTTGCATTGATCGCATCCGCCACTTCACCCAGCGGCTGTGCCGCCTGAAAAACATCTTCGGGGTCAGCACTGTCTGGCGGGTTCAGTTCAGCGGTCACCGCAAAACGACCCGAGCGCAGAACTCTTTCCAGTCGACTGTGCGAGACATAACCTTCGGGAACAGGCACATAGCCGATCGGCTCGACCTCGCTGCGATGGGCGTCGTTCATTTCTTCAGCTCCCGGTTCACCGCATTGGGGGGTTCAGCAGCCAGAGGTGCCGCAGAGGGTTCATTCTCGCGCGCCTCCGGGAATGCCTGCGCAAGCGTTTCGCGTGCAGCGTCACGGGCCTCGCGTTCCTGTGCTGCAATCTCGCGGCTGACCCGCAACCAGGATGATGACCCCTTCAACATGTGTTCCACCGGCGGAAGGACCTCTTTTATCTTGTCGCCCCCGTGTTGCATACGGCTGGCCCCGTCCCAGGCCAAGGCCCAGACACATTTCATGTCGGGTTTGACCTCGCAGAACTCACCGGGACGTACACCGCCGCATGGGCCGTTGCGCAGTTGCTTGGGGCAGTTCATCGGGCAGGACATACCCGTCGAAGACAAAACGCATTGCCCGCACATCTTGCAATCAAACAAAAGGCTTTTGACGCCTTTTTCGACCAACGCGATGGGGCGTTCAACGCGGTTGTAGCCGATCTTTGCAAAGACCGGATCCATCGCGACCATGCCCCGTTCGACACATTTGTAGATCCACTCGAACGCACGGGCGTTGCGAATCGCGAACAGTCGCAATCGATACATGGTCTGCCTCCTGTGCTGGGTTCATTTGAACCTGGCCGGGCCATCGTCCGCCCCCAGCGTGGTCCGGGGCCGGAAACCCAGTCTACACCCAGTATTTTTTTGGGATCAAGAAGTTGGCCGAATGTTGCACGGCATTCCGGGGATGCCCTGTGTGCAATCAGGTCTGACGAATGGTTTTGGTGTGTTTCGCCAGGACGCATGCTTTGAATTCAAACTGCCGCTTGAACAAATCGCAACGCAACGCTACGCAATCGCCTATGCACATCATCCGGGATTTCCAGTTTGTCGAGCCAGAAGACCGCGGCGCCAGCGTTGCGATCGGGAATTTTGATGGCGTCCATCTGGGGCATCAGTCGGTCATCGAACTGGCCCGCGACGCGGCCCCGGATGCGCCACTGGGTGTCATGACCTTCGAGCCGCATCCACGTGAATACTTTGCGCCGGATTCTCCTCCGTTCCGCCTGATGCGCGGCAATGCGCGGGCGCACCGGCTTGAAAAGCTGGGTGTGAAGAAACTGTACGAGCTGCCGTTCAACGCGGCGCTGGCCGGGCTTTCCCCCGATGAATTCGCGCGCAACGTGATTTGTGAGGGGCTGGGCCTGTCCCATGTCGTGGTCGGGGCCGATTTCTGTTTTGGCAAGGGCCGCAGTGGGACGGCGGACGATCTGGTTCGGTTCGGGCAAGAGATGGGATTTGGCGTAACGATTGCCCCGTTGATGCAGCGGTCGGAAAACGTGGTCTCGTCAACCGCCATCCGCACCGCACTGAGCGAGGGTCGCCCAAGAGATGCCGCCGCGATGCTGGGCCATTGGCACAGGATCGAAGGCGAGGTGATCGGCGGCGAGCAGCGCGGGCGGGAACTGGGTTTTCCAACCGCGAACATGTCCATCGAAGGGCTCCACCCGCCGAAATTCGGCGTCTACGCCGTATTGGTCGACGTGCTGGATGGCCCGCATCAGGGCAGCTATCACGGTGCGGCCTCGGTTGGGGTGCGCCCGATGTTCCATGGCGAAGTGCCAAATATCGAAACCTTCCTGTTCGACTTTTCCGGCGACCTGTACGGGGCGACCTTGTCAGTGGGGCTGATCGAATTCCTGCGCCCTGAAATGACATTTGACGGGCTGGATGGTCTGATCGCGCAGATGAATGCCGATTGTGAACGGGCCCGGGGCATTTTGGCCGCCTTATGAGCGCTGATCCGATTGAACGCACCGGCCTTCCCGCCCGGTTCTGGGAGCGCAAACCCCTGCGCAAGATGAATCAGCGCGAGTGGGAGGCCCTGTGTGACGGCTGTGGCAAGTGTTGCCTCAACAAGCTGGAAGATGAAGACTCGGGCGAAGTTGCCCTGACCTGTGTCGCCTGCCGTCTGCTGGACGATGAAAGCTGCCGCTGCACACAATACGACATCCGGCATCAATTCGTGCCTGAATGCATCGTCATGACACCCGACAATATTGACGAACACGCCTATTGGTTGCCGCAAACCTGCGCGTATCGACTGCTGTGGGAAGGCAAAACGCTTTACGACTGGCACCCTTTGATATCTGGTACGCCGGACAGCGTGCATGCCGCAGGCGTTTCAGTTCAGGGGCGCACGGTGTCCGAGTTCGAAACCCCCATGGAAGAGTGGGAAGACTACATTATCGAGGAGCCTAGCTGATGTATTTCGCATCTGACAATTCCGGGCCGGTTCACCCTCAGGTCATGGCCAAACTGGCCGAGGCCAATCAGGGCTATCAGATGGCCTATGGCGCCGACACGATGATGAACGAGGTGCGTGACCGCATTCGCAGCATCTTTGAAGCGCCGGGGGCTGCTGTCTATCTCGTCGCAACGGGGACAGCGGCAAATTCGCTGGCCCTTGCCACGTTGTCCAACCCCTGGGAAACGATCTTCTGTTCTCCGGTTGCCCATATCCATGAAGACGAGTGCAACGCGCCTGAGTTTTACACCGGGGCCAAGCTGACCCTTGTTCCCGGCGGCGACAAGATGTCACCGGACGCGTTGCGCGGGTCCATCCTGGGCGAAGAAACCCGCGGGGTACACGGGCCGCAGCGCGGGCCGGTGTCGATCACCCAGGTCACCGAGCGCGGATCGGTCTATTCGCTGGAGGAATTGCAGGCGCTGTGTGGGGTCGCAAAGGAATATGGCTTGCCGGTCCATCTGGATGGGGCCCGGTTCAGCAATGCTCTGGTGGCCCTGAATTGTTCTCCGGCTGACATGACATGGAAAGCTGGGGTGGACGCGGTCAGTTTTGGCGGCACGAAAAACGGGCTGATGGGCGTTGAAGCGGTGGTGTTCTTTGACGAGAGCAAGGCCTGGGAATTCGAGCTGCGGCGCAAACGCGGGGCGCATCTGTTTTCCAAGCATCGCTACCTGTCCGCTCAGATGGCGGCTTATCTTGAGGATGATCTGTGGCTGAAGCTGGCGCGTCAGGCCAACGCAAACTGTGCCCGGCTGGCCGACGGCCTGCGTGCAAAAGGGGCCGAGTTCCTGCACGAACCACAGGCCAATATGATCTTTGCCGCTTTTTCACGCGCGAAGCACAAACAGCTGCATGAGGCCGGGGCAATCTACCACCTCTGGGGGGACGAGCTGGAAGGTGGCGATGACGATGAAAGCCTTGCCTGCAGACTGGTCTGCGACTGGTCGATCGGGACAGCCGAGATCGATCAGTTTCTCAGCCTGTTGTAACACCCGTTCCGCGGCCAGCTTTCCAGAGCTCCTGAAGAAGCGCGCTGGTTTCACGGGGGTGCGAAATGGGCAGCATGTGCCCTGCACCTTGAACGACCTCATGGCGTGCGTTCGGTAGACGACGCTGCAATCCATCACAGATTGCGGGGATCGTCGGGTGGGTCTTTGATCCGCTCAGCAACAGGGTTGGCATCGATACGCGCTTGCATCTGTCGGGGTCAAGCAACCCGGCGCGGTCATCGTACAGAACGGGGTAAGACGCAGGAACAACATGAATCCCACGCACCATTCCGGCGCGCGTCCGCTCTGGCAGGTCCGGCCATTTTGGGCCGATACCGGTGCTCCACATCCGGTTGAACAACCGCGCGGCCAGCGCTTCGTCGCCTGCTTGGAACGCTGCTTCAATCGGTTGTGACTCTCGCCGGTGCTGATCGTACAAATGGGGCGCGTCCTGTTTTGCCACGGCAAAGAACACGGGCTCGATCAGGGTCAAGCTTCGAACAAGGTCCGGATGCTCGATGGCCAGTCTGAGCGCAACGATCGCCCCAAAGGAATGGCCGACCAGATCCATGGGCTTGGTCAACTCGACCGCCGCCAGATCTGTCACAGCGTCAAAGAAATCGCTTTGACCGTCCCAATCCGGACTGCGCCCGTGGGACAGCATATCCGGTGCAACAAGACACACGCTGCCATCCAATGCCTTGGACAGGCCAGACCACGCGCCGGAATGCGCAATGGTGCAATGAAGGGCAAGCACTTTGCGCCCTCCGTCGCCCAATCGTCTGACGAAGACGGATTGCATCGCCGTCGGGGTTGTCATCCTTTCATCTCGGACAGATGCCGATCCAGATCATCCAGGCGATCCTGCCCCCAGAACCTTTGACCGTCCGGCGTGATGTAGAACGGCGCGCCGAACACGCCGCGATCCACGGCTTCTTCCAGATTGGCGGCATAGGTCTCGGCCCCGACCAGCAGTCCACTGTTGGCCAGTTCCTGGTCAAACCCGGCATTTGCCAGGCAGTCCCGGATCACATCATCCTGAGCGACGTCTTTTTCTTCGGCCCAGCAGGCGCGCAGGATCAACTGGCACAACTTGCCCACGTCGCCCGAACCATCCCTGATCGCGGCGATGATCGCATAAGAAGACGGTGCCATGTTGGTCGGCCAGTGCGCCGGTTGCAGGTTGAACTCCATCCCCAGTTTCTGCGATTGGCGCAGCAATTCCTGAGCGCGGTATTCGATGCGCGAGATATGACGGTCTTTTGGCGGCGTACCCCCGGTGCGTGCGAACAGTGCCATGATGTCCAGCGGTTTGTAGCTGATCGATGCTCCACGTTTCGCCGCAATCTCTTCCAGCCGGTTTCCAGCCAGGTAGCTATAGGGCGAAATTGTCGCAAAATAGTAGTCAATCCGGGTCATGTTCACTTTCTCCGCTGCGTTACCTTTGCGGGACGGTAAGGCCATGCTAAGCGGTGTCAACATCACGAATCTGTCACATTGCCATTGCTGCCCGGGGACCTCAGCCGATGCCGACACTTCACGAACCCAAGCTTATCGCTGGGAACGCCAACCTTCCACTTGCCGAAACCATCGCACGCCGCATGAGCCTGTATCGCGGCGTTGACCAGGGATTGGTCGATGCGCGCGTTGAACGTTTCAATGATGGCGAGATCTTCGTCGAAGTGTTCGAAAACGTACGCGGCGAGGATATGTTCATCATCCAGCCGACCTCGAACCCGGCCAATGACAACCTGATGGAGCTGCTGATCATCGCCGACGCGCTGCGCCGTTCGTCGGCACAGCGGATCACCGCCGTGATCCCGTATTTCGGCTATGCCCGCCAGGATCGCCGCACCAAGGCCCGCACGCCCATCAGCGCCAAGCTGGTGGCCAATATGCTGACCGGTGCAGGGATCGAGCGGATTCTGACGATGGATCTTCATGCCGCGCAGATTCAGGGCTTTTTCGATATGCCCGTCGACAACCTCTACGCCTCGCCGATCTTTGCGCTGGATGTCAAAAACCAGTTCAAGGACAGTCTGGATGAAATCATGGTGGTTTCACCCGACGTCGGCGGCGTGGCCCGCGCACGTGAACTGGCCAAGCGCATCAATGCCCCCTTGTCGATCGTTGACAAGCGTCGCGAGAAAGCAGGCGAAGTCGCGGAAATGACCGTTATCGGGGATGTGAAGGACAAGATCTGCCTGATCGTCGACGATATGTGTGACACCGCCGGAACGCTTTGCAAGGCCGCGCAGGTCCTGTTGGACAATGGCGCCAAGGAAGTTCACTCCTACATCACGCATGGCGTCATGAGCGGCCCGGCGGTCGAGCGGGTGACGAACTCGGTCATGAAGTCACTGGTGCTGACCGATACGATCCAGCCGACGAAAGAGATATTGAAGGCGAAGAATATCCGCATCGTTCCCACTGCGCCAATCTTCACCCAAGCAATCCTGAACATCTGGAACGGAACCAGTGTGTCTTCGCTGTTCGAAGACAAAACGCTGACCCCGATCTACGAATCCATGTATCAGATGGATTGAGCAACAGGGGGCGACCGAACATGTCGCCGCCTGATTTCCGGAATACCGATTGCGCAGGTATCTGACCATGGGGCGCGATCGGCGACACAAGTGGAAACACCCCCATGACTGCCAACAAACGTATTGTTCTTTCCAGCGATCACGCGGCAATCGAGCTGCGTCAATCCGTGGCCAAACACATCGCGCAACAAGGTTGGGACGTGGTTGATATCGGCCCGACAACCCCGGAAAGCACCCATTACCCCAAGCACGGCAAGGCCGCGGCGCAAGCCGTTGCCTCGGGAGATTGCAGCTTGGGTATTGTCCTCTGCGGCACCGGACAGGGTATCATGATGGCTGCGAACAAAGTGCCCGGCATCCGCTGCGGCGTTTGTTCAGACACATTCTCGGCCCGCATGATCCGTCAGCACAACAATGCCAACATGCTGTCGATTGGCGCGCGGGTTGTCGGTGAAGGTCTGGCGCTGGACATCGTTGACGCATTTCTGGGTGCCGAATTCGAAGGCGGCCGCCACGCCACGCGCGTGGACATGATCGAAGCGCAGGACGACTGAGCCCAATCTGTCGTTCAAACGTCCGAAAAAATAGGGCACCCCCGGATCAGGAAATACTCCAGTCGTCCGGGTGTGCCACCTCTCCTATCGCAGTCCAGCTTGCGCGGATGCGGGCAATCCGCGTGTCGGACCAGGTCCGGAATACTGCGTCGAATCCTTCGGTTGTGATATGTTCGGCCTGAACTTCGGCACGTAGCGCCGAGGACGTGTCCACATCCCACAGAGAGATCCCGATCTGCACCACGGGCGGGGTTCGAAATGCTTCTTTGAACCGAATGGGGGTTCGGCGTTCGCGTGGCCCCTGCCCGGTCCACATTTCGCCGCCTTCGGCAAATTCCGAAAACAGGACATTCTCGCCCTGCGCAATTCCAATCGGATGGGTTAGGAACTTTTTCATCATATCATCATTATTCTTGAATTCCCGTAACTTACCCCGGCATTTCGGCAAAAGCACGACAAAAAAACGGCCCCGCAATTGCGAGGCCGCTCAATTTTTTCACTGGTGGGCCCGTTACAGGCTCATATGTGTTCCAAGCGCTTCCATGTCGGCCAGCAGCTTGGCTGCGTCGTCGACGATGGTCTGATCATCGCCACCCTTGGCTGCCTCATGCGAGGCGCGGGCGTCTTCGATCAGCTCGTCCAGATGCGCGCGGGTCACTTCATCCACCGGGATGGCCTTTTCGGCCAGAACCGACAGGCTGTCGCCGTTGATCTGGGCAAACCCGCCGGTGACCAGGTATTCGCTGGACCCTTCGGGTGCCTCAACCTTCAGCAGACCGGGGCGCAGCGTGGTGATGGTGGGGGCATGATCGGGCATTGCCGTCATGTCCCCGTCCGCGCCGGGAATCTGGACCGCCGTCGCGCTGAGCGAAGCAAGGCTCCGCTCGGGGCTGACGAGGTCGAATTGCATCGTGTTTGCCATCAGGGATACTCCTTAGGCGGCTTCTGCGGCCATCTTTTCCGCTTTGGCGATCACGTCGTCGATACCGCCTACCATCAGGAAGGCCGCTTCGGGCAGGTGATCGTATTCGCCGGCCACAACGGCCTTGAACGACGAGATGGTGACATCCAGAGGAACCTGAACGCCGGGCGAACCGGTGAAGACCTCGGCCACGTCGAACGGCTGCGACAGGAAGCGTTCGATCTTACGGGCACGGGCCACGGTCAGTTTGTCCTCTTCCGACAGTTCGTCCATGCCGAGGATGGCGATGATGTCCTGCAACGACTTGTAGCGCTGGAGGATCTGCTGAACGTCGGTCGCAACCTTGTAGTGCTCTTCACCAACGATGGCCGGGTCGAGCAGACGCGAGGTCGAGTCGAGCGGGTCAACGGCCGGATAGATACCCTTTTCCGAGATCGCGCGGTTGAGAACGGTGGTCGCGTCGAGGTGCGCGAACGAGGTTGCCGGCGCAGGGTCGGTCAGGTCGTCCGCAGGCACGTAGATCGCCTGCACCGAAGTAATCGAGCCCGACTTGGTCGAGGTGATCCGTTCCTGCAAGGCGCCCATGTCGGTGGCCAGCGTCGGCTGGTAGCCCACCGCCGAAGGAATACGACCCAGCAGAGCCGATACCTCGGAACCCGCCTGCGTGAAGCGGAAGATGTTGTCGACGAAGAACAGAACGTCGGTACCGGACTGGTCGCGGAACTGTTCGGCCAGGGTCAGACCGGTCAGAGCAACACGTGCACGCGCACCCGGAGGTTCGTTCATCTGGCCGTACACCAGGGCCACCTGGCTTTCCGACAGATTGTCGGGCTTGATGACGTTCGATTCGATCATCTCGTGGTACAGGTCGTTCCCTTCACGGGTCCGTTCACCAACGCCCGCGAACACCGAGAAGCCCGAGTGCACTTTTGCGATGTTGTTGATCAGTTCCATGATCAGAACGGTCTTGCCCACACCGGCGCCGCCGAACAGGCCGATCTTGCCGCCTTTGGCGTAGGGCGCCAGCAGGTCAACCACCTTGATGCCGGTGACCAGGATTTCCGACTCGGTCGACTGTTCGTCGAACTCGGGCGCGGGCTGGTGGATGGCGCGGGTTTCGGATGCTTCGACCGGGCCTTTTTCGTCGATCGGTTCGCCGACCACGTTCAGGATGCGGCCCAGGGTGGCGTTGCCGACCGGAACCGAGATCGGTGCGCCGGTGTCGGTCACGGCCTCGCCGCGGACCAGACCTTCGGTCGCGTCCATCGCGATGGTGCGGACAGTGTTTTCACCCAGGTGCTGAGCAACTTCCAACACCAGGCGCTTGCCGTTGTTGGTGGTTTCCAGCGCGTTCAGAATTTCAGGCAGCTGATCTTCGAAGTGCACGTCGACGACGGCCCCGATGATCTGTGTGACTTTGCCTTTTGCATTCGCCATGTTTCGTCTCCGGTTTTCTTACAGCGCTTCGGCGCCGGAAATAATTTCAATCAGCTCGTTGGTGATCACGGCCTGACGCGAGCGGTTGAACTGGATCGTCAGCTTGTCGATCATTTCACCCGCGTTGCGTGTCGCGTTGTCCATCGCGGACATCCGTGCACCCTGTTCAGACGCCCCGTTTTCGAGCAGAGCCGAGAAGATCGCAGTCGCAACCCCCTTGGGCAGCAGGTCGGCCAGAATGGCTTCTTCGCTGGGCTCGTAGTCGAAGATGGCACCGCTGTCGTCACCCGCCGCTTCGTCCTCGAACGAGGCGGGGATGATTTGCTGTGCCGTCGGGATCTGGGTCACGACGTTGACGAACTTCGAGTAGAAGATCGTGGCAACGTCGAACTCACCCCCGTCGAAGCGGGACAGGATGTCCTTCGCGATGTCCTGCGCGTTGGTGTACCCCAGACGCTTGACCTCGCTCAGGTCCACATGTCCAACGAACAGATCACCCAAATCACGCTTGAGCGCGTCGCGGCCTTTCTTGCCGACGGTCAGAACCTTGACCGTCTTGCCCTTCAGGCGCAGCTCTTCCGCTTTGGCGCGGGCCAGCTTGGCGATGTTCGCGTTGAAGCCGCCACACAGGCCGCGTTCAGCTGTCATGACAACCAGCAGATGGACATCATCACTGCCCGTACCCCGGAGCAGCTTGGGGGCGCTGTCGCTGCCCCCGACCGAAGCCGCCAGCCCCGCCATCACGGCATTGAACCGTTCGGCATAGGGGCGCGAGGCTTCGGCAGATTCCTGGGCGCGGCGCAGTTTCGCGGCCGCGACCATCTGCATGGCCTTGGTGATCTTGCGGGTCGATTTGACCGACTCGATCCTGTTTTTAAGGTCCTTCAGACTAGGCATCAGAACCTCCTATCAAGCGAAGGTCGCGGCGTATTCGTCGATCGCTGCCTTAAGCTTGTCTGCCGCGTCACCCTTGATCTTGGGATCTTCGTCGGTGATCCACTGAAGCAGGTCAGCATGCTTGCCACGCAGATGCGCCAGCAGGCCGGCCTCGTAGCGGCCCACATCCGAAACGTCGATCTTGTCGAGATAGCCGTTGGTGCCAGCGAAGATCACGCAGACGATTTCCGCGTTGGTCAGCGGCGAATACTGCGGCTGCTTCATCAGCTCGGTCAGGCGTGCACCACGGTTCAGCAGTTGCTGGGTGGCGGCGTCGAGGTCGGAACCAAACTGCGCAAAGGCAGCCATTTCGCGGTACTGAGCCAGCTCCAGCTTGACCGGACCGGCAACCGATTTCATCGCGTTGGTCTGAGCCGACGAACCCACACGCGAAACCGACAGACCGGTGTTCACGGCAGGACGGATGCCCTGATAGAACAGTTCGGTTTCCAGGAAGATCTGGCCGTCGGTGATCGAGATCACGTTGGTCGGAATAAAGGCCGAAACGTCACCACCCTGGGTTTCGATGACCGGCAGAGCGGTCAGCGAGCCCGCGCCGAAATCTTCGTTCAGCTTCGCCGAACGTTCCAGCAGACGCGAGTGGAGGTAGAAAACGTCACCCGGGTACGCTTCACGGCCCGGCGGGCGGCGCAGCAGCAGCGACATCTGACGATACGAAACAGCCTGCTTCGACAGGTCATCATAGATGATCAGCGCATGGCGGCCGTTGTCACGGAAGTATTCCGCCATCGCAGTTGCGGCGTAGGGTGCCAGGAACTGCATCGGTGCCGGGTCCGAAGCGGTCGCAGCAACGACGATCGAGTATTCGATGGCGCCGGATTCTTCCAGTTTCTTCACCAGCTGCGCAACGGTCGAGCGCTTTTGACCGATCGCTACGTAAACGCAGTACAGTTTCTTCGACTCGTCGTCGCCGGCTGCGTCGTTATAGCTTTTCTGGTTCAGGATGGTGTCCAGAGCAACGGCGGTTTTACCGGTCTGACGGTCACCAATGATCAGCTCACGCTGGCCACGGCCGATCGGGATCATCGCGTCAACCGATTTCAGGCCGGTTGCCATCGGCTCGTGAACCGATTTACGCGGGATGATGCCGGGGGCTTTTACGTCTGCAACGCCACGCTTGGTTGCGTTGATCGGGCCTTTGCCGTCCAGCGGGTTGCCCAGACCGTCCACAACGCGGCCCAGCAGCTCGTCGCCGATCGGAACGTCCACGATCGAGTTGGTGCGCTTGACGGTGTCACCTTCTTTGATGTCACGGTCGGAACCGAAGATAACGACACCGACGTTGTCGCTTTCCAGGTTCAGCGCCATGCCCATGATGCCGCCGGGAAATTCGACCATCTCACCGGCTTGCACATTGTCCAGACCGTATACACGGGCAATCCCGTCACCGACGCTCAGCACGCGACCGATCTCGGCCACTTCGGCTTCCTGACCAAAATTCTTGATCTGGTCCTTCAGGATTGCAGAAATCTCTGCAGCTTGGATTCCCATTTATCCGACCTCTTTCATTGCATTCTGTAGGGAGTTCAGCTTCGAACGGATCGAACTGTCGATCATTTTCGAGCCCACTTTAACGACAAGACCGCCGATGAGGCTTTCATCCACGGTCGCATTGATTGTCACCGTCTTGCCCACGCGCTCGGACAGTGTCTTGGACAGTTTTTCCATCTGGGTCTTGGTCAGCGCCTTGGCCGAGGCGACCTCGGCGGTCACTTCGCCGCGCTCTTCGGCCAGCATGTCGCGCAGAACCTTCAGCAATTGCGGCAAGACGAACAGGCGACGCTTCTGCGCCATCAGACCCAGTGTGTTGCGCAGGATGGGGTTCAGACCCATCTTGTCTGCGATCGCAGTGATCGCGCCTTCCTGTTCAGCGCGGGAAACCAGCGGCGAGGCGATCAGGTCGCGCAGCTCTGCACTGTCGTCCAGCGCTGCTGCCAGATCATTGATGCCGGATTCCAGACCTGCAAGGTCGTTGTTCTCTTTTGCGATCTCGAAGATCGCGGTGGCATAGCGCTCGGCGATGCCAGTGGAAATCGAAGCTGGTTCGGACACGTCCACCCTTCCGATATTTTGGGCCCCGAATTCGCGTGCGGCAGCTACCCCGGGGGCGTGAAGAAACCCCGTCCTTGAAGGGCGGGGATCAAAATCACCGGGGATGTAGCAGAGCCGAACCAACCAAGCAATACGCTATAGCGGTAACAGAATTATCCACAAATTGTTATTTTTCATGAACTTACGGCAAGTGCGACGGTTTGAACACATTGGCCCAGTTGAAAAATGTTACGAATATGCAGGTTTTTGCGATTCCTGTGACTTTTTTTCCTCTGTTTTTCACATGGAAATGCCCGGGTTTGTCAGGCGGGCTTCAGCAAGCCGTCAAGCGCCTTGATCGGCTTTTTGACCGCATCCTTGGTCACGCTGCCGCTTGGCGGGCGTATATGTTTGCTGACTTCGACCATCAGCACCCCGCCCGCCATCACCGTCGGAATCCGCTGGCCGGTCTTTTCGATCAGATTGCCGGATTTCAACCAGAAACGCCGGAATGACGGAGGCATGTACAAGGCCGAGCAATGCACCTCGGGCAGGAAGTGATGCGCCTTGAGCTGGTTTTCCAGCTGAGTTGCAGAATACGGACGTCCGAACCCGAACGGGGTCTTGTCCGACCGTGACCACAGGCCCGCCCGGTTGGGTACGATGAAGACGGCCCGGCCACCGGGGCCCAGCACGCGCCAGCATTCGTCAAGCAACTGGTTTGGCCGTTCCGACGTTTCCAGCCCATGCATCACCACAAGCTTGTCCACGTGGCCGGTCTCGATCGGCCAGAGGGTTTCTTCGGTCAGGACCGAAACGTTGGGCATACCTGCCGGCCAGGGCATCACGCCCTGTGGTCCCGGCATCAGCCCGATGACCCGGCGCGCATCCGACAGGTAAGGGCGCAGCAAAGGGACCGCGAAACCGAATCCCGCCACTGTCTGGCCCTTTGCTTCGGGCCAAAGCTCGATCAGACGCCCGCGAATAGCCGCCTGCGCCGCACGACCCAGTGTGCTGCGGTAATAGAAGTTCCTCAGATCCTGTACATCAAGATGCATTGCGGACATCCGGTCAATCGGCTTAGCTGGGCGCAGTCTAGCAATGAAAGGGCAAAAAGCCATGCCTCTTGAAATCGTTACAATCCCGTGCCTGAGCGACAATTACGCCTTTCTGGCGCATGACGCCGTCACTGGCCAGACCGCCCTGATCGACGCACCCGAGGCCGGACCGATCCTGAAAGCGCTGGATGACAGGGGGTGGTCACTGTCACATGTTCTGTTGACCCATCATCACTGGGATCACGTGGACGGGCTGGCGGAAATATTGGCCAAACAGCCGGCAAAGGTCATCGGGGCCGCTGCTGACGCAAATCGCCTGCCGCCGCTGGATCAGCAGGTCACCGAGGGGGACAGTTTCGAGATAGGCGGCGAACCGGTTCAGGTTCTGGACGTTTCCGGGCATACGGATGGCCATATCGCTTTCTACATGCCGCAGAGTTCTGCCGTGTTCACCGCCGACAGCCTGATGGCGCTGGGTTGTGGACGCCTGTTCGAGGGCACGCCCGCACAAATGTGGGCCTCTCTGAGCAAGCTGGCCGCCCTGCCGGACGACACTTTGGTCTGTTCAGGGCATGAATATACACAATCCAACGCCAAATTCGCGATTACTGTCGATCCCGAAAACCAAGCCTTGAAAGATCGCATGGCGGATATCGACCGCGCGCGTGCCGCCGGGAAAACCACTGTTCCTTCCATTCTGGCCCTTGAAAAGGCCACAAATCCGTTCCTGAGGGCCGCCGATCCGGCGATTCAGGCGAAATTGGGTATGGTCGGCGCTGACCCCGAGGCCGTTTTTGCCGAAATCCGGGCTAGAAAAGACCGGTTCTGATGCCTATTTCCCCCTCTTCACGGCCACGGTCACAACAAATGTGACTGTCAAGTGAAAGAAAACCCTTGAAGCCGCGCCACGATCAACCAAACTCTAATAGTATGAGGACATGGTTGGGATGGGGTTCCGGCCGAAAGCCCGCCCCTTTCTGACCCAAGACAGAGGAGCACCCGCGTGCCTTCATTCTCGAGCACATTGGAACAAGCCATCCACGCGGCCTTGGCGGCTGCGAATGAACGGCGCCATGAATTCGCAACGCTGGAGCATTTGCTGCTGGCCCTTCTGGAAGAACCCGATGCCGTGCGCGTCATGAAAGCGTGCAGTGTCGATCTGGACGAGTTGCGCAGCACTTTGGTTGAGTTCATCGACGAGGACCTTTCGAATCTGGTCACCGATATCGACGGATCCGAAGCCGTACCCACCGCAGCGTTCCAGCGCGTCATTCAGCGCGCGGCGATCCACGTTCAAAGCTCGGGCCGGACCGAAGTGACCGGCGCCAACGTACTGGTTGCCATATTCGCCGAGCGCGAAAGCAATGCCGCCTATTTTCTGCAAGAGCAGGACATGACCCGTTACGACGCGGTCAATTTCATCGCGCATGGTGTCGCCAAAGATCCGGCCTATGGCGAAAGCCGCTCGGTATCCGGTGCGGATCAGGTGGAAGAAGACGCCCAGACCACATCCGGTGAAGCCGAACAGAAAGAAAGCGCGCTTGGAAAATACTGCGTGGATCTGAACGCCAAGGCTCGAGCTGGCGATGTCGATCCGCTGATCGGACGCTCGGACGAGGTGGAACGCTGCATCCAGGTGCTGTGCCGCCGCCGCAAGAACAACCCGCTGCTGGTGGGGGATCCGGGTGTGGGCAAGACCGCCATCGCAGAAGGCCTTGCGCACAAGATCGTCGGTGGCGAGGCCCCCGATGTGCTGGCCAACACCACGATCTATTCGCTGGACATGGGCGCGCTGCTGGCCGGAACCCGCTATCGCGGTGATTTCGAAGAACGTCTGAAAGCGGTTGTGACCGAGTTGGAGGATCACCCGGACGCGGTGTTGTTCATCGACGAGATCCATACCGTGATCGGTGCCGGGGCAACCTCGGGCGGGGCTATGGATGCCTCGAACCTGCTGAAGCCTGCGCTTCAGGGCGGCAAACTGCGCACCATGGGCTCGACCACCTACAAGGAGTTCCGTCAACACTTTGAAAAGGACCGTGCGCTGAGCCGCCGGTTCCAGAAGATCGACGTGAACGAACCTTCGGTGGAAGACAGCGTAAAGATCTTGCGCGGGCTAAAGCCCTATTTCGAAGAGCATCATGACATCAAATACACCGCCGATGCCATCAAGACGGCGGTGGAGCTGTCGGCCCGCTATATCAACGACCGCAAACTGCCCGACAAGGCCATCGACGTGATCGACGAGGCTGGCGCGGCGCAGCATCTGGTCGCGGAAAGCAAGCGGCGCAAAACCATTGGCGTCAAAGAAATCGAAGCGGTTGTCGCCAAGATCGCGCGTATTCCGCCCAAGAACGTCACAAAGGATGATGCGTTGGTGCTGAAAGACCTCGAAGCCTCGCTGAAACGGGTGGTGTTTGGTCAGGATCTGGCCATCGAGGCGCTGTCCAGCGCGATCAAACTGGCCCGTGCCGGTCTGCGCGAACCTGAGAAACCCATCGGCAACTACCTGTTCGCTGGTCCTACCGGGGTCGGGAAAACCGAGGTGGCGAAACAGCTGGCGGATACGCTGGGTGTGGAGCTTTTGCGGTTCGACATGTCGGAATACATGGAGAAGCACGCGGTCAGCCGCCTGATCGGTGCCCCTCCGGGCTATGTCGGGTTCGATCAGGGTGGTTTGCTGACCGACGGTGTCGACCAGCATCCGCATTGCGTGTTGTTGCTGGACGAGATCGAAAAAGCGCATCCGGACGTGTTCAACATCCTATTGCAGGTGATGGACCATGGCGAGTTGACCGATCACAACGGTCGCACGGTGAACTTCCGCAATGTGGTTCTGATCATGACGTCGAACGCCGGCGCGCAAGAGCAGGCCAAAGCCGCCATCGGTTTCGGGCGCGATCGGCGCGAAGGCGAAGACACGGCCGCGATCGAGCGCATGTTCACACCGGAATTCCGCAACCGTCTGGACGCCGTGATCTCCTTCGCACCGCTGCCGAAAGAGGTCATTTTGCAGGTGGTCGAGAAATTCGTCCTACAGCTTGAGGCGCAACTGCTGGATCGCGGCGTGAGCATCGATCTGACGCCCAAAGCTGCCGAGTGGCTGGCCGACAAGGGATATGACGACAAGATGGGTGCACGCCCGCTGGGACGTGTCATTCAGGAACATATCAAGAAGCCTCTGGCCGAGGAGTTGCTTTTCGGCAAACTGGCCAAGGGCGGTGTGGTTCGTGTCTCGGTCAAGAAGGGCGAACTGGATCTTGAAATTCTTGGGCCGGACCAACGGCGCATTTCAGGAGACAAGCCACCTCTGTTGACGGCAGACTGACCGGAGAACAGACAATTCCTTCAAAGCCCGGCGATCACCATCGCC
Organism: Ruegeria sp. YS9; assembly: GCF_024628725.1. Lineage (NCBI taxonomy): Bacteria > Pseudomonadati > Pseudomonadota > Alphaproteobacteria > Rhodobacterales > Roseobacteraceae > Ruegeria > Ruegeria sp. YS9. The sequence continues at coordinate 2,456,087 of NZ_CP102409.1, forward strand.
GGGCTTTTTTCTCTGTCGGCAGCATGATTTTTCTCTGTCGGCAGCATGAAATGCGACGGAACCAGGCTTCTGCTGCGTGTCATCTTCAATGATGAACACAAAACAGGGATCGGCACGTGAGCAAAATTTCAATCCTTTGGAGCGCCGCTTTTACCCTTTCTGCCGCGGCCGCGGTGGCAACCGCACAGCACAGGTTTCGCTATCACGACGAAACGACCGCAGAACCGCTGAGGTTGGTGCCCGCAACCGAAAACCCCGGAGAAAACAGCGCCTCGGTGAAAGAGAAAGGCGGAAAAATCAAAGTGACGGGCAATGGCATTCCTGATCATCTGGTTGGCCTGTTTCCAAACCGAGGCAACCCGCACCAGATCGAACAGCAGAAGGTTAGGTTGAAATTGCCTGCACAGCCCGCAGCCGAAGGAGCAGTCACGCCGCTGCAAATGGGGTGGAACTTTGGCGTGTCGCTCAATGGGGTTGTGTTTGACCCGCTGGCGGCCGAGTTCTGGCATGGCGACCCCCGCTCCGGGTGGTCCTACGATGCGTTGGGAGGTGCCATTTCTTTAGGGCTGGATGCCAACTATGCCCATGTACAGCCGAACGGAAAGTACCACTATCACGGTGTACCGACAGGGTTGGTCAAACGTCTGGGATGGTCACCGTCCGAGCACTCACCGTTGATCGGCTACGCCGCAGATGGCTTCCCCATCTATGCTGTGACTGGTGTTGTTGCGGGCAAAGTGACTGAAATGTCGTCGTCCTATCGTCTGAAATCCGGTCGCCGCCCCGGTGGCAATGCACCGGACGGGCGGCATGACGGCACCTTCAACGAGGATTACGTTTTTGTTCAGGGTCACGGCAAGTTGGACCAATGCAACGGCGCCTTTACCGTTTCAGCAGAATACCCGTCAGGAACCTATGCGTATTTTCTTACCGAGGATTACCCGGTGGTGCCCCGATGTTTCATGGGCACACCAGATCAGAGCTTTCGCTTCGGCAGACGGTAATCGGTTTGGCCCCGTCACGCGGATTGCGCAGCCAAGAGTAAGGGTCTTGCTATCTTTCCGTGAGTTTCAGCTCGATCCGGCGGTTTTGTGCCCGCGCCTCGGGCGTGTCAGCCGGGTTGACGGGCTGGAACTCTCCAAAACCGTTCGCAGACAGACGGTTGGGTGGAATGCCCAACGCGTCGACCATATAGCGCACAACAGACAACGCGCGACCCTGGCTGAGTTCCCAGTTGTCCCGGTATCGGCCCGAACCGGCCAGCGGAACGTTGTCGGTATGGCCGTCGACCCGGATCACCCAGTTCAGGCCGGGCGGAATTTCGGCGGCGACACTGCGCAGGATGTCGGCAACTTTCGCAACCTCCTGCCGCCCTTCCGCGGACAGCACGGCTGATCCTGTCGGAAACAAAACCTCGGACGAAAAGACAAAGCGGTCGCCTTCAATCCGCACGCCTTCCTGATCGCCAAGGACATCCCGAAGACGTCCGAAGAATTCCGAACGATAGCGTTGCAGATCTTCCGCCTGCGCTGCCAGTTCCTCATTCTGACCGGCCAGGGCTTCGGCCTCGGCCTCGAGACGCAGACGTTCGGCTTCTTCCAGCAGTCGGCGGCGGCGTTCTTCCGAAGCGGCACGGGCAAGCGCGGCATTCAGGTCCTGCCCCAAAGTCTGGATTTGGATCTCGGCGGCCTCGTTGCGCTCTTCAAAATCATCCAGCAGGGCCTGCAATGACCCCAACTGCCCACGCAGGGCGGCAATCTGCTGGTTCAGCAGGGCCGCCTCACGCTGGGCCTCGGCAGAGATTTCTTTCTCCTCCGACAAGGTCGACTCGGCCAGTGCCAGCAAGGCCTGCCTTTGTTCGGCCAGGGTGCGTTGCTCATCTGCATCCGCCTGCGCTTGCGTTTGCGCCTCCAGGGCGGCTTCAAGCTGGGCGCGCAATTCCTCAGGGCTCACGTCGCCGAATTGCCGCTCAAGCTCGGCCCGCGCGGCTTGCGCGGCGGCCAGAAGGGTCAGCGTGTCTTCGGCATCTTTGCGTTGTGCCTCCAACGCGAGCGTCATGGCCGTCAGCTCGGCATCTGCATCCTGAAGGCGGTTTCGCAATGCTTCGGCAGCAGCAGCTTCGGCCAGACGGGCGGCTTCCTCATCGCTCAGTTGCTGTTCAAGGGCCGTGATTTCCGCCGCGTGTTCCTTGCCGCTTTGCTCGAGATCCGCGACCAGTGCCTCCAGCGCCTCGCGGCGGGCGGCAGCCAAACGGGCCGCTTCGGTCTGTGCATCGATTTCGTCGCGACTTTGTGCAAGGGCAAGGTTCAGTGCCTCTTGATCCGTCAGCAATTGCGCGCGCTCGGTCTCAAGCGCGGCAATGTCGCCCAAAGCCTGTTCCTGTTCGGCAAGCAGCGCCGCAACCTGTGCTTCGAAATTCGTGATACGGGTCTGCGCCTGATCCAGCGCGGCGGCCTGACGGTCGCGTTCGGTGGTTAGTGAGGCGATCAGTGACTGCGCTTGCGCCAGGTCGTCTTCGGCCTGCGACAGCGTCGTGTTCAACGCGCCCAGCCTTGCCTGCAAGCGACTGTTTTCACGCTCTTCCAACCCCAGCGCGCCCGCAAGCGCTGCAACTTCGTCTGCCAATGTCGTCAGTTCGTCTTCCTGCCCCGAGATGGTTTCTCGCAACACGAACTGAATCACCATGAAGATGGTCAGAACGAAAGTCAGCACCATCAACAGCCCCGTCATCGCGTCCACGAATCCGGGCCAGACCGAGCCCTGAAAGCGTTGACCGGTGCGGCGGGACAGCGCCATGGGCTACTCTCCTTCCGGCGTGGTGCGCACCGCACCCCGCGGCAGAGTCAGGGCCTTGACCAGCAGTTCGATATCCTTGCGGAATTCGTTCATGCTTTCCTGCCGACCCGCCGAAATCTCTTCGAGAATGCGCAGCAGTTGCACATCCATCGAGCGCAGGCGCATCCGGCTTTCGGCGTCGATGCCATCGCCTGCACCGTGTTCGCGCATGTGGTCAAGCAACGCATCCTGCCCCAGCGCGACACGCTCCAGAGCAGACGTGACGCTTTCGGTATTGGCCTGACGATTGTTCATCTTGGCAATCACATCGACCAGCTGCCCCAGCTTGGCCGAAACCTCAGCCCGCTCACTTTCCTGAGCGGCGAACAGATCCTGCAATGCATCCATCTGTTCGGACATGGCATCCAGCACAGGTGTCAGTACGGCGATCTCTGCCCCGCCCTCTTCGCCGCTGGCAAATCCAACGCGGGTGATCGAGGACAGCCATTCTTCGAGCTCGCGATAGAAGCGGTTCTGCCCGTGCCCGGCAAACACTTCGAGCAGACCAACAATCAGCGATCCCGCCAGACCCAGCAGAGACGACCCGAACGCAACACCCATCCCCTGCAACTGCGCCTCGAGCCCCGTCATCAGACGATTGAAGACGGCCAGCCCCTCTTCGCCTTCCTGCGGGTTCAGGCTGCGGATTGTGTCGACAATGGCTGGAACGGTTGTCGCCAGGCCGAAGAATGTACCCAGCAGACCCAGATAGATCAGAACGTTGGTTATATAACGCGTGATTTCCCGTTCTTCTTCGACACGCTCGGCCACGGAATCCAGAATGGACCGGGTAGAGGTGGAACTGATCTGCGAGCGCGCGCCTCGCTCGCGCAGCAGCGATGCCAAAGGCGCCAGCAACTGTGGTGTGCGCGCATCTTCGCGAACAACACCACCGACAAAGGCCTCGATCCAGCGCACGGACCCGATCAGCTGCGTAACCTGATAAAAACAGGCGAAGACGCCGATAAAGAACACAATCAGGATGAAGCCATTCAGATACGGATTGGCATAAAAAACCGGCAAAACGTATGGAAGCGCCAGAAACACCCCCAGCCCGGACAGGCCGATCGCCATCAACATCAACAGAATTTGTCGAATTGGATGCGAGAAATGGGGTCTCGCGCCCTGATGTGCCTGCGCCATGCGCGTGGTTCCCGATTTTTGCCTGCTTTGCGTCGAATCTAGCGGGATTCCGCGCGTGACGCCAAGAGTTTATGCGGTGATATCGCGGACCCGTTGCGCCAACCACTCAAGATCGTGATCACGCAGGCCGATCTCGGCCAGATGTTCGGCAGTATTATAGAGGTATTCGTCATTCGGTCCACGCCCGCCGACCGCATGTGCGATGATCCGGGCCTGTTCCTCCAACGGCATCCCGCCGCAATACTGGACGTGGTCGGCATCGATCACATAGGTCACGGCATTTACGACGCCTCCGCTTTCCAGATGCACGTCCAACATACGTTCGACATAGGCCGAGGAAATCAACTCGCGCTCGCGCAGCTCTTGCAGCGTGCGGTCTTCGTGACCCGCCTCGACCGCAAGGGCCAAACCGGTGCAACTTGCGTTCTCCTGTTCGTCCAGTGCCAGCACCAGGCCCGGTTTTTCCTCTGTCCCGCGGTGGTGGATCGAACTCATGCAAAAGGACCGGGCAAACCCGTGCAACGTCGCGCGTTCACTGCGCGCCACCGGAAAGCCCGGATTCCACAGCAGCGATCCATATCCGAAAACCCACATCGTCATTGCACTGGTCCTTGCCTGTTTCGGCCTATAAACATCAATTCCAAGGCGGGAAAAAGGGCCATTTCGGATGCGTCTGATACGAGTGTTGATTTTTGTTACCCTTGCGTGGAGCGCATATTGGTTCGTGGCCGGGTATGGCCTGCGCTCTGCGATCACTGGCTGGTTCGACCAGCAGGAGGCACGCGGCTGGCAGGCGGATTTCTCGGATGTCGCAACGGCCGGGTATCCAACCCACCACATGACCCGTCTGAACAATCCGGCACTGGCCGACCCGGTAAATGGCACGGCGTGGAGCGCGGACTGGATCGAGTTCAAAAGCCCCGCCATCTGGCCCGGTCGTCAGGTATTGCGCTTCGCTGACACACCGCAACGCCTGTCATACTTCGACCAAACATCAACAATTGTGGCTGACGAATTGCTTGCCGAGCTGCAATTGCAGCCGGGCGTCTCGCTCGTGCTGGAAAAAATGGCTTTGACGGCCGGGGCCTGGTCGGTGACGGAAAGCTCCACCACGCTGGCCTCGGGTGACACGCTGAGCCTGATCATGGAACAAACGCCAGTTTCGGAAGCCTATGCCATCACCGCCCGCGCGGATGGGTTCACACCGGGGGAAAGGCTGCGTGCTGTGATGCATTCCGCAAGTTCCTTGCCGCAAAGCTTTGAAACGCTGGAACTGGAGATGGTCACCACCTTCGACAAGGTTTGGAGCCGGTCCGCCCTCGAAGACGGCCGTCCGCAGCCCGTGGCCATCGACCTGCGTCTGGTCGAAATCAAATGGGGTGAGTTGCGCCTGTTCGCGACCGGCGATCTGGACGTGGACGCCCAGGGTATTCCGACCGGAGAGATCGCCGTCAAAGCCGAAAACTGGCGCGACATGATCGCCATGGCGAACGCGGCGGGCGCCCTGCCCGATCAGGCCGTAGATCCCGTCACCCGAGGGCTGAACTTTCTGGCAGGGCTGGGCGGCAACCCCAACGCGCTGGATCTGCAACTGAATTTTCGCGATGGTTTCGTGGCGCTCGGGCCATTGCCTTTGGGCCCCGCCCCGCGCCTGATCCTGCGTTAACGGCAGTAAGGTCCGCTGCGGTAGCGGGCCGTATCAAGGTGGAAATGATCCTTGTGATAACGATCTGAATTTGGCCCCAGCACGGTGCCGAACGGACCGCACGCTCCGCGCCAGATTTTCTTGAGCTGTTTCTGAGACGGGTTCTTGCGCCACCCATTCAGGACGGTCACCACCTCACCGTCGGCCATTTTGAAACCTGAGATATCGATCGCACGCCCCTTGCCGTGTTCGGATATCCGCGCGCCTTTGCGGTTGTTGCGGGTTCGGCAGGCATAATGGGCGGCGATTTGCAATTCGACCACGGGCCCGCGGCGTTTGAAGGTGGGTTTGACGGTCTTGTCGACCCACTTGTTCAACGCAATGGCGGTGCCACAATCCATAGTCGAGGGACGGCTGAGCGTCACACCCGAAACCGAGGTGATCTGCACCGCGTCCTTGACACCGCAGGCTGAATTCTTGCTGCCCACGCGGCCAACAGGCTTGCCCTGAATGGCAACATCCCCGCAAACAGACCCTTTGCGCAGCTTGCGCCTTTTGAACAACACCTGCTGTTCGACGGACTCGGGTCGCAAATAAGGCATCAAGGACGTGTCCGGCCCCAGAAGTGGCAGTTCCGACGGGCGCGCCGCCGCGGCGGTGACTTGCGGGGAAACCGGGCGCGAAACCGGACGCAGGTTGGCAGTGTCAGAGGGGGCAGGCGTGCTGACAGCCTTCTGAACAAGCGAGGGACGCATGAGAGGCACCAAAGACTGGTCAAGGGGCGCCGCCTGAACTGGCGCGGCACCCAAAGCCACGACCCCGATCAGAATATGCCCCCAGCGCAGTCTCATGAACTTGCCTTTCCCCGCCCAAAGTCCGGTGCATCCGTATCCTGCCCGGCATCGATGATACCGCGACGAATAGCACGGGTGCGGGTAAAGTAGTCAAATAGATGATCACCGTCCCCGGTACGGATGGCACGTTGCAGGGCAAAAAGCTCTTCGGTGAACCGGCCCAGGATTTCCAGCGTCGCATCCTTGTTGGACAGGAACACATCCCGCCACATGGTCGGGTCGGACGCGGCAATCCGGGTGAAGTCCCGGAAACCGGCAGCCGAATACTTGATGACCTCGCTGTCGGTCACCCGTCGCAGATCGTCGGCCACGCCGACCATCGTGTAGGCGATCAGGTGCGGCGCATGGGATGTCACGGCAAGGACCAGATCATGGTGATCCGCATCCATCTCATCGACATTCGACCCCATGCCCTCCCAAAGCGCGCGCAGGCGGGCAATGGCATCCGGGTCCGAACCCTCGACCGGGACCAACAGACACCAGCGATTGTCAAACAGCTCGGCAAACCCGGATTCAGGGCCGGAATGCTCGGTCCCAGCCAAGGGGTGCGCGGGTATGAAGTGCACGCCGTCGGGGATGTGCGGTTGCACCGCCCGAATGACGTCCCGCTTGACCGAACCCACATCCGAAACGGTGGCGCCGGGTTTCAGCACGGGTGCAATCTCTTTTGCAACTGCGCCCATAGCCCCTACAGGCACACACAGGACGACAAGATCGGCACCTTCGACCGCATCGCGTGCCGTGTCGCAAACACGGTCGCACAATCCAATCCTGCGTGCCGTTTCTCGGGTTTCCTCGGACCGGGCATAACCCGTCACTTCCCCGGCCAGCCCTGCACGTTTCATCGCCCAGAACATGGACGAAGCAATCAGGCCCAGCCCGATCAGCGCAACGCGGTCGTAAATCTGGCTCATGCTGCGCCCTCTTTGAATGCAGTGATCGCCGCAACCACACGGCGGCAGGCTTCTTCGTCGCCCACGGTGATCCGCAAGGCGTTCGGCAGGTTGTAGCCTGCAACCCGGCGGACAATCAAACCCTGCGTTTTCAGGTAGTCGTCGCAGGCCTCGGCTTCGGCCTGATCGCCAAAACGTGCAAGGATGAAGTTGGTACAGGACGGGTCCGAAGGCACGCCCGTCTTGGCCAATTGATCGGCCAGCCACACGCGAAGCCGCGCGTTTTCGGCCTGACAGAAGGTCAGGAATTCCACATCGTTTACCGCAGCTTCGGCCGCCGCCAATGCGGTCAGCGACAGGTTGAACGGCTGGCGCACCCGGTTCAGCACGTCGATGATCGGTTGATGCGCATAGCCCCAGCCGACACGCATACCGCCCAGCCCGTACACTTTTGAAAAGGTGCGCGTCATGATCACATTCTCATGGGCGTCAACCAGTGACGCCCCGCCATCGAACCCGTCGACAAATTCCGCATAAGCGCCGTCCAGAACCATCAGGCAAGTGTTGGGCAGACCCAGCGCCAGAAGTTCCAGTTCGTCGTTCGAGATCATGGTCGAGGTTGGATTGCCGGGATTGGTGACAAACACGATCCGCGTCCGCCCCGTCACAGCGGCAAGAATGGCATCCACATCCACCTTGCGGTCACGCTCGGCCACCATGACCGGCGTCGCACCGGCCATACGGGCGATGATCGGGTACATGGAAAACCCGTGCTCGGTATAGATCACCTCGTCCCCAGGCCCCGCATAGGCCTGAGCGACGAACTGCAATACCTCGTCGCTGCCGACACCGCAGATGATCCGCGCCGGGTCCAGCCCATGGCGTGCGCCGATGGCCGCGCGCAGGCTCGCGTGGTCGGTGCTGGGATAACGATGCAGAGTGGCCGCGCTGTCGCGCACCGCCTCTATGGCCCTGGGGCTGGGTCCAAAGGGGTTCTCGTTCGAGCTCAGCTTGATCACATGCTCCACTCCCGCCACATGCGACTGGCCGCCCTGATACAGCGCGATGTCCATAATGCCGGGTTGTGGGGTGATCTTGGTCATGAGAGGCTCCGTTCAATGGGCCTCTCATACCTGTCTCAAAGGGTTGAGAAAAGCGGCAATTCCCTCATGCGGCCTTGAAGCGCGCTGTTGCCGGGTCAGCGTTGTAGTAGGGCGTGAATTCTTCGGTCCGGTGCGACAGGTCATTGACGCTGTCGATGATGAACTGAACCGTTTCCTCACTCATCAGATATGAGAAATTCAGGCGCACCCAGCCGGGTTTTTTCATTTCTTCCCCTGCGGACAAGGCAGCGTGCAGCGCCTCGGACGTTGCCTGATCGATCCCCAGCAAGCGGTGGGCATAGGGTCCGGCACAGGCACAGCCGCCCCGCGCCTGAATGCCGTAGATATCGCTGAGCATCCGGGTGAACAGCTGCTGATGCACGGGCCGACCCGCATTGTCGCGCACCAGGAAGGAAAAGATCGGCAGCCGATGCGCGCGCTCGACCCCAAGCAGGGTCAGGTTCGGGTTGTTCTTCCACCCGTCCAGCGCCATTTGATTGTACTGCGCCTCGCGCCGGGCGATTTCGTCCGTTCCGACGACATCCTTGACGATGAAGGCCAGCGCCGCACGAATGTCTCCGATCACGTTGGGTGTCCCGGCCTCTTCGCGGGTGGACAGATCGGCACTGTAGTCATGCCGCCACGGTGATACGAAGCTGACGGTTCCACCACCCGGCCAGCTGGGACAGGTCCGTTTCACGGCAGTTTGGTTCACAACCAAAACACCTGACGCGCCCGGGCCACCGGGAAACTTGTGCGGCGAAACCACGATCGCATCCTTGCGGGCATCTTCGGGTCCCATGTCCATCGGCAGGTAAGGCCCGCCACCGGCATAGTCCCAAACGGCCAAAGCACCATACGCCTTCAGCATCCGTGTGACCGGATCGGGATCGGTGATAATGCCTGTTACGTTGGACGCGGCAGAAAACGATCCGACCACCAAATCGGCATCCGCATGGGCCTCGAGCGCGGTTTTCAGCGCATGCAGGTCCACACCACCGCCCTCGGCTTCGGGGATTTCGACGACACGTGCTTTGCTTTCGCGCCACGGCAGAATATTCGAATGATGCTCATATGGACCGATCAAGACAATCGGCTGGTCAGCCTCTGCCACCCCTAGCAGGCTGACCAGCCGATTGAGCCCCGCAGTGGCGCCAGACCCGGTAAAGATCACCGCGTCCTCTTCCCGAGCACCAACAATGCGGGCTATTTCTGCCCGCGCTTCGCGGCGCAGACGTGTCATGTAGGATCCGCAGTAGGAGGCCTCGGTGTGACTGTTTGCGTAAAACGGCAAAACGTCCTGCGCCACAAAATCCTCGACCTGCCGCAATGCGCGGCCCGAAGCGACGTAATCCGCATAGACAAGCGGCACGTCTCCATGCAGACCCGGGATCAGAACATTCTCGCCGATCAGCCCATCGCGCAGATTTGAATTGTGAGTGGTGGAACAGAGTTCCGCACGAAATTTGGACAGGGTCATTGCATTGGCTCCTTACTGCCCTACCAATGTGATATTTTTGAACCGCGAAAACTTCACCTATCTTTGCGTAGATTTTTAAGATTTCGTGTCATATGATCCGTTATGAAATCAAAATTAGATCAAATTGACACGCGCATTCTGAAAGAACTGCAAAAGGACGCCACCCTGTCGCAGCGCGAATTGGCGGATCGTGTAGGACTTTCTCAAAACGCTTGCTGGCGGCGCTTGAAGGCCCTGAACGAAAACGGTGTGCTGATCGGGTCCACGGCCCGCATCGCACGTGAGAAACTGGGGTTGAGCCTTGTCGTCTTTGTTATGCTCCGCACACGACACCACTCCGCCGAGTGGCTTCAGGCGTTTCGGAGCCATGTTCTGACGATCCCGGAAGTCGTGGATTTTCATCGGATCGGAGGCGATTACGACTATCAGCTGAAAGTCGTAACGCAGGACATGTCGTCATATGACAAGGTCTATCAACGATTGATCGAGAAGGTCGAGTTGGACAGCGTGACCTCGTATTTCGCGATGGAAGCGATCGCCGAAGGCAGACCCCTGCCGATCTGACCCGCACGTCATCTGGCCAACAACCCTCAGGGAATGCGCGGGCTGTCGCGATGGCGGCAGCGTCCTCATCAAACAAAAAAGACCGCGCAAAAAGCGCGGCCTTTCGGAATTCGGTTGCTGCGAAGATCAGTTCTTCGCGTAGAATTCGACAACCAGGTTCGGTTCCATGACGACCGGGTACGGCACATCGCTGAGGCCCGGAGCGCGCACGAAGGTCGCGGTCATTTTCGAGTGGTCGGCGTCGATGTAGTCAGGAACGTCGCGCTCGGCCAGCGCGGCGGCTTCCAGGACAACAGCCAGTTGCTTGGACTTGTCGCGCACCTCGATCACGTCGCCTTCTTTGACGCGGTAGGACGGGATGTTGACCCGCTTGCCGTTCACTTTGACGTGGCCGTGGTTCACGAACTGGCGCGCGGCAAAGACGGTTGCGACGAACTTGGCGCGGTAAACCACAGCGTCCAGACGGCGCTCCAGCAGGCCGATCAGGTTCTCACCGGTGTCGCCCTTCACACGCTCGGCTTCGGCGTAGATACGGCGGAACTGCTTCTCGGTCAGGTCGCCATAGTAACCTTTCAGCTTCTGCTTGGCGCGCAACTGCAGACCGAAGTCCGACAGTTTGCCCTTGCGGCGCTGGCCGTGCTGGCCGGGGCCATATTCACGACGGTTGACCGGGGATTTCGGACGACCCCAGATGTTTTCGCCCATCCGGCGGTCGATTTTGTACTTGGCAGACGTGCGTTTGGTCACGGCTGATCTCCTTCGTTAGGTCGAAGCCCTGACGGGCCACTATGAAGGGCGTTGTCCTCTTGAGGTCTCCCCCATGACAGGCATCCCCTTGCGGGGGCCACCAACACCAATGAAGCCGCGCTTATATCCGCGATGCCGGCGGAGTCAACACAGCATTCCGCAAAGTTCAGAAAAAACGATCGGGGCAGACAGCCAGCGGACCGGGCATCGCGCCGAAACCGTCTGGCGGCGCCTTGAAATCTTAGTTTGAGGTCGGGAAAGAAACGACCGTCGCGCCGCCTTTCGCGGCCGGGTTCGGGATCATCGCAAGCTCGGTCACTTCGACAATCCAGAACTCTTCATCCCGTGGCGGGCAAGCGCCTTCGAACACGAGAGTCCGCGACGTATCGTTGCCATCGCCAACAATCCTGGCAGTGAATGTCTGCGCACCGTTGGTAAGGGCAAGGGTTCCGGTCACATCGCCCGAAATCTCACGGACAATTGGAAACTGGCTGTTCACGTGGGTCGCAACGCCCCCCACATTTCCGATTTTTCCGATGCTTTGCTCGGCAGTCTCACTCATGACGATTGCTTGTCCACGCCATGACCATGCTGCTCCGACCGCCATGCAGGAAAGGGGCGCATCTTCAAGCCCGTCAATTTCCGTCTGACACCAGGAAATAGCTATTTGACCGTTTGTTCCGGCTCTCATCCGCCCACTCGCACTTACCAGCACCCCAACACTCAATTTTCTCCTTATCAGCACAAATTCCGGCGGAAAAGAGACAGAACTGTAGCAATCACAAGAATGTTGTTAATGTGACTCAATATTGCCGCCACCCGTTAGGGGTGACGGCCCGTCGATGACGGTTGTGACCAGCGATGGCCGAAACCAATGCCCCAAAAAACACGCGGGTCCTGAGCGTCAACGGGGCTGAAGGGCCTTTGTTTGAGGCAATTTCAAATTGGCAGAAGAAATTCACCCACGTCGCCCCGGGGACGCCGGGATCACCGGTGCCCTGCGCGCCAACCGAAGCCTGACTCCGATAGTTGTCTTTGAACCCGCCCGGGATAGTCGGATACGATTGCATCCACGCCCAGATCGATCATCTTGCCGATATCTTCATGTTCATTGACGGTCCACACGACGACGCACAGGCCCAGTTCTTTTGCGCGCGTGACGTTTTCGGGCGTTACATCCGCAAAATACGGGCACCAAAGCGAACCACCGGCCTGCTTTACCAAGTCTGGTATTTCGTCGCGACGACCACGAAAGTCGGGACAAACGGATTTTGAGGAATCCTCGCCAACATCGTCGGCATTTTCCGGAAGTTGCGTCAGGTAGGATGAAGGCATATCCGAAGCCTGCCTCTGACATTCCGCCAACAGATTCCAATCGAAACTGTGCAGCACCGCGCGCGAAGACAAACCCTTGCCGCGAACGTCCCGAAGTACTCTCCGGACAAAGTTCTCTCGGTAAAGCGCATCATGGGCCAGGTCGGGGTCCGACTTCAGCTCGAGCATCAGATGGGCATCACTGTGTTTCGGGTCATCGACCAAATCGAGCAGATCCAACAGCTTTGGCACATGGACGTCGTCCATTTGCGCCTGATCCGGGAAGCGTTGGCCATAGGCGGATTGCCCGTCCAGACGCCCGATATCGAATTGTCGGATCTGTTCGTAAGTCAGCGAGGATACTTTCGGCTCTTCCCCGGTCAGGAACACGCCATTGCTATCGCGGAAACTGGCCGAATGCAGGCGATGATTGTGCGTAATGACCGGCACATCATCGGCCGTCAGGACAACGTCAAACTCAAGAAGCGGGACGCCGATGGAAAGTGAAAAGTCGAAGCCAACCATGCTGTTTTCAGGCAACACGCCCCGTGCCCCCCGATGCCCCACAACCCGGATCAGGTTTTCGCCGCCGCGAAAGGCCTCAACCTGCTGAAACGCCATCAGCTTTCCAGCCTTCTGCCTGTCGCGTGGTCAAACAAATGCATGTTCTCCGGTGCCACCGAGAACCGCATAACAGGATGGCGTCCTTCGATCGGGTGGACACCGGGAAGGCTTGCGGTGATCGTGCTTTCAGAGCCCGACAGGTGACCGTGCAGCAACGTGTTGGCCCCAAGCGGTTCAGCCATCTGAATCGCGGCTTCAAGCGGGCCATTGTCATCCAACAACAGGTGCTCTGGTCTTATGCCAAGCTTCACGGCGCTGTCTGCGCCCCCGGAGGGTCCGACTTCGATTTCTCCGATCTTGATCGCCCCGTTTTCGCGCCGTGCTTCAAAAATGTTCATCGCCGGGCTGCCGATGAACTGCGCGGCGAACAGCGTTTGCGGGGTTTCATAGACTTCCAGCGGCGTGCCGATCTGCTCGGCGATGCCGCCATTCATCACGATCATCCTGTCCGCCATCGTCATTGCTTCGACCTGATCATGCGTGACGTAAAGCGCCGTGATCCCAAGTTTCTCCTGAAGTTCGCGTATTTCCAGACGCATCTGAACACGAAGCTTGGCGTCGAGGTTCGAGAGCGGCTCGTCAAACAGGAATACAGCGGGCTCGCGGACAATGGCCCGGCCCATCGCAACCCTTTGGCGCTGACCACCGGACAACTGCCTGGGTTTGCGATCCAGCAAAGGTTCAAGCTGCAACAGCTTCGCCGCCTGGGTCACCTTTTGATCGATCTGAGCCTTGGGCAACCCGGCGATCCTCAGGCCATATCCCATGTTCTGACGCACGGACATGTGCGGATAAAGCGCATAGTTCTGGAACACCATGGCGATGTCGCGATCCATGGGCTCTTTGTCATTGGCGCGTTCACCGCCGATCCGGATTTCGCCGGACGTGATCGTTTCCAGCCCCGCCACCATCCGCAACAATGTGGACTTGCCGCAGCCTGACGGGCCGACGATCACGATGAACTCTCCATCGGCAATATCGACATCGACACCGTGGATCACATCCGTCGGGCCAAAGCTCTTTTTGACATTCTCTAAGGTAACTGTTGCCATTTCTTACTTCTCGCTATCGACAAGGCCACGGACAAAGAGCTTTTGCATCGACACCACCACGATGACCGGCGGGATCATCGCCAGAATGGACGTCGCCATGATCGTCGGCCAATGTGCAAAGTCGTCACCGGACGGAAACATCTGTTTGATACCCATCACGATGGTATTCATCTCGGGATCGGTCGTGATCAGCAGCGGCCAAAGGTACTGGTTCCAGCCATAGATGAACAGGATCACGAACAGTGCGGCGATGTTGGTCCGGCTCATCGGCACCACGATATCGATGAAGAACCGCATCGGTCGCGCGCCGTCGACCCGGGCGGCCTCGGCCAGTTCATCGGGTATGGTCAGAAAGAACTGACGGAACAGGAAGGTTGCCGTTGCCGAGGCGATCAGGGGAAAGATCAGCCCGTAATAGCTGTTGAGCATACCGAACCCGGCGACAACTTCGAACGTCGGAACGATGCGGACTTCGACCGGCAGCATCAGGGTCAGGAAGATCAGCCAGAAGAACGTCGTTCGTCCGGGAAAGCGGAAATAGACGATCGCGAAAGCCGACAGCAGAGAGATGATGATTTTGCCGACTGCAATTCCGATTGCCATCACCAGACTGTTGAACAGCATCGTGGCCACGGGCACATTTACCCCCGAGAACAGCGCCGCCTTGTAGTTCACCCAGAACTGATCGCCGGGCACGACTGGCATCGGCGGTGAGACGATCTCGGCCTGGGTCACGGTCGAAGCCACGAAGGCAAGCCATATCGGGAAGAATATGATCAGGACACCGAGGATCATCAAAGCATGGGACAACCAGATGCCCGCGCCGCGTTTTTCGACCATTCCGTGTTGTTGGGCTGCCATCAGTAATGCACCCTCTTTTCCACGTATTTGAACTGGATGACCGTCAACAGGCCCACGACGATCAGCAAGATGACCGATTGCGCCGAAGACGAGCCGAGGTCCTGCCCCACAAACCCATCCGAGAAAACCTTGTAGACAAGGATTGTGGTCGACTGTTGCGGCCCGCCACCGGTGATTGTGTGGATCACACCAAAGGTTTCGAAAAAGGCATAAACAACGTTCACCACCAGCAAGAAGAACGCCGTCGGCGACAGCAACGGCAGCACGATCGTGAAGAACCGGCGCCAGAAATGCGCGCCGTCAATCGCCGCCGCCTCGATCACGGATCTTGGAACGGATTGCAGGGCAGCGAAAAAGAACAGGAAGTTATAGCTTATGCGCCCCCAGGCAGAGGCAACGACCACCAGCCCCATGGCTTCGGTGCCGTTCAGAACGTGGTTCCAGTCATACCCAAGCTGGCCGAGGTACCACGACACGACGCCGACGCGCGTGTTGAACATGAACAGCCACAGAACGCCCGCAACCGCCGGGGCAACAGCGTAGGGCCAGATCAGCAAAGTCCGATAGACCCCGGACCCTTTGATCAATCGATCCGCAATGACCGCAAGAAACAAGGCAGGGATCATCGAGCACAACGTGACCAGCGTGGAAAACACCGCCGTTGTCACGAAAGAGGCGCGATAAAACTTGTCACTCAGCAGGAATTCAAAGTTGCCGAGCCCCACGAACTGGGACGACAGCCCGAACGGGTCAGGTATGAACAGCGACTGCCATATGGCCTGACCGGCGGGGTAGAAAAAGAAAACAGCGGAAATGATGACCTGAGGGGCGATCAACGCCAATGGCAACAGCCAGCCGCGAAAGGTGACGCGTTTTTCCATCCTGAAAACCCACCGAAGAAAGAAAATGCGGGCCCTGAAAAGGCCCGCATGACGTTACGACTTATTGATTGGCGGATTCGAACCGGCGCAGCAACGCATCACCGCGTTCCTTCGCGCTGTCCATCGCTTCCTGAGCCGTTTTCTCACCGGACCAGATCGCCTCGAGCTCTTCGTCGATGATGCCGCGAATCTGGTCGAACGATCCCAGGCGCAAGCCTTTCGAATTTGCGGTCGGCTCTTTCGCGGTCATCTGGATCACTGCGACGTCGGTGCCCGGGTTTTCGTCATAAAAACCAGCGGCGCGCGTAACCTCCCCCGCCTCTGTGGTGATTGGAAGATAACCGGTGTTCTGGTGCCAGGCCGCTTGTACGTCAGGTGATGACAGGAAGCTCAGGAACTCTCCGACGCCTTTGTACTCTTCGGGCTCATGACCCTCCATTACCCAAAGAGACGCGCCACCGATGATGGTGTTTTGCGGTTCACTGGTGACGGATTCCCAATAGGGCAGCGGACGCACGTCAAAATCGAACTCGGCCTCGGCCTTGATGCCGGCGTATCCGGCCGAACTTTCGGTGAACAATGCGCACTCGCCTGACCGGAAGTTCGCACCGCCTTCGTTTCTGCGACCGGTATAGATGAACTTGCCGTCCTTGGCCCAGTCACCCATTGCGGTCAGATGTGCAACCTGCACCGGACCGTTCAGCATCAGCTCGGTATCCAGACCGGCAAATCCGTTGTCACGTGAGGCAAAGGGAACGTCGTGATAGGCCGACAGGTTTTCAAGGTGAATCCAGCTTTGCCATGCCGTCACCAGCGGGCAATCCTCGCCACCCGCCTTCAGCTGTTCAAGGACTTCGCCGACTTTTTCCCAAGTGGACAGATCCGTGTCCGGATCAACGCCCGCCGCTTGCATGGCATCGCGGTTGACCCACAGGACCGGCGTCGAGGAGTTGAAGGGAAGCGACAGCATCTCTCCGTCAGTGGTTGTGTAGTAGCCTTTGACGGCGCCAATATACGCGTCGGGATCAAAAGACGCGCCGCTTTCGGCCATCACTTCATAGACCGGCTTGATCGCCCCTTTGGCTGACATCATTGTCGCCGTGCCGACTTCGAACACCATCAGGATATGCGGCTGCTCACCGGCCCGGAAGGCAGCAATCCCGGCATTCAGGGTTTCCGAGTAGTTGCCCTTGTGGCTTTCGACCACGACGAACTCATCCTGACTGGCGTTGAATTCTTCAACCTGTCCTTTGACAAGTTCACCAAGGCGACCGGTGAAGGCATGCCAGAACTGGACTTCGGTCTGCGCCATTGCCGCCAAGGGGGACAAGGCCGTGGTGATGGCAAGAGCGCCAAGCAGATTCTTTTTCATGATTCCTCCCATGCATCAGGGTTGATGCTTCGTTGATTACCGACCGCAACGCGTAAACGGCACACATGACGATTTCACGACGTTAACGTTACAAAACTATAATTCAAGGCCTATCTACTTGGTAAAAAAATAACATAGTGTTATGAAATGGCGCAGCAGATCGGGATCGGCAATGAGTCAAATTCTGAGAGTTCGGCAGTTGGAGGCCCTGATGGCCGTGACCACCAAAGGGTCTGTCACGGCCGCCGCGGCTGATCTGGGCGTAACCCAACCAGCTGTCAGCAGATTGCTGTCCGATCTTGAAAAATCGCTTGGGTTTCAGCTTTTTGACCGCCGCGAGGGCCGATTGGTGCCAACGCAGGAGGTTCGTTACCTCTTGCCCAGCGTCGAGCGCGTTCTCGAATTGATGCGGCAAATCTCTGATGTCAGCCAGGATATCACACAACGCAAAGCAGGGCACATCCGTGTCGCTTGCCTGCCGGGATTTGCCACCAGCCATTTGCCCAAAGTCGTCGCCGGTTTTCTGAAAGATCGGCCCGGCGTCACCCTGACGATCGAACCTGACAGACCTGAACGCATTCTGGAATGGATGATCGGCGAGCAGTATGATTTCGGTATCACTGACAGCTTTCACGGTCATCCGGCGGTAGAAAGCAGGGACATCGACGTTCGCACGGTATGCGTGTTCCCCACCGGGCACGAGTTGGAAGGCCTTTCCGAAGTTACCCCGGCGGATCTCGCACATAGCAAAATCATCCACTCCCGACGCGACAGCGACTTTTTCGGGCGGCTTTCGAAAGTATTTCAACATGCCAATGTCGAATTGAACTCGCATATCGAGGTCAGGCAGTTCACGGCAGCATGCGAATTGGCGCTGGAAGGTGCCGGTGTCTCGATCGTAAGCGAACTGGATGCTGTCCAGTATACGTCGAGGGGGTTGAGTTATCGGCCGTTCAAGCCGTTTTTGACGCATACCCTCTCGTTGGTGCGTCCAATTTTGAAGCAACCGTCATTGGTAACGCTGGAATTCATCGAACAGTTTCAGGAAAGCCTGGACCCTTTCAAAGTCGGGTAACCCGGCCTTTCGGCGGAAAGTCGCATATGATCTGCTCATGCTCGGCGGGATCGAAGGCGACTCTCCCTGTCCTGCCCCCGGATCCGACTGATGTTGGCACGGCGCCGCAGAAGTCCGCCGCAACGCCGTCCGACGTGGTGTTTCTTCAGATCGCGGCCTTTCGGCTTTCATCCAGGTAAATTTCACGAAGGCGTTTGGCTATCGGCCCGGGTGTACCATCACCCAGCGCGACTCCGTCGATTTCCACCACGGGCATCACGAAAGCACTGGCCGAGGTTGTGAACGCCTCGTCAGCCTCTTTGGCTTCGTCGATGGTAAACAGGCGTTCTTCAACTTCCATCTGCGCTTCGGCCGCCAGGCGCAGCACGGCCTTGCGGGTGATCCCGTGCAGGATGTCGTTGGACAGCGGGCGGGTCACGATCTTGCCGTTCTTGACGAAATAGGCGTTGTTGCTGGTGCCTTCGGTTACAAAGCCGTCCTCGACCAGCCATGCATCATCGCACCCCGCTTTCTTGGCCATCATCTTGCCCATCGAAGGGTAAAGCAGCTGCACGGTCTTGATGTCGCGGCGACCCCAACGGATGTCCTCGATCGAGATGATCCTGGCACCTTTCCGTGCCGCCGGACTGCCAGCCAGCCCGGGCTTGTTCTGGGTGAACAGAACGAGGCTGGGTTTGGTATCGGCCGAAGGGAAGACAAAATCCCGGTCACCGTCACTGCCGCGCGAGACCTGAAGGTAGACCAGGCCCTCTTCGATGCCGTTCAGATCAACCAGCTTGCGATGGATTTCCAGCAGCTCTTCCTTGGTGCAGGGCTCGGCCATCTCCAGCTCGTCCAGAGACCGCTTCAGGCGTACTGCGTGACCTTCGAAATCAATCAGCTTGCCATCCAGTACACTGGTCACTTCGTAAACCGCATCAGCAAACAGGAAGCCACGGTCAAAGATGGATACCTTGGCCTCGGTCTCGGGCAGGTATTCGCCATTTACAAAAACGGTTCGGGTCATGTTTGTCTCCTCAGCCCCAGAGCGCCGCTTCGGGCGGGTGAACTCCGGCGTCGTCAAAAATCAGCGGGGTGTCGCGGTCTTCGGCCAACAGAAGCGGGCCGTCAAGGTCCGTCACCATCGCACCCTGCGCCAACAGTGTCGCGGGCGCCATGGCAAGCGAACTGCCAACCATGCATCCGACCATGATGTCATACCCTTCCGCGATTGCAGCTTTGCGCAGCTCAAGCGCTTCGGTCAGGCCACCGGTCTTGTCGAGTTTGATGTTGATGACATCGTATTTCCCCTTCAGCCCGGGCAGGCTGGCGCGATCATGGCAGGACTCGTCGGCGCAGACGGGCACCGGGCGGTCCATTCCAATCAAAGCGTCGTCGTCACCGGCCGGCAACGGTTGCTCGACCAGCGCCACGCCCAGACGTACCAGATGCGGGGCGAGGTCGGCGTAAACCTCGGCCGACCAGCCTTCGTTCGCATCCACAATGATCTTGGCGTTCGGAGCACCGGCGCGCACCGCCTCAAGCCGCGGCATGTCATCTGGCGTGCCCAGCTTGATCTTCAGAAGCGGGCGATGCGCGTTCTCGGCCGCCTGGGACTGCATCGCCTCGGGCGTGTCCAGCGACAAAGTGTAGGCCGTGATCTCAGGTCCGGGCACTGGCAGGCCCGCTAAATCCCAGGCGCGCTTACCCGCGCGCTTGCTTTCCAGATCCCACAAAGCACAATCCAAGGCGTTCCGGGCGGCACCGGCAGGCAGCAGATCCATCAGCGACCGACGGCTGAACTCAGCAGGCAGACCGGCGATCTCGGCCTCGACCGACTCGAGCGTTTCGTCATAACGCGCATAAGGAACGCACTCGCCCCAGCCCTGATGCGTTCCGTCCGACACCCGCACTGTCAGCACCTTTGCTTCGGTCCGAGACCCGCGCGAGATGGTGAACACCTGCGCCAACTGAAACACATCGCGAGAGACCTCTATCTGCACAGGCCCGCTCCTTCATCTTTTTCCAAATACTCCCGCCAGCGGCGGAACCGGCCCGCCACCGGCGGACCGGTTGGATCACATCGCGGCCAGCGCGTCCACCAACTTGCCCGAGCCGAACCGGAACGGATCGGTCGCCGGCAGCCCCATGTCTGCTTCGATCCTGGCCAGATACGCCGTCGCGTCCTCTTCGGACATGTGCTGCGTGTTGACGGAAATACCGACGACCTGACAATCGGGGTTCGCCACTTTGGCCAGGGCCAGCGCGGTGTCACGCAGGGTTTCGAGCGTCGGCAGCTGATAGGTCGGCAGACCACGCATGTGCTCGCGGGTCGGTTCATGGCTCAGGATCAGCGCGTCAGGCTGGCCGCCGTGGATCAGCGCCATGGTCACACCAGAATAGGATACATGGAACAGCGATCCCTGGCCTTCGATCAGGTCCCAGTGATCGTCATCATTGTCAGGTGTCAGCCATTCGATCGAGCCGGCCATGAAATCCGCAACTACGGCGTCCAGCGGCACGCCATCGCCGGTGATCAGAATGCCCGTCTGACCAGTCGCGCGGAAGGTC
Organism: Ruegeria sp. YS9; assembly: GCF_024628725.1. Taxonomy (NCBI): domain Bacteria; kingdom Pseudomonadati; phylum Pseudomonadota; class Alphaproteobacteria; order Rhodobacterales; family Roseobacteraceae; genus Ruegeria; species Ruegeria sp. YS9. The sequence goes on from NZ_CP102409.1 coordinate 2,477,080, forward strand.
GACTTCATACCACGCTTGCGCATTTCCGCATCCATCGCCATTGCGGTGTACATCTTGCCGACCGAACAATCGGTGCCCACGGCCAGACAACGCTTGCCCTTGCGCTTGATCCCGTTGGCAATCGGGTAATCGACCTCAGGTACACGCACATCGTGCAGCTTTCGACCCGTCGCTTCGGCCACCGCCACCAGATCGGGCTCGTCGCGCAACAGGTTGTGCAGTCCAGAGGCCAGGTCAAACCCTTCCTCAAGCGCCATGACCAGAACCTTTTTCCATTCCTGGCTGATGACGCCGCCACGGTTGGCCACACCTATAACCAGCGTTTTTGCGCCGGCCGCTTTGGCCTCGGTCAGGGTCATATCGGTCAAACCCAGATCAGCCTTGCAACCGTCCATACGATATTGGCCGACGGCGTTTTCCGGGCGCCAGTCCTTGATGCCCACAGCCACTTTGGCCGCCAATTGGTCGGGCGCATCGCCCAAAAACAGCAGGTACGGTGTCTCGATCATTGCGGTCACTCCTTTGATTCCGGCCTAAGCTAGAGAAGCGCTTAAACGAGCGTTTCGCGTTTTGATCCGCCAAACACGACAAGTGCGCGATGTTCTTGCACCATTGACCCAGAAAGCGCAAAATAATTCGAAGTTTTCAAAATGATTAAACTTTAATCACCACTTCTCAGCTGTTGGAATGCAGCTTTCTGCAACCGCATTGCCGCAGATGCACAATCTCCTTGCGCCAGGTTGCGCAATTTAATACCTCATTGGGCGAGAAAATCGCAATTTCATTACCCATACGAGGTCCAGATGAGCTTTCGCATCCAACCCGCCGCGCCTGCACGACCCAATCGCTGCCAACTGTTTGGTCCGGGATCGAATACCAAACTGTTCCCGAAAATGGCAGCTTCTGCTGCGGATGTGATCAACCTTGACCTCGAGGATTCGGTTGCGCCTTCGGACAAGGACATCGCCCGCGCCAATGTCATCGAAGCCCTGAACACTGTTGACTGGGGCAACAAATACATGTCCGTTCGCATCAACGGATTGGATACCCCCTATTGGTATCGTGACGTTGTCGACGTGTTGGAGCAGGCAGGCGACCGTCTGGACCAGATCATGATCCCCAAAGTCGGCTGCGCATCGGATGTCTATGCCGTGGATGCCCTTGTCACCGCCATTGAACGCGCCAAGGGCCGGACCAAACCGATCAGCTTCGAGGTCATTATCGAATCCGCTGCCGGCATCGCGCATGTGGAAGAGATCGCAGCCTCCTCACCCCGTTTGCAGGCAATGAGCCTTGGGGCCGCAGATTTTGCGGCCTCGATGGGAATGCAGACCACGGGCATCGGCGGCACACAGGAAAACTATTACATGCTGCGCGAGGGTGAAAAACACTGGTCCGATCCGTGGCACTGGGCCCAAGCCGCCATCGTTGCGGCCTGCCGCACCCACGGGGTGCTGCCAGTGGATGGGCCATTCGGGGATTTCAGCGATGATGAAGGGTACATCGCTCAGGCGAAGCGCTCGGCCACGCTGGGCATGGTCGGCAAATGGGCGATTCACCCCAAGCAGATCGCGCTGGCCAATCAGGTCTTTACCCCGTCGGATGAGGCCGTTTCCGAGGCCCGCGAAATCCTGGCCGCAATGGAACAGGCCAAAGCCAACGGTGAGGGCGCAACCGTCTATAAAGGCCGCCTTGTCGACATCGCCTCAATCAAGCAGGCCGAAGTCATCGTGGCACAGGCCGAACTGATTGCGGCGGGCGGCTAAGCCCAAAAAAACGGGCGCTCGATGGAGCGCCCTTTCATGAATTCTTCAACGGCCAAAAACGTCATTGGGCGTCCATGTGAAGCGTTCCCCTTTCTTTCCTGACTTCATCATCAGGCAAGAGGTTCCCAGTTTCTGGAAATAGACGATCTTCAATGGATACCAGCCCGCCTTGGGCACCTCCACTTCGGTGCGTTGATTGGCTTCACAGCCCTGAATACCCTTGACAAGGCCAATCTGCTGGCCGCCAACCCAAGCTTCTATCCCGTCATTCGACCACGTTTCCAGCTCGTAAACGCCCGGTGAGTCAAACCGCATATACCCTGTGACCTCGGCGGCAACGTTGTAGGCCTCGTCGAACGTCATGACGTCCTCACCCTTGCTTGTGTCCCTGTAATCCAACCCACGCAACGGCTTTCCGGGCTTCGCCTTAGACAGCATGCTTTTTGCCTGACTCAGATCCCGGATCTTCTTGTGTTGATTGCCCGTACCAATGTATTTGACATTCAACCCTGCCTTCGGAGAAGGCTGTGGATTGGCAGGTTGCAGTTTCAGCGGGGCAGACAAAGCGGCCCCGGCAATGACCGACATGGCAACTGCGGTCGCCACTGTTCGAACGAGTTTCATCCTAATCTCCCTGTTTGCGTGCCGTTTTGGCTGGGCATATCCCCTGGCAACGTCATTACAGTGACACTAGGCTCTGAAAATTTGCGCTGCAAGAGAGTGTGGCTTCACAATTGCAGAGGCTACGCACGCAGATCCTTGGGCGACCCCATGACCACATAGGACGTGATCGACGTGACATGCGGCAACGTTCCCAGCACCTCGGTATGGAAGGTCTTGTAGGACGGCAGATCGGCGCATTCGACGCGCAGCAGGTATTCGATCGTACCGGTGATGTTGTGACATTCGACCACTTCGGGGGCTTGTTGCAGGGCCCGCTCGAACCCCTCTTGCGCCGCTTTCGTGTGTTCGCCAAGACCGACCCCGATATAGGCGACAAAGCCGACACCCATCGCGGCCGGGTTCAGAACCGCACGATAGCCGGTGATCACACCGGCCTTCTCAAGCTCTTGAACACGACGCAGGCAGGCGGACGGCGACAGCCCGACCCGTTCGGCCAGTTCCAGATTGCTGACGCGCCCATCACGGGTCAGTTCGTGCAATATCCGGCGATTTATCTGATCATTCTTCATCACAAGTTGCAGAAATAGCCGAAACGCGCACGAAAAAGCAATTTCATTTGCTGCCGGTCGGACGATACTTCGCAGTATGACCTACGACATCCTTCTGGCCCTCATCGCCTTTGCCTTCGTGACATCCATTACGCCCGGGCCGAACAATCTGATGCTGATGGCATCGGGTGCGAATTTCGGCTTTCGGCGTTCGATCCCGCATATGCTGGGCATTGGCCTTGGCTTCACGCTCATGGTGCTGCTGGTCGGGGCCGGGCTGGTTCAGGTCTTTGACAGATATCCGGTCAGTTATTCAGTGCTGAAGGTCGTGTCGGTGATCTATCTGCTTTATCTGGCATGGAAGATCGCACATGCCGCACCGGCCGGGGGCGCTTTGGCAGCGGGGACTCCCATGACGTTTCTACAGGCCGCTGCCTTTCAGTGGGTGAACCCCAAAGCCTGGGCCATGGCCCTGACCGCCACGACCGCTTACACGCCCAGTCAGACCCTGCACGCAATTGCCCTCGTTGCGCTGGTTTTCGGGGCGGTCAACCTGCCATCGGTGAGCACATGGACCTTTCTTGGACAGCAAATGTCGCGGGTGCTGACGAACCCGCGCCGATTGATTGTGTTCAACTGGACAATGGCGGTGCTGCTTGTGGCCTCGCTCTATCCCGTTCTCTGGCCCGGTTGACCCGCTACGACAGCAGGCAAGTTTCGGCCAGCACATCCTCGGGCGCGGTGTCGGGTGGGTACAGGGTCAGACGCCGCGTTAGACTGTCGTGGGTGCAGGTCAGAACGCGCAGCGCGGGGTCCTTCTTGGCGGCGGCCTTCAGTATCCGTTTTTCCATTCGCCCATCTGAAATCGAACATCTTCACCACTCGGGTCTTGCCGAGTTGCATCCGGAGCACCATCAGGCCATATAGCAGGGAACTTTCGCGTTGAGAGGCGTCATGACCCAGTATCTGGATTTCGAAAAACCGCTGGCTGAAATTGAAGGCAAGGCTGAAGAGCTGCGTGCGCTGGCCCGCACCAACGAAGAGATGGACGTAACCGAAGAAGCCGCCGCGTTGGACGCCAAAGCCGCCAAACTTTTGGATGAGCTTTACGCCGACCTGACCCCATGGCGGAAATGCCAAGTCGCCCGACACCCGGAACGCCCGCATTGCAGCGATTACGTCGATGCCCTGTTCACCGAATTCACCCCTTTGGCCGGAGATCGCAATTTTGCCGATGATCTGGCCGTGATCGGCGGGCTTGCACGTTTCAACGATCAACCGGTCATGGTGATCGGCCATGAAAAAGGCAGCGACACCAAATCGCGGATCGAACGCAATTTCGGCATGGCCCGCCCCGAAGGTTATCGCAAGGCGGTCCGCCTGATGGAGATGGCCGGTCGGTTTGGCCTGCCGGTGATCACCCTGATCGATACTGCCGGCGCCTATCCCGGCAAGGGCGCCGAGGAACGCGGTCAGTCCGAAGCGATTGCCCGCTCGACCCAGATGTGCCTGAAGATCGGTGTGCCCCTGGTGTCGGTCATCATCGGCGAAGGCGGCTCGGGCGGGGCCGTGGCCTTTGCCACCGCCAACCGCGTGGCGATGCTGGAACACTCGGTCTATTCGGTGATCTCGCCGGAAGGTTGCGCATCGATCCTGTGGAAAGATGCAGAAAAGATGCGTGAAGCGGCCGAAGCGCTGCGTCTGACCGCTCAGGACCTTCACAAGCTTGGCGTTTGCGACCGGATCATCCCTGAACCCAAGGGCGGCGCGCATCGCGATCGTCCGGCCGCTGTCGAAGCTGTACGCGCGGCTCTCACCGATATGTTGGCGGAACTGGACGGCAAAGATGCGGCGACCCTGATTCAGGACCGCCGTCAAAAATTCCTCGATATCGGCTCAAAAGGGTTGGCGGCGTAACCGTCAGCCACCCAACCTGCGCAACAAGGCAACCGAGGGCTCTCCGGTGACCGCAAGGCCATTGGCGCTTTGATACGCGCTGATGGCTGACGTCGTGTTTTTGCCGATCACCCCGTCCGCGCCTTTCGTATCATACCCTTGGGATGTCAGCCGCCGTTGCAATTCCTTGCGGTCGTCCAATGTCAGACCGTTTGCATCTGGCCCGAACGAGGCCTGAAACGGAGCGCCGCCGGCGATTCTGTCCGCCAGATGACCGACCCCGATCGCGTAACTGTCCGAATTGTTATAGCGCTTGATGACCTGAAAATTGCGGAAGACGGCAATGCGCGGTCCGGGCACCTGCGGTTGCAGCACGGCCACCGGAGTACCGGAAACCGTTCCGACCTCGCCCCCCCAGGGCTGCCCCCGCACCCAGCCTGCGCGCGACAGGTAAGCAGCGGTCGAAGCCAGCGAATCCGTCGGATCGTCCGACCAGATATCCCGCCGCCCGTCGCCGGTGAAATCCACCGCATAGGCCAGGTAGGAGGTTGGAATGAACTGCGTATGCCCCATCGCACCGGCCCAGCTGCCGGTCATCTTGTCAGGCGTGGTGTCGCCATTCTGAAGGATCTTCAGCGCCGCGATCAACTGGCTTTCAAAGAACTGACCACGCCGCCCATCATAAGCCAGTGTCGACAGAGCTGACACAACGGGCACATCGCCGCGACGCGCCCCATAGCGGCTTTCCAGCCCCCACACTGCAACGACGATTTCCTTGTCTACTCCGTACTGCGCCTCGATCTGCGACAGCGTCCCGTTGTATTGCCGCAGCATCTTCTGGCCGGTGCGGATCCGCTCGTCCGAGGCGGCAATGGCCAGATAATCTTCGAGCGAACGCTTGAACTCTACCTGATTGCGGTCGCGCTCGATCACATCGGGAAGGTACCCTGCCCCCTGAAAAGCGCGGTCAATTGTGGATTGTGAAATTCCCTGCGATGCCGCCCTGCCCTTGAACCCGGCGACCCAGGCATCCCACCCTGCATTGGGAACGGACCGCATACGCGACGCAGGCGCGCTGGATGGCGCATTGCCACCCGTGCAGGCGGCCAACAATATAGATCCAAGGCAAATGGAAAAAGTCCGGCGAGTGATCATGGCTGTGGTCTGCTCTTGTTTGTGATTTGCCTCGAGAGTAACCCAGTCGGGCTGAACAGGCCAGAACAGTGAAACCCTCTATCTTGTGCGCAGAAAGGTCGGCGGGATGCCGCTCAGCTCACCAGCAAGCGCAGTCCCTGCGTCACGTCCGAGCGGACCGCCAGGCGCAAGCCCGGTTCGTCCCCTGCCTTGAGAGCAGCAATGATCAGCTTGTGATAATGCGGTGGTTCAGTGCGCCTGAGACGCCCGTAAAGCGCCCTCATCGTCGGCCCGAGTTGCAGCCAGACCGTTTCGGCAATGGCCAGCATCGCGGGTGCCTGAGCCCGCAGGTACAGGGTGCGGTGAAACTCCAGATTTGAACGGATGTACCCAACCGCGTCCCGCTTGGTCACCATCTCGGCAACGGTCATGTTGATGGTCTGCAACCGGTCGATCAGCGCAATATGCGCCCGGGGCAGAGCCCGGCTGGCCAGCTCGACTTCCAGCAACGCGCGCAAGGCCGCCAATTCTTCGATCCGGTCGTTGGTCAATTCAGGTGTCGAGACCCGGCCGGAATTGGACAGAAACAAAGCCCCCTCGGCGGCCAGACGGCGCACGGCCTCTCGCGCCGGAGTCATCGAGACGCCGAATTCCTTGCCGATGCCACGCAAGGTCAGCGCCTGACCCGGCGCCATCTCGCCATGCATGATTCGAGATCTCAGGGCGCGGTACACCCGGTCATGAGTGGCAGTTTGGGTGTCAGACGGGCGTGTGCTCAGCATCCGCTTATGTGATCACAAAACAGCGCAAGGTCAACTCGGCTTTGCGTCAAACCTGTATCGATGCAACTCTGCCCCATTGTCGCGCAACCAGCGACGGGGTTGCTGATAGGGGCCGAAAATGCGTTCCACCTGCTCCCAGAACGCGGGCGAGTGGTTCATCTGGGCAAGATGCGCCACCTCGTGTGCGGCCACATAATGCAGCACCTCGGACGGCGCGAGAATGAGCCGCCACGAGAACATCAATCCACCGTGCGAACTGCATGATCCCCAGCGTGACCGCGTGTCGCGCAGGCTGAGCGTGCTGTACGACCGCCCCAGCATTGCCGCGTAATCATCGCACGCGCCGATCAGACGGTCCCGCGCCAATTCCTTCAGAAACCGGGCCAATCTGCGCGCCTCGGCCCCTTCCGGCACTGCGACCTCGTCCGCCAGCAACTGAACACGCCGACCCTTCGCGGGCACGATTCGCCGGACAATGCCTTCAATCGGTATCTTCTGCCCGAACTGCACCACGGCCGTTTCCGGCCTGTCCTGCAGATGCTGGCGAATCCACTCTTCCTTGGTACGCGCGAAACTCAGCGCCTCGGATTCAGGCACTCCGACCGGATAGGTCAGCGTAACCCGGCCATCCAGTTGAGAAATTCGCAAACTGATGCGCCGCGCCCGGGCGGATTTGCGCAGCCTCAGCGGCACCGGCGGCGTCCCTGGCAATGCGTGCTCTCCCATATCGCGACCTCTCTTGCGCAAAGACTTTGACAGTGCCCTCTGCCTGTGGCAGGTGAGCTGAATCATTTAGACGACTCACCTGATATCAAGGGGATTTGACATGCCCAAGGAAGAATGGGGCGTAAAGCGCGTTTGCCCGACCACCGGTAAGCGATTCTACGACCTGAACAAGGACCCGATCATCAGCCCCTACACTGGCGAGATCGTGGAGCTTGAAACATCCAAAAGCCGCATGATCGCGGCGGATGCAGAAGATGCCGCCTCGGTCAAGGCGCGTGAAAACGCGTCGGAAGAGGAGCTGGTACTGGATGACGACGACTCTGTCGACGTCGAACTGGATGACGATCTGCTGGATGACGATGATGACACCAGTGATGACGTTTCGCTGGATGATATCACCGACATATCTTCGGAAGACGAAAACTGATCACGTCAAAGGCGACCACAGGGTCGCCTTTTTCGTTCCACGTACAGCTTGGTGCGGAAATTCGCGTTCGATTCCATTTTTGGACTTGCACTCGTCGTCACTGTCTCCTAAACGTCCGTCCACCGCATCAGCGGTACCTAGATGGGGCCTTAGCTCAGTTGGGAGAGCGCTTGCATGGCATGCAAGAGGTCAGGGGTTCGACTCCCCTAGGCTCCACCAAAACCTAACAGAACAACCAGATAGCAAGCATTAGAGCGGTGTGACACACAGGTGTGACACAAACTGAAGCTGCATGCGTAACCGGAAGAGACCAAGCTTGTTCACCGCTCGTCTTTCGAACCATCAAGACGCCGACCTGCCGAATTCACTGGGGTCTGAATCCGGCAGGTGACCCTCAGAATCTCAATGACAGACAGGACATGCCACCATCAAGCTTTGCACAATCGGTATTGTCAATTTCAATGACCTCATAGCCTTCGCGATCCAGCATCTCTGCGGTGCGAGGGAAGCCAGCGGCCATCAGCACCAGATTGTTGAACCGGATCGCGTTGGCCGCTGCCTCTTCACCGTCTGCAACATGCAGCACCCGGTAGCCTTCAAAGCAGCCCGAAGCGTCCAATCGCCGGGTCGCAAGGATTGTCTCGGCATCCATCAGCGAACAATCCGTTTTGAAGTGCAAAACGCCCTCGGGCGTGAACACTTCCCGCAGTTTGCAACCCCATTCAGAGGTGATTTTCGCCAGTTCCTCGACACCTTCCGCGTCGGTGCGGTCTGACCGGCCCACAAGGATTTCGCGACCGGTTACAAGGATGTCTCCGCCCTCGATATGGCCGGGACCTTTGATCTGTGTGACCGTATCATAGCAGGCACGCAGAGCCGGAGCGATCTCGGCCACTTCCCCCATCCGCGAAGGCGCGCCCGGCCGCATCAACACAGCACCCTGCGGCAGGCACAGCGCCGTATCTTCGACAAACTGCGCGTCAGGGAACGCATCCAGAGGATCAAGCTCGATCACCTCGGCCCCGGTGCTTTTCAGTGCTGCCACATATGCCCCATGCGCGGCCATCATCCCATCGAAATCCGGGTTTCCGATATCTTCTGCGCGCAATCCATCAGCTATGGTCGGTGCCGGGCGGCGGGTGATCGCGCGGGAAAACTCAAAAGTTGGGTCTGACATGTTTCAATCTCTCTGAGGTTCGAATTTCGGAGCGGTGACTTCGATCATCGCGGGCCCGTCCAGGGCCGCCGTTTCGCGTAACGCTTGTGCGACGGCCTGAGGGTTATCGGGAACCCTGGTGTGTGGAATGCCAAAGGATCTGGCTGTCGCTGCAAAATCGGGGGGTGTGGGGTCACATCCAACGACCGTCACACCTGCATCCTGCATCGATGTGGCGATTTCCCGGTACCCGTGATTGTTCCAGATCACGAACGTGACCGGCAGGTTTTCGTCTACTGCGGCCATTGCTTCCGGCATTGAAAACTGCGCTCCGCCATCGCCGACGATGCATATTACCCGCGCCGTTGGATCGGCAATCGACGCGCCGATGGCGGCGGGTATGCCATAGCCGAGCGCACCATACCCCGTTGCCGCATTGAACCAGCCACCTGTCCGGTCGTGGTCATAGTAAAGATTGCCGGCATAAATGGGCTGGGTGGAATCCCCGACCATCAGAGCATTCGGAGACGCAGAGCGCATCGCATTCAGTATCTCCACCTGTTTGCGATAATCCGGGCCGATCTCCTGCCAGGCCGCGTCGCGCGTTGATCTGGCACGTTCCGCACCGTCGCTTTGCCGTGCCCTCTGCGGCAGGGCCTCATACAGTGCTGGCACAACCAGGTCGACGTCACCTTGAATGGCAATCGTTGCCTCATGCCGTGAAAGCTGATCGCTGCACCGTTCAACCCGTATCAGGCCGGACAGTTTCGCAACCTGACCGGTGGCATACATGTCATAATCGGTTGGCCCAAGCTCGGTTCCCAAGGCCAGAACGCAATCGGCGCTTTCCAACAATGCGCGCACCGCCTTCAGGCTGGGGCTGGCCGGAACGGTCAGAGCGTGCCCGTGCATTAGGCCGCGCGCATTGACGGTTTGCACAACAGGGGCATCCAGGGCTTCGGCCAGTGCTTGCAATCCCGCCTCGGCACGCTTCGCCCCGCCGCCCGCCAGAATGACGACTTTCTTTGCCTCAGTCAGTTGCCCTGAGGCCTGCCTGATCAAAGCCGGGTTGACCGGAGGATCAGGGTCAGGCGTCTCGACTGCTGTTTCCTGATATTCCGCCGCTGCGATATCCAGCGGGACCTCTATATGTACCGGCCCGGGGCGACCGTTGGTGAGGTTGTGAAAAACACGCGCCAAGACCGGGTCCAGAGCGCCGGGGCCGGTGACCTGTTCGGACACCAACGCAACCGTTTTCGCCAGCCCCATTTGGTCTGGCAATTCGTGCAGATGCCCCAAACCCTTGCCAAGCGATCCGGTTTTGTTGACCCCGGACACCACCAGCATCGGTATTGAATCGGCCCGCGCCTGCACCATCGGCGTCAGCGTATTGGTCAATCCGGGGCCGGTGATCACAAAGGCAACACCCGGCTTGCCCGCCACACGCGCATAGCCATCGGCCATGAAACCCGCGCCCTGTTCGTGTCTGGGCGTAACATGTCGTATGCCAGAAGCGGCAAGCCCTCGGTACAGTTCCACCGTGTGAACGCCTGGTATTCCAAAGACGCAGGTCACATCCCTTTGGCAAAGCTTGGCAACCAGAGCTTCGCCAATTGTCATACCGCTCATGCGACCTCACGTGATTTGCTGTTGGCGTGATCGATGATACGGGAAACCGCAATTCCAAAGTCCGTGTCACTGATCGTCAGGGCGACCCGCACCCAGTCCTTCAGGCTGTCCCCAAAGGCGGACCCCGGCATGACGGCCACCCCGGCCTGTAGCAGGTCCCAGGCATAGGCTTCGCCATCCAGCCCGGTGGCAGAGACATTGATGAGTGCGAACATTCCCGCCTCGGGCCGGTGAACAGTCAGATCCGTTTCCGCTTCAAGACGATCGGCCAGCAGGGTCGCGCGGCCAGAAAAGCGGGCGGCCATGCCGGGGGCAACCTCGGACCCGTCGCGGATCGCTTTTTCGGTCATGTCCGCGATGAAAGGCTGATTGCCAAAAAGCATGGTCTCGGAATAGGGCAGCAGCGCTTCGCAGAACGCGGCGGGCCCGACACACCAGCCACTGCGGAACCCCGGAGCGGCATGAGATTTCGAAATGGATGATACGCCAATGACACGATCCGCCAGTTCCGGATCCGCCAATGGTGAAACAAATCGGGCACCGTCAAAGATCAATTCTTCATAAACCTCGTCCGAGATGATCCACAAGTCATGCGCAATCGCCAGCTGCCCGATCTCGGCAATGTCCGCGGCGGTCAGGACCGCGCCCGTCGGGTTATGCGGCGTAGTCAGGAGAATGGCACGGCTGCGCGGAGTGATGCGGGCCGCGATATCTGCGGCCTGCATGCTAAACCCTTTCTCGGGCCGCAGCGGTACGGGCACCATCTCGGCCCCGGATGCGCGAACGACACCTTCATAGGTCGCGTACATCGGATCGCCGACCAGTACTTCGTCGCCCGACTCTGCGACCCCGGCCATGGCTGCAAACAGGGCGGTCTGCGTCCCGGGAAAGCACAGAAAATTCTCAGGCCCGAATGCCCGCCCACGCGAGGCAGAGTAGCGCGCAGCCAGCGCGTCTAGCAGTCCGGCTTCTCCGCGCCCATTGGAATACCCTGTCCGCTGCGCCCGCAATGAGGTTACGGTGGCTTCGACCAATGCGTCCGGCACGGGCACGTCCGGTTCTCCTATCGTCATTTCGACGATATCCGCTCCGGCCTTGATAAGGTCGCGCGCTTTCAGGTGCACGCCCCATTTGGCGCCCCCCAAGCCCGCCAACCGTTCTGTCACGGATGTGGTCTTCATGACTGCTCCACTTCTTTGGTCAATGGAATCCCGACGATGGCGCTGACGGAATCCAAACCGATCTGCGCCAGTTGGCCTTCGGAAAAAGCATCCGGAAGCGCGCCCCCTTCAAGCCACAGGCCGTCGATCACCGCGTTGCAGGCGATGGCCAGTTGCATTGCCTCTGACGCATCAACCGAACGCCCAGTTTCTTGCAGCGCAGCAACGATCAGCTTCTCGAGGTGATCCCGGAAATAGTTGTAGGTTTGCTGGTGAATGCGCTGCATTTTCGGGTCATGCTGCACCTTGTTCAGGAAGCCTGCCCACAAGGCCACAGCGCTTGGATCGACGATTGGCGGTCGCAGTGACGCGTCGACGAAGTTGGTCAGCCGAGAAACCGCGCTTCCCTTTCCTGACGAAGCAGCTGTCTGGTCTGTCAGCGTATTCATGTGGTGCTCATACGCCGCCTGAACCAGATCTTCCTTGGATGAGAAATAGTGCCGGATCAGCCCTTGGGTCACGTTCGCGCGGGCTGCGATCTCACGCACTGTGGCGCCCCGAACGCCCATCTCGGCGATCAGATCCAAAGTCGCCAGAATCAGCGCCTCGCGGCGAAACTCGGCAGACTCACGTTTGAATTTGCGGCTGTCGTCCTGCACGTCAGTGTCATCCATGGCATGGAGTTATTATACACTTGCATAATTGCGAGATTCGGGGCTTACTGCAAGCTGAAATCAGAAGATTCTTGGATATGGACACAGCCAAAGCAGTTTCACCCGCACCCGAAGCAACCACGCCCGACGAGGCGATCAAGGTTGAGGATCTGCACAAATCCTTTGGCACGCTGGAGGTTTTGAAAGGCGTATCCCTGACCGCAAACAAGGGGGATGTTGTTGCCATTATCGGGGGGTCAGGCTCTGGAAAATCCACCATGCTGCGCTGCATCAACTTTCTGGAAACGCCGAGTTCAGGAAAGATCAACATTGGCGGCGAACTGGTTGAAATGCACGCGGATGGCAGCCCTTCCAACCGCCGTCAGATCGAACGTATCCGCACACGGCTGGCCATGGTCTTCCAGCAGTTCAATCTGTGGACACACCGTACGCTTTTGGAGAACGTGATCGAAGTGCCCGTGCATGTCCTCAAGGTGCCGAAGGCAGAGGCGATCGCGCGGGCGCATGAACTGCTGAAGAGGGTGGGCCTCGGCGACAAGGCCGACACCTATCCGGCCTATCTTTCGGGTGGTCAGCAACAGCGCGCCGCCATCGCCCGGGCGCTTGCGGTCGATCCTTCGGTTATGCTTTTCGATGAACCCACGTCGGCGCTTGATCCCGAGCTTGTTGGCGAGGTTCTGACCGTGATCCGCGATCTTGCCGCCGAAGGGCGCACAATGCTGCTTGTCACCCATGAAATGAAATTTGCACGCGAAGTCGCAGACCACGTTGTCTATCTCTTCGAGGGCCGTATCGAAGAGCAGGGTCCGCCTGCCGAGGTCTTCGGCAACCCGAAATCAGAACGCTTGAAGCAGTTCCTCAGCTCGGTCGCCTGATCCGGAAAAACAACACATAATGAACCAAAAGGGAGTATCAAAATGAACATCAAGAAACTGCTCGCGTCCGGCCTTGCCGCCGCTGTCCTTTCGGCTGGTGTCGCCAGCGCCGAAGAGGTCAAGATCGGCATCGCGGCCGAACCTTATCCGCCCTTCGCGTCGCTGGACAGCTCAGGCAACTGGGTCGGCTGGGAGATCGATGTCATCAATGCGGTCTGCGCCGCTGCGGAACTTGACTGTGTCATCACACCGGTGGCCTGGGACGGTATCATCCCGTCGCTGACCGGACAGCAGATCGACGCCATCATGGCATCAATGTCGATCACCGAGGAGCGGCTGAAAACCATTGATTTCAGCGATCCTTACTACAACACACCTGCCGTCATCGTCGCGGACAAATCGATGGATATCGAAGCGACCCCCGAGTCGCTGGCCGGTAAGGTTGTCGGCGTTCAGGCTTCGACCATCCATCAGGCTTATGCACAGGAATACTTCAAGGATTCCGAGCTGAAAGTTTATCAGACTCAGGATGAGGCCAACCAGGACCTGTTCGCAGGCCGTATTGACGCCACACAGGCCGACAGTATTGCCATGGCGGACTTCGTGAACTCGGATGCCGGGGCATGCTGTGAAATCAAAGGCGCCGTCGCAGATGATCCGGCTATCCTGGGGCGAGGCGTTGGCGCCGGTGTTCGCAAGGGCGATGATGACCTGCTTGCAGCGCTGAACAAGGGCATCGCGGCAATTCTCGCCGATGGAACGCACGAGAAGATCACCTCGAACTATTTCTCGGCCAGCATCTACTAAGCTGTCGCTGTGACCGGACTGTTGGAATCGCTTGGATTGGCGCAGAGCGCAGAGCTACTGTCGCTGTCGCCACCGGGTTGGGGGGGCAATCTGCTGCGCGGATTGTCCCACTCATTGCAGATCGCTTTTGGTGCATATGCGCTTGGCCTCGTGATCGGATTGTTCGGAGCCTATGGCAAACTATACGGCGGGAAGGTCACACGCGACCTTCTTGCCATTTACACGACCGTGATCCGGGCCGTGCCGGAACTGGTCTTGATCCTGATCCTGTATTACGTGGGATCTGACATCATCAACAAAATCTCCGCTGCAATGGGTGGAGGCCGGGTCGAGGTCAATGGCGTCGCCGCGGGCATTTGGGTTCTCGGCGTTGTTCAGGGCGCATACGCAACCGAGATTCTGCGCGGAGCCATTCAGGCGGTTCCACCCGGACAGATCGAGGCGGCCAAATCCTACGGGATGCCCGCATTCATGACCATGCGGCGTGTCACGATCCCCGCCATGATGGGTTTTGCTGTACCCGGTCTGGCCAACTTGTGGCTGATTGCCACCAAGGACACTGCACTGCTCGCGGTCGTGGGGTTCAACGAACTGACACTGGAAACCCGGCAGGCCGCCAGCAGCACCCGGGCCTATTTTACCTTCTTTCTGGCAGCGGGTTTTCTCTACCTCATGGTCACTCTCTTTTCGGGTGGTATCTTCGCGCGGATCGAGAAATGGGCGCGTCGCGGTCAACCTTCTCTGAAAGGAGGTGGCAGATGATCGACCTCAGGTCCTTGATGCAACCCCATCGGATCGTGATGATGCTGATCTTTGCCGGGATCGTGATCTGGTGTGCCATGTCTTTGCGATGGGACTGGTTGCCAAAATACGCCCCGCTTGCCTTGCAGGGGATCTGGACCACGCTCTGGCTGCTTGTTGTCACCGTCGTTCTCGGATTTCTGCTGGCCGTACCACTCGGGTTGGCCCAGGCCGTTGGGCCCTGGTACCTTGCGGCCCCGGCCAAGGCGTTTTGCACCATCATTCGGGGCACACCTCTGCTTTTGCAGCTTTGGTTGCTGTATTATGGCCTCGGCTCATTGTTCCCTCAATTCCCATGGATACGATCGTCCGAGCTTTGGCCGTATCTGCGTCAGGCCTGGCCTTATGCGGTGCTGGCTTTAACGCTTTCTTATGCCGGCTATGAAGGTGAGGTGATGCGCGGAGCCTTCAAAGGCGTCGCCAAAGGTCAGCTGGAGGCGGCAAAGGCGTTTGGCATGCCAAGGCTGACGATGTTCCGCCGCATCTGGTTGCCGCAGGCAATTCGCAATGTCCTGCCGACCCTGGGCGGTGAAACCATTCTCCAGTTGAAGGCGACGCCCTTGGTTGCCACGATCACGGTGGTTGATATCTATGCCGTGTCATCCCGGGTGCGGTCCGACACGTTCATCATCTACGAGCCGCTCATCCTGCTGGCCGTATTCTACATTCTCGTTGCTGGTATTATTGCCCTGATGTTCCACTGGCTGGAAGTGAAGGTGCTGGGAACCGGAAGCCGCAATGGGTCTGCCGGATAATACCAGCCGGAAGTGAAGCGAGACCCACGGCCCCGCTCCGGACACAGGTTTCGTCGGCGCGTTTTCAGACCGATTGAAACCATGGGCACACGGTCAAGACGGGTGCCCGGAATGGCTTGGGGAAGGTTCGGCTTGCAGCCCTTGCGACGTAGGTACCGGCAACCCGGGACTGGTGCCTGGCCTTCTTATCCATTGCACAACGACCTGGAACACCGCGCCACAATCGTCTGGTCGGCGCAGTGGCGGATGTCACGAACTGATCGTGCCCATTGGCTCTGTTTGCCAATCAGAACAACGCTCAGATCGCCAGATATTCCTCACGAAGGCTGGCGTCCTCAAGCACTTCTTTTGCCGTTCCGTCGAACACGATGGTCCCGGTATCAAGGATGATCGCGCGGTCCGCCAGCTCCAAAGCGCGCACGGCGTTCTGTTCAACGATGATCGTTGTCATACCCTGCTGCTTGACGTGTATGAGGGTTTTTTCGATTTCGTCGACAATGACAGGCGCCAAACCTTCATAGGGTTCATCCAAAAGCAGCACTTTGATGTCCCTGGCAAGAGCCCTGGCGATCGACAGCATCTGCTGTTCGCCACCCGACAGTGTAATCCCTTCCTGCTTCCTGCGCTCTCCGAGACGCGGAAACAGCTCGTAAAGCCGTTCAAGGGACCATCCGATCGGAGGCGCAATCTGTGCGAGTTGCAGGTTTTCTTCGACTGTCAGGCCGGGAATGATGCGTCTGTCTTCCGGTACAAGACCAAGGCCCACTGCCGCCGCTTCATAGCTTGTCATGTTGTGCAGCGGCTTGTGGTCCAACCAGATTTCGCCATGTCTGACTTCTGGATCTCCAACTCTCGCGATCGAACGCAGCGTCGAGGTCTTGCCCGCGCCGTTGCGTCCAAGAAGGGCAAGGATCTCGCCTTCATGTACGTTGAAGCTGACGCCCTGCACGATGTAGCTTTCTCCATAGTAGGAGTGCATGTCCCAAACGGAAAGAAACGCAGGGGCGGTGCTGGCCAGATTGGCGTTTTTCGAAAAGTCAGGTTTCTCGTTCATAGCTTTTCCTTACGCAGCCTCGCCCAGATAGGCCTCGCGAACCTTTGGGTTTCCGCGGATGTTTTCAGGAGTATCTTCAACCAAAGGCGTGCCCTGGGCCAGAACAGTGATGCGTTCGGCAAGGCTGAAGACAACATGCATGTCATGCTCGATGATCGCGATGGTGATATCGCGTTCATCCTTGATCTGTTTCAGCAGGTCGATCGTGTTGTTGGTATCCGCCCTCGCCATCCCCGCCGTCGGTTCATCCAGCAGCAACAGCCGCGGATTCTGGCTGAGGCACATGCCGATCTCGAGCCGTCGCTTGTCGCCCCGCGACAGCGAGGCCGCGTGCATCTCACGCTTGTCGGCCATGTTCATCTCTTCCAGCATCGCTTCGGCCTGTTCGACAACAGCCTTTTCGTTGGCGATGGTTTCATAAGCATGCATCCGGAACGCCCCATCCCGCATGGCGAAGATCGGAATCAGCATGTTCTCCATCACCGTCAATTCACCAAAAATCTCTGGTGTCTGAAACACGCGGCTTATGCCCATCTGGTTGATCTGGAAGGGCTCAAGCCCCAAGACCGAAGCGTTGTCGAACAACACGGACCCGGTGTCTGGCATGAGCTTGCCGACCAGACAATTCAGCAAGGTCGATTTGCCCGCCCCATTGGGCCCGATGATTGCGTGAACCGAATTCTCCTCGACACTGAGATTCACATCCGTGAGTGCCTTGAGGCCGCCGAAGCGCTTGCTGACGTCTTTGACTCTTAGAATTGCCATGGCTCGCCCCTTATTCCGCCGGTTCCGTTTTACCCGACGTCGCGTCGTCGGATTTTGATTTCTTGCGCTTGAGCCGGTTCAGCAAACGCTGACCACCTTCGACAAGACCACCCGGCAGGTAGATAACGACAAGCATGAAAAGAATGCCCAGCGTCAGATGCCAGCCCTTGCCGATGAACGGATGGATCACGAATACCACCGCGTCCTCCAGTCCGTCAGGCAGGAATGCAAACCAGCTGTGCAACACGTTGTCGTTGATCTTCGAGAAGATGTTTTCGAAATACTTGATGAAGCCCGCACCCAGCACCGGACCGATCAAGGTTCCCGTGCCGCCCAGGATCGTCATCAGAACGACCTCGCCCGATGCGGTCCACTGCATCCGTTCGGCACCTGCCAGCGGGTCCATTGCGGCCATCAGCCCACCAGCCAGGCCGGCATACATGCCCGAGATGACAAATGCCGCCAGCGTGTACGGTTTCGAATTCAGGCCGGTATAGTTCATCCGCTGCTGGTTCGACTTCACCGCCCGCAGCATCATCCCGAAAGGTGAACGGAAGATTCGGATCGCCAGGTAGAAGACCACCATCATAATCACCGCGCACAGATAGTATCCCGCGTTGAAGTCAAAGCTCCACGCGCCCACGTCCATCGTGTAGGTCGCGCGCATCGGCAGGCCGAACAGATGCGGCAGATCCGGCGAGTTCGCCCCTTGCAGGATCTGTGGATCATCCGCGTAAACCTGCAATCCCGTTTCCCCGTTCGTCAGGTTGAACTTGGGGTTGGACAACACCGAATAAGCCAACGCAAAGCTCATCTGGGCGAAGGCCAGCGTGAGGATCGAAAAATAGATGCCCGACCGGCGCAGGCTGACAAACCCGATCAGCAAAGAGAACACTCCGGCGACCACAACGCTGAGTGCGATAGCCGGGATGATGTTGTAGCTCAGCAGCTTGAACATCCATACGGCGGAATAGGATCCAACGCCCAGAAAGGCCGCGTGTCCGAATGACAGGTATCCGGTAAGGCCGAACAGGATGTTGAAGCCGATGGCAAAGATGCCAAAGATCACGAAACGTTGCATCAGGTCCGGATAGCCCGCGTTGAATTGCGCCATGGCGCTGCCTTCGGGGAACGGATTCAGGATGAAGGGCGCCAGCATCGTAAGGATGCCGACGATGATCAGCAGGCTGGTGTCTTTTTTGTTCAGTCCCAACATCGATTATTCCTCCATCACGCCTTTGCGTCCCATCAAACCGCGCGGGCGTGTGAGCAGCACAATAATGGCAACAAGGTAGATGATGATTTGGTTGATGCCCGGGATCGTCGTCGTGGCCCAGGTCGTAGAGGCGAAGCTTTCGAGAATGCCCAGTAGAAAGCCAGCCAGCACGGCGCCGGGAAGAGACCCCATGCCGCCAACGACAACCACAACGAAACTGAGGACCAGAAAATCCATCCCCATGTGATAGTTTGGTGGGTTGAGCGGCCCGTACATGACGCCCGCCAAACCGGCCACCGCGGCAGCAATACCGAACATGATCGTAAAACGCCGGTCGATGTTGATCCCCAGCAGGCCAACAGTTTCGCGATCCGCCATGCCGGCGCGCACAACCATTCCGAAGGTGGTGAATTGCAGGAATGAGAAGACGGCACCGATTATGGCAACTGCAAAGCCAAAATAGACGAGGCGCCAGATCGGGTAGATGATCGCGTTGGGATCAAACCCGATCATTGTGCCAAGGTCGATAGAGCCACTCAGCGCGTCGGGCGGCGGGGTCTGGATGGGGTTGGCACCAAAGAAATACTTTACGATTTCCTGCAACACGATCGCAAGGCCGAACGTGACAAGGATCTGGTCCGCGTGGGGGCGTTTGTAGAAATGCTTGATAAGCCCGCGTTCCATCACATAGCCAACCGCCAGCATGATCGGGATCGCAAACAGGATGGCCAATGGAACGGACCAGTCGATGATCGTCGCCCCGAACTCTGGGCCGAACCATGCTTGGACATAAGGCGTTTCCACTTTCAGCGGGTTGCCAAGAAAGTCAGTTTGGCTCTCGTCGATGGTTACAAAGCTCAGGTTCATGAGCTTTTGCAAAGTGACGGCACAGAACGCGCCGATCATGAACAGGGCCCCGTGGGCAAAGTTCACAACGCCGAGCGTCCCGAAAATAAGCGTCAGCCCCAGCGCAATCAGCGCATAAGCCGACCCTTTGTCCAGACCGTTCAGAATTTGCAATAGGATGGCGTCCATTGGCCCACCTCAGGGTTGGTCAGTGTGAATTGAGTGGCACAACAGGATCAACCCTGCTGTAGATGTCTGGCCACCATTTTGGCGGCCAGACTTTGATACGAGGCTTTATGCGCCCGGGTTGCACTCACCCAGTGCGCCACCGGCGAACATCGGATGCTCCGGATCGTATTCGACCTGCGCGCGTGGCGTGATCTCGACGATCTCCAGCGTGTCATAGGCGTTGGTCGGGTTCATGTTGCCACGCACGACCAGCACGTCCTTGAAGCACTGGTGATCCGCGCCGCGATACCAGGTCGGGCCGTTGCCCAGGCCGTCGAACTCGAAGTCTTCCAGCGCTTCCGCAACACCGCATGGGTTGAATGTACCGGCACGCTCGCAAGCATCCGCATAAAGCAGAACCTGTGCATAGCAGGTCTGGGCCGAGTTGGACGGCGGCTTGCCGTATTTCTCGCCGAAGGACTTCACGAAAGCCTTGGTGCCTTCATCCTGCAACTGCCAGTTCCAGTTCATCGAACCCAGCACGCCCTTGATGTTCTCGCCCGCACCGGCGGCCATCAGTTCCGAGTACAGCGGCACGACGATCTTGAAGTCCTTGCCGTTGGCGACCTTGTCGAGCAGGCCGAACTGAATCGCGTTGGTCAGCGAGTTCACCATGTTGCCGCCATAGTGGTTCAGAACCAGAACGTCCGCGCCCGAGTTCAGAACCGGAGTGATGTAGGACGAGAAGTCTGTTGACGCGAGTGGCGTTTTGACGGTGTTGACCGTTTCCCATCCCAGGGCTTCGGTCGAGGCGACGATCGACTCTTCCTGGGTCCAGCCCCAGTTGTAGTCAGCCGTCAGGTGATAGGCGCGGCGGTCATTGCCCATCTCGGCGGCCAGCACCGGCGCAAGCGCAGCGCCCGACATGTAGGCGTTGAAGAAATGGCGGAAACCATTGGCCTTCTTGTCCTTGCCGGTGGTGTCGTTGGCGTGGGTCAGACCTGCCATAAAGATCACACCTGCTTCTTGACACAGGCCCTGAACCGCAACGGCCACGCCCGAGGACGACCCGCCGTTGATCATGATCGCACCGTCTTTTTCGATCATCGACTTTGCTGATGCACGCGCGGCGTCCGACTTGGTCTGGGTGTCACCTGTGACGAACTCGACCTTCTTGCCGAGGATGCCATTACCCTTCAGCGCCTTCGACGTGAAGGTGTTCAGGCAACCGCCGTCACCCTCTCCGTTCAGGTGTTCCACCGCCAGCTGTTGCGCCAGCAGCTCGTCATTTCCCTCTTCCGCATACGGCCCGGTCTGGGGAACGTTGAAGCCCAGGGTCACGGACCCTCCGGTTGGTTCGTTGGTGTAAGCGGCAGCCGACGAAGCCGTGAAGATCGTAGGCAGGGCCAGACCGGTGCCTGCAACGGCACCAGACTTCAACACGCCGCGGCGTGTGACAGATTTGTTGGTCATTAATTCCTCCCATTTCCCTTTCTTTCGTCGTCTGGCTCCTCTTCCAGCAGACGAAAGCGCACTTATGTGCATTTCAATAATGGAAACGCGGTGGAAAATTTCACAACAAATTACTGGATTTGAAACAAAATTTTGTAAACGTCTTGACGAAATTCAATATCATTTGAAAAACTCTCTGGCATTGAATAATTTAAATATATATTTTTCATATATTTAAATGTAAATATAGACGACGCAATTTCCAGACATGACAGCAATGTTCGTTCACTGCTGCGCCAAAAGACGATTTCCCATGCAAAGCCAGCCTTTTCAACACGTTGAATGGAAACAAGCTCTCTGCCCCTCCCTCATCTGGCGGTCCAGTTTGATTGTTGTTGGCGCAAGATCGTCCACGGGGCGGCCGGTATGATTGTGTCCGGCGCGGGTGGGCGGCATCCCAGCGCAATGAGCAGTCTTTCATGTTCCGGTGTTTCGTCCATTCCACGATCAGGATCCGTTTGCCCGAGCCACCCCCCGGATTTCGGACACTGACGTCAGCTGTGACTTGCCGAGCCGGCGCGCGGCGCGACCGACCTTTGGTCAGGGAACCAAAACCGCTGCCCCTTGCAATCGCCCGGCGCTCAGATCCGCGAGGGCTGTGTTGGCGTCCTTCAGTGAATATCTTTGTGTCCGTGTCTGGATACCTGCGGCTTGGGCCATTGCAAAAAACTCCTCACCATCCTGACGCGTCAGGTTTGCGACAGACAGGATTTGACGTTCCCCCCAAAGATCGCTGTAGGGAAAGGAAGGAATGTCGCTCATGTGAATTCCGCCGCAAACCACCCGGCCTCCCTTGCGGACAGCTTGGAGGGCTTTGGGCACAAGGGCACCGACAGGTGCAAATATGATTGCAGCATCCAGTTCCACCGGTGGTCGTTCGTCGGACCCACCAGACCAAACCGCGCCAAGATCACGCGCAAACTTCTGCGCCTCGATATCCCCGGGCCGGGTCAGCGCATATACTTTCCGGCCCTGCCAGACGGCCAGTTGTGCAAGGATATGCGCGGCGGCTCCGAATCCATAAAAGCCGATATGCTTGGCATCCTGCGCCATTCGCAGACAGCGAAATCCGATAAGCCCGGCACATAACAACGGTGCCAGTGCAACCGGATCGGCAACCTCTGGCAGGGCAAAGACATACCGTGCATCCGCAAGGCAGGCTTCGGCAAACCCTCCGTTTCGCGTGTATCCCGTGAACACCGGCACGTCACACAGGTTTTCCTGCGCGCGGTGGCAATAAGGACATCGACCACAAGTGGACCCAAGCCACGGCACGCCCACGCGCTGACCGGTTTCCAGCCCTGTTACAGCATCTCCCTTTCGCAGGACCCGTCCCACGATTTCGTGGCCCGGAACCAGTGGAAGTTCAGGATGTTCGAGGTCACCATCGACGATGTGCAGATCCGTGCGACAAACACCACAAGCCTCGATCTGGATCTGGATATCATGATCGCCCGGCGCCGGAAGTTCGATGTCTTCCAGTCTCAGCGCACGGCCGACCTCGTTCAAAACCATTGCGCGTGTCATGGTCCAACTCTCCAGATATGTCCGCCCGTGGTCATCTGTGTATTGCCTCTTTTCGTTGCAAATTGCGGGCTCGGCCTTCGACAAAGTCGCAAATTTGGCACAGGGTTCCGACGACCTGCACGATAACACAACTGCGCCGCAGCAAGGCTTGATCCATCGCAAAGTCCCGGATCCAACCGAGCGACCAAAACCTCGGTTGCACCCGAAGGACTTGTTCGGGTGTCCAAGTGTGATTGACCAGGCAATGAGGGGTCAGAGCTTCGCCACCGGTTTCAGGTCTGATGAATGTAGCTGCCCGGCGCTTTGGGCAGGTTTTCGGCCCCTCTTCGTTTTCCGCCCATCGGCGGCGGCGCAGTTTCGCCCGATGAACGGTCTTTGATCCAATCCACCATCGCAGGCCACCAGGAACCTTGCTTTTCCTTGGCCGACTCAAACCACTCATCCGGCGAGGTATACAGCGCGTCCACCGGCCTGTGGCCCAACCGATAGTGGCGGTGCTTGTGCCCCGGTTCGCTTAGGATACCACCATTATGACCGCCGTTGGTCAGCACGAAGGTGAGGTCTCCGTCGGTAAACAGCCGGATTTTGTACACTGATCGCCACGGAGCAATGTGGTCGGATTCCGTTCCGACCACAAACATGGGAACGCGAATGTCCTTGAGCGCGACGACCCGCCCTTCGACGGAAAAGCGCCCAGCGCTCAGCCGGTTTTCCAGGAACAGACCGCGCAAGTATTCGGAATGCATTCGCGCCGGCATCCGGGTCGTGTCATTGTTCCAGACGGTCAGATCCGTAGGCAGGTCGTCTTCACCCAGAAAATAGCGGCGCACAGCCCGGGCATAGATCAGATCTTCGGCGCGGATTGTCGTGAAAGTTCGCGTCATCTGAGGGCGGTCAAGATAGCCCTGCAACCACATCAGATCTTCGACAAAAGCGACCTGACTGTCATCGATAAACAGCAAAAGCTCACCGGCTTCGGCAAAATCAACCTGCGCCGCCATCAGCGTAACGCTTGCAAGCCGGTCATCACCATCGCGTTGCATCACCGCAGCTGCAATCGCCAGAAGTGTGCCCCCCAGGCAATAACCATTGGCGTGGATCTTTTTACCCGGAACGATTTTCTCGATGGCCTCGATCGCGGCCATGACACCGTTCAGGCGATAATCCTCAAGGCTGAGATCAGCCTGATCAGCCGTGGGATTGACCCAGGAAATCATGAAAACGGTAAAGCCCTGCTCGACCAGATACCGCACCATGGAGTTTTCCGGAGAAAGGTCGAGCACATAGTATTTCATGATCCAGGCAGGCACGAAAAGGATCGGTTCCGCCTGCACGCGCTTGGTGCGCGGTGTGTATTGAATCAGCTCGAACAGCGCGTTGCGATAAACGACCCTGCCGGGGGTCGCGGCAATGTCTTTACCGATTTCATAACCCTGAGGGGCAGGTTCGTGCTGTTGCGTTATGGTATGGGCAACATCCTCAAGAAAGTGGGCGGCGCCCTCCATCAAATTGCGACCGCCGGTCTGGAACGTGCGATTGATGATTTCCGGGTTCGACCACGGGAAGTTCGAAGGAGAGACAAGATCAAGTGCCTGGTGAACCTGAAATTGCGCCCGTTCGGCGTCACGGGGGGCGATGCCCGGCATTTCGTCCGTTGCGGCCTGCCACCAATCCTGTGCGCTCAGAAAAGCCTGCTGCCAAAGGGAAAATGGCGCCTTTTGCCAGCCGGGCGCATTGAAACGGTGATCCTGCTTGCGTGGCTGAAAAGGTGGAGCGGCCCTCGCACCGGTCGCCATCTCGCTGGCATAGACCCAGAGTTTGGCCGTATCGCGTGCTGCACGCTCTGTCAGTTCAAGCTGGCGTCCGGGGGAACGACCCAGGTGCAGGGCCCAATCCATCCAGGTGGCCATTATCGAATGCGGGGAAACACCGGCTGTGGCACGGGCAAGGGCCGCGCGCGTTGCGCGGTCAAGTTTCTCATAGGGGTGTGGCGGGGCATTCTTGCCGGTATCTGCCGCGCAAACCCCGGCCTCGGCAGACAGCTTGTCAGGTGAGAGTTTGGTCATCTGGGTTCTCCGATCCGGGCAGAGTGCTAAAACGCTGCAAACCTAAGCCTATGTGCCCACCAGGCCCCGAGGCGACCAGTCAACCGCCCGTTTTCTGATTGGACGTACCTGTTTGCACACCGGACCAGGCGAGGCGTCCTGAAATGGCCGCGAGCGCTTGGGATCCCGTGTTGCCAGGAACCGTTCGCTATTTTGGCAACATAAAGAACTCTTCCAGTACAATCTTGCCATCCTCAACGGAATAAATGGCAATCTCGCTAAGGTTCATCCTTTGTCCGGTGTCTTTCTGCACGACCTCGGCATTGAAACGCACCCCAAAGCGATTGGGCGGATGAACAAAAGGACCGTCCGCCGTAAGTGTCAGGATTTCATGTGTTTTCAGCCAGTCTTCCCGTTTTGCCTTGATGGCGTCGCGGCCCTTTGTGATCCGAAATTGCCGTACCGGAGGCACAACCGCCTCTATGGACTGAGCGTTTTCCGCGTACATCTCGTCAACGCTTGCCAAGCCATTGCGATCACGCATCGCCTGAACAAACGCCCGCCCAATTTCGACTAGTCTTTCCATGCGAGACCTCCTGATACGTTGGTGACTGTATCTCGGCGGGCCGCGTTCAACCTTGACAAAGATCAAAATGAGACGGCCCTGCAAAGATTGGCCACATGGCTTGCTTCGGAACAGGCAGAACAGTGCCTTGCAGATTTGGACGCAGCAAGTCGCCGTCAATTGTCGGGCAAGATGTGTCCCTGCGGGTCTTGGCGCATCTTCACTCCTTGACGGTTACGATGAGCCTGAAATCCTCCGCTACACAATCAATACAATCTGTTCCATGGGTGCTGACGGGCTTCATGCAAATCGGATCAACCTCTCTGCAATCGGACTGTGATTTCGGACAGCCGGGACCAGGATTGGAACGTGATCGGCAAAGCAAGTGCGGCTTCAGAAAACTCCCATGAATAGCTGACAATCGAAAAAATCATTCCAGGTGTCGCATCCAGGTTCTGCGTCGCGAACCACAGGTTGAACAGGATCAGACCTATCAGCAGAACGAAGATCACACCGTACAGGAAGGCTTCGGTATCCGAGAGCTTCACTTCGAAACGACGCAGTTTCGTCAGGTGGACAAGCACCGGGCGGTTGCGGCGCCGTTCCAGAACGCTGACCTGTTGTTCCATCTGCTCATTCAGCGCACGGTTCCATCGCCAGAACGTCGAATGAAACAGGACGTAGATGCATACCATTCCGACAAGCACCCCACAGGCTGACAGAGCCAGCACCGGCGAGAAGTAAAACAGCAACACTGCTGAGACGACGAACTGCATGATCCCTGAAATTGCCGAAGGCAGGATCTCTTCCAGAAAGTCGGCCAGTTCGCGCCCCATTCCGATCCGGGCGTTCAGCGAAGAAATCGGCAGGTTTGAAAAACGCGCAGCAAGCGCTTTGCCCAGCTCGACGCGGATCGTTCCGTAGACACGCGTATCGTATATCCGCCGGATCACGCCGATCAGCGTGAGGGCGACCATAAGAGCACCCAAATGCACAAAGGGCTGAAACTGTCCGCTTAGCAATCCATCTATGGCAAAGCCGATAAACAGCGGGATCAACACGGATAACACAGTTTCCGACAGTATCAGAAACCAGGTGATCCCGACACGCCACCGAAACACGCTCAGCAACGTGCCTATTGTAAGTTTTCTATCCCTCAACATGCGGCATCACGGATCATAGTGGACACGAACGCGGACATCGCCTGGCCAGACCGAGGCGGCCTTGAAATCAGGCATGTCCTGAGGGTTCGGGGCACCGGTTGAACCCAGCCCCTCCAAAAGCTTCGTCTCGGTCATGTTCAGGTCTTCGTCCTTGTTTTCGTCGTGAAACAGCAGCACCGCATAGGGGCCCGCGGTCAGGTCGGGAAACTCATGGCTGACGCTGCCTTTGCGGGACGGAACCTGGGCGTAGTCAATCGCGCTCTGGGCATCCAAACCGTCAAAGGCGCGCGCGTCGTCGAAAACAAGGATCACAATGTTTCCCTTGGCGTTGCGGATACCCTCCACAATCACGTTCAGACCATCAGAGGCGGCCGGCGTTGCAAGCGCCATCAGGGCGAATGCGGGGGCCAGAATGCTACGTGTCATAACTGTGTCCTTTCTCCGGAAGGGTGCGGCGGGACTGACTTGAAGACGACAAGGACATCTTCGGCAATGGCGATCAGCACGGGCACCAGCAGCAGCATGAGGGCGGTGCCGAACAGTTCGCCAAAAGCCAGAGAAATGGCGGCAGGGATGAGATACTGCGCCTGTTCCGAGGTTTCCGTCAGCAAGGGCAGCAGGCCGATCACCGTCGTTGCGGTGGTCAGGAAGATCGCCTTGAAACGTCCGATGCCAGCGCTTTTCAGCGCCAGGTTCACGGGCTGACCTTCCTCGCGCGCCTGATTGTATCGGGTGATCATGACCAGACTGTCGTTCACGATCACGCCGGTCAGCGCCAGCATGCCGAAGAACGAAAACAGCGACAGCGACACATCCATGATCAGGTGCCCGACCGCAGCCGCGATAAAACCAAAGGGCACGATGGCCAGAATGACAATGGGCTGCCAATAGCTTTTCAACGGCACGGCCATCAACACATAGATCAAAACGGCGGCCAGCAGCAGCGCACGTTTCAAGCCACCGCTGATATCGGCCATCTCTTCCAGTTCACCGGCGGGCAGAACTTTGACGCTCGGGTACTTTTCGCGGAGTTTCGGGACCAACTGTTCGAACACCGCCTGACCAACCTCTTCGGGGGCAACACGGTCGCGGTCGATGGACGCGGCCACGATGTTCATGCGCTTGCCGTCGCGGCGATCGACGGTGTCAGAGGCGTAGGTGCCTTCGATTTCGGCAACCGTCTCAAGCGGCACCCAGGCACCGGATGCGCTGCGCAACTGGGTCTGCATCAGATCGGCGAGCGTATCGCGGTTTTCCCGCGCGTTCTGCACGACCACGCGGATTTCGGACCCGTCGCGCCGAACCTTGGTCACCTCGGCCCCGCCAAACCCATAACCAATCTGTCTGGCCAAAGCCTCGGCATTGAAGCCAAGGTGCCGCGCGTCCGGTCGCAGGCGGAGCTTCAGTTCGGGCTGGCCGCCCGCCAGCCCATCCCGAACATTCGCCACGCCCTCGATGTTCGACAAAAAGTCTTTCATCTCGGCGCTGGCCTGTTGCAGCAGGTCTTCGTCTTTGGACGCCAACCGGATGCGGAAACCTCCGGCGAGTGTTTCCGAGCCGGTGAACTCCAGTTCGGTTGCACCTTCGACCGCACCAACCCGGTCGCGCCATTCACGGACCAAAGTCAGGATCGGAACGTCCGGGCGCTCTGCCACCGGGATCATCTCGGCGTATATTTGCGCGCTTCCAGCGCCGTTGATGATGCTGAACACGGTCTGAATAGGCAGCGTGGCCATACCTGCGTCTTCGGCAAGCTCGGCGTTCAGACCGTTCAACTCGGCTTCGATCCGATCCACGTTCGCGCGGGTCAGCGCAAAGGGCGCGCGGGCGTCCATTTCCAGATTCATCGTGATGATCTGACCGGGCACTTCGGGAAAGAACACCGTTCTGACCTTGCCCTTGTACATCAAGCCAAGCCCCAGCGTCGCGGCGGCAACGAACAGGATCAGTACGGCATAGCGATGCCGCACCGCGGCGACAAGCAAGGGCTGATAGATGCGATCCCGTACCCAGACCAGGCCGCCCTGCGCAGTATCCTGTACGCGGCCCCAGAGGCGGGACAGCAGGTACTTGCGCTCTTGCCCCATCGAAACCTGCGCCAGATGGGCGGGCAGGATGAACTTGCTTTCGATGAGCGAAAAGATCAGCGTCAGGATCACGATCCCTGCGAACCCGGCCAGCACCTTGCCCAGCGGGTTGTCGATCAACAGCATCGGGAAAAACGCCGCGATTGTCGTCAGCACGCCGAAGACTGTTGCGACCGCCACGCGGTGCACGCCGCGTTCGGTGTCCTGGACCGGGTCCCTGCCCTTTCGACGTTCCTCGAAAACGCTTTCGCCGACCACAACGGCGTCATCGACTAGAATGCCCAAAGCAATGATCAGGCCAAAGGTGGTGACATCGTTCAGCGAATAATCCACCCATTTCGAGCCCGAAACCGCGACCGCCCCCATGACCGAAACCGGAATGCCCATGGCGACCCAGAAGGCCAGGCGCACGTTCAGAAACACCGACAGCATCAAGGTCACAAGGATCAGCCCCTGCACCCCGTTTGACCGCAACAGCGCCAGCCGGTCCGAGATATAGCCGGCGCTGTCGCCCCAGACCCCGACCTGAACCTGCGACGGCAATTGGCGGCTGAACTCATCCACCGTGCTGCGCACGACATCACTGATCGTCAGCAGGTTCTCTTTCTGCCCGACCAGAACCTCCATTCCGACGGTTGGTTTGCCGTTCAACCGAAACAGATACTCGCCGTCCTGAAACCCGTCTTCGATCTTGGCGATATCACCCAAGGGCACAAAAGACCCGTCGTCACGTTCAATGATCGGCAGGGCCGCGTATTCAGGAACGTATTTTGCGCGATCATCGGCCCGCAGATAGATCGTGCCGCCCGCGGTCCGCAAACGGCCTGCCTGAAATGTCACCGAGTTTTCCTCGATTGCGCGGGTCACATCCGCCACGGTCAGGCCATAGTGGCGCAGCAGTGCAGGGTCGATTTCGATGCGCAGTTCCCGCGGGATCAGACCCCAGATTTGCAGCCGGGACAATTCCGGTTGCGCCAGCAGCTCTTCCTTCAGGCGCTGCGCCAAGCTCTGCAATGTGGCCGG
The DNA here is from genome assembly GCF_024628725.1 of Ruegeria sp. YS9. NCBI lineage: Bacteria > Pseudomonadati > Pseudomonadota > Alphaproteobacteria > Rhodobacterales > Roseobacteraceae > Ruegeria > Ruegeria sp. YS9. The sequence continues at coordinate 2,506,811 of NZ_CP102409.1, forward strand.
GTCCGTTTCGCCGTAAAGGTTCAGATACAGCGCCGGAAAATCGAAACCCGACGCTTCGATCACAGGGCGGCGCGCAGTATCGGGCAGATCGGTCAACCCATCGACCCGAATGCGGACCCGATCCAGAACGGCTTGCAGTTTCTGGCCACCCGCGCGGCGGACGGTCACGACACTCAGGTCGTTTTGGGATCGTGAAGTCACACTGCGCACGCCCTCCAGCCCTTCCAGCGCCTGCTCAACTTTCCGGGTCACCAATTCATCGACCTGTTCGGCAGTGGCGTCCGGGAACTCGATCGAAATCGTAACGCTTTCCGCAGGAATGCGAGGGAAGCCCTCGATCCGAATATTCAGCAGCGTTTGCACCCCAAGAAAGAGGATCAGCGCCATCATCAGATTGGCGGCGACAGGGTTGCGGATAAACCAGGATGTCAGCGCGTGCATGGCTCAACCCCCATCCGACAGCGGCGTGACACGCTGACCCGGCAGAAACGAGGCCAAAGGTGTCTTGGCCACGCGCCATGGGCCGCTCCCTTCGGGGGCCCGTATCGTGAAAGCACCTTCGCTGCGGAACAGGATGTTCGGGCTGAACCTCTGAAGGTGGTCGTTTTCATCCACAAGCCAAATGTACCCCGCACGCGTCAGGGCGCTTTCCGGCAGGGTCACGGTGTCGGCAATTTGCCGTCCGGGAATGTGCACCTTCAGAAAGTCTCCGGCGAGTATACCGTCACCGGGATTTGCGACGTCCAAGAAGACGCGCACCTGTCGTGTGTCCTGATCCAGAAACCCGCCACCACGCCGGACGCGTGCCTGCCCCAGGCTTTCGCCCGAGCGATGCGTCAGTTCAGCAGTAACGCCAGAGATCGGATGATCGAACAGCGCCCAATCCGCTTGGCTGAACCCGGCAACCAGTTCGAATTGTCGGTTGTCCGACAGGTGTATCAGGGGATCGCCCGGGTTGACTGTCTGGCCAAGGCTGGCAAAGCGACGGGTGACAAAGCCTGAAAACGGGGCAACAACTTCGGCGTCCTTCAGGTCATTCCTCGCCGCATTCAGGCGCGCCTGCGCTGCTGCAACGGTTTTTTCGGCAACGCGCAATTGCGGCAGGTTCACGGCCAGTTCGTTTGGCGGTTCCACCCCATCCCGATCGAACTGCCGTTTCGCGACGGTTACGTTGTTCTGCGCGCGCAACAGTGCAAGTTCCGCTCGCTCAAGCTCCATCTCAGCGGCTGCAACGGCGCTTTGATAAGGGGCATTTTCTATTGAAAACAGAGGGTCGCCCCGTTCCACCTGTGTCCCGGCCAAAGCGCCGGCATGCACTTCGGTGATGCGCCCGGACACAGCAGATCGCAGCTCGGCATCCCAACGAGGCCGAACTTCGGCAAATGCAGAAACACGCGCCTGCACGGTTTCCGGAACAACGGTTACGACAGAGACGGTCGGTGGCAGAGGCGAGATGTTCGTTGCCTGAACATCAATTGTATCCTCCGTGTCAAACAACACGATTACGATCGCCACAAACAGCACCAAGGACAATCCAATCCAGAGCCATCGCCGAATTGGCCTTTGCTGAGCTTCCGAAGTTTTGTCTGTCATTGTCCTGTTTTTCCTGATCCGCCTGATCCATTGCGCCTTGCGGGGTACGATTGGATGTCATATACTATGAACGATCGTTCGTTCAATATGAAAAAGCAAAAATGACCGAAAACACCAAGAAACCAGGTTCAGCCCGGGAAAAGGCAACGGCCAAGCGTCGCAACCAGATTCTGGAGGCCGCCGTTATGTGTTTTCTCGAGCGCGGCTATCATCAGACCGGCGTCCGCGACATCGCTGCGCGGGCCGGCGTCAGCCTTGGAAACCTCTACAACCACTTTCGCGGCAAGCATGACGTGCTTGTGGAAATCGCGATGCTTGAACGCCGCGAGCTGGAGCCGTTTCTGAAAGTCCTGAATTCAAATGCACCCGCACCCAAAGTGTTGAAGAAGTTCATCAAGGCCTATGCCAACTATCTGGCTGCGCCGGAAAACATCATCCTCACCTTGGAAATTTCGAGCGAAGCCATTCGTCAACCGGATATCGCGCGACTGTTTGTCGAAAACCGAGCAAGACTGACCGAGGCGCTTGAAGAAGTTGTGAGACGCGGAGTTGACGCAGGAGACCTGCGCGCTGTTCCGGATCCACTACAGGCGTCGCAATTGGTGATAGAGGTTCTGGAAGGAAGCGCGTATCGCAGCGTACTGTCGGAAACGCCCATGAGCAAAATCGCTGGAAGCATGGAGGATTTCATTCTGAGCTCGTTGCTGGCGCGTCAATGAAGCCTGTGTCGCGCGTTTACTAGAAGCTGATGAAAGCCTGCGAACCGAAAGCCGTACTGTGGCATTCGTGCGGATAGCTGAGCTCAGCTTTCCGCCCATCTTTTCGGAAAACAACGTGTTTCTGGCGCAGAAATGACCTGTGCAGCCCCAACCGCCACAATTGTAGTGGGGCCAGCGGGATTTGGACAAGCCAAACGCCCCGTCGAAGAGCATTGCCTCGCCCCTTCCGGCCTTCCCAACGTGGCAGTTCAGCAGAAACAGGCGCCTTCGGTGTCTGACTGAAAAAAACGCCGTTTTCCCAAAAGGAGATCGGGTTCAACGAAATCAGTCTGGGTGCTGGATGAAGGAAGTGAGGCGAAAACGGCAAGGTTCTGTCGTCAGTGGCAGAACTATGTGTCGCCTTACAAGGAAATGTGGAACGTCACTGATATTTGACTCAATTGACACCCAAAACCTCAGCAAATCGGTAAATTCCGTCATTCAATTCTGACCCAAACGTCAAGCATTTCTGACCCAAAACACTTACAAGCTTTTTCCGATGCCGGTGATGTTTCAGTTGAAGAGATCATCTCTTGTACGACGCAGTGTTAGCCCAAGATATTGAACCTGAGCACAGCGGCACTTGCCGTTCTGTTTTGCAAACATAGGCAAGTGCCTTACGCGTAGAAGTACGCCCAAATTCTAAACTACGTCAGGTTGCGACGTGCGAAACATCCCTGTCTGGCGAATAGATGTCGAGGATGTTCCAATGCCCGGTAGTTGGCGTCGGATTGTTGATCATCGGGACATCAAGGACAGTTGGTTTGCCGCTGGCGATTGCCGCTTCCAATGCCGGCAACAATTCATCAGCAGCACTGAGCCTGTGCCCTTCAGCACCGTAGGCTCGTGCGATGTCTGCATAACCCGGTCCGTTTGCGGGAGCTTCAGCTGATCCAGGGAACGTAGTCCCGTATGTCAGACCATAATGCGCCTTTTGCAGACCTGCGATAGTGCCGAAGGCGTTGTTGTTCATAACCAGCCAGATGATGCCCAGATCAAGTTCGACCGCCGTTGCCAGCATTGACGGGTTCTGACCGAAACCGCCATCGCCAACCAGACTGATCACCACGCGATCCGGCGCTGCCAGTTTCGCACCGATCGCTCCTGGCGGACCAAAACCCATCGTAGCGAACCCGCCCGGGGTCAGGATTGAACCCGGCGTCAAAATGTCGAACTGTTGCCCGACACCGTTCTTGTTCCACCCAACGTCCGTGGTGATGATGGCATCCTCGGGCAGTGCCTTGCGGGTATCTGCCAGAATACGCTCGGGCATCATCGGAAAGGCCGATGAGGTCGCCATTTCCACGTTGCGCGCTTTGAAATCCGTTCGGAAGTCGGCGATCTTCTGTTCCAGCGCGGGGCGTTTGAAGCCGTCCGGATACATCTCGCGGGCGACCCGGTTGAGGACGCGCAAAGCGGCCTTGGCGTCCGCGACGACTCCGATCTCAGTGGGATAGTTCCGACCGATCTCCTGCGGCTCAATGTCGATATGAATAACCTTCGAACCGGGAATGTTGAATGTGTATCCGGGATACCAGCTGGAGCAATCGGCCTCTTTGAACCGTGTTCCCACTGCAAAGATGTAGTCCGCATTCAAGCAGGACTGGTTAACCAATTCGGTGCCCCAAAACCCGGTCATTCCCAGCACAAGCGGGTGGTCGTCACGCAATGCACCCTTGCCCATCAGGGAGTGCGCGACGGGCAGGCCCATATGGTCAACAAATTCTCGCAACTCCTCGCTGGCCTGAGCCAGAAGAATACCACCTCCGACATAGGCGACAGGGTTTTCGGCTTTAGCCAACGCTTTGACAATCTCTCGCGCTGTCTCGTCGTCAATCGATGGTTTCTTGAGCTCGCTCGTGTTACCGAGAATACGATCAAAGCTGTCCGACGGGATGACTTTGGAGAAGATGTCCATCGGCACATTGACCAACACGGGGCCAGGCTGACCGCTTTCCGCGAGGTGAAACGCCTTCTCCAGAATCTCGGCCATCAGGTCGGCGCGATCCACGCGCCAAGCGCGTTTCACGAAGGGTCGGTAAATCTCCCATTGGGCTGCGTCTGCATGCAGGTTCACCTCCTGATGCGGATGTTTACCGTAGTAATGCGTGGGAATGTCACCGGCGATCACCACCATCGGGATACAGTCAAGCGCCGCGTTGGCGACCCCGGTGGCGCAATTGGTCAGTCCCGGGGAGAGGTGAGACAGCACCACCGAGGCCTTGCCCGTCACGCGGGCATATGCGTCCGCCGCGTGGCTCGCGATTTGTTCGTGCCGTACGGTGACGAAATCGATGGGGCTATCCGCCAACGCAGCCAGAACCGCTATGTTCGTGTGGCCGCATAGACCGAACACATGTTTGACCTCACGGCGCTCAAGGAAATCGACGATGTGCTCAGCAACGGTTTTGCCGTCCAGTTTCGCTCCGTCCATCACGCGACCTCCTGTCCGTAGAATTCACCGAACAGGTCCGGCTCCGAGGGGCGATCCTCGGGGATCGGACGGCTGACCCAGGTGTAGTTCATCATGTGTTTCATGGTGACGTTTTCATTGGTGATGTTGCCACCCCAGATGCCGCAGCCCAGGCTGCTGGTCATGGGCATCCCGTTAGTCCAAGCACCCGCGTTGGCCTTGGACTGAGGCTGTCGCACCATCATACGGCTGACCGGAGCCAGCCGCGCCAAGCGATCGATGTGATCGTCATTATGGCTGTAAATACCGCAGGAATGGCCCTTGCCCCCGGTGTTGTAGATTTGGCGGACTGTGTCCAGCGCGTCATTGAACGTGTCGAAGTGATAAAGCGCCATCAATGTGGTCAGTTTTTCCTTGGAGAACTTGTGCTGCGGCCCGATTTGCCCCTGATTTTCGACCATCAGAAACTTGCGATCTTCGGGTATCGAGAAGCCGGCAACCTTGGCCGTTTGCTGAGGCGGACAGGCGATAGTCGGGAACGTTCGGTTGCCCTTTTCGTCCCACATAGCGGCTTCGAGCATGGCCTTCTCATCGTCCGAGCACAGGTACCCGCCTTCGGCTTCGAGAGCATTGACCATATCGTCGTAAACCGAGCGCTGGATGATAATGTTGCCGTCGGCTGAGCAACCGGACCCAAAATCAGAGGTCTTTGAAATACGCGTATTCTGCGCGGCGATGTCCAGATCGGCTGTCTCGTCGATGACGATGGAGGAATTACCCGCGCCGACGCCATAGGCCGGACGTCCGGAACTGTAAGCCGCTTTGACCATCGGTTTGCCACCGGTCGCCAGTGTCAGGTCGCAGATCTCCATCAGATGTTGCGTCAAAGGGATCGACGGTTTGCGAATGGATTGAAACAGGTTCTCTGGGGCACCGGCGGCACGGCAAGCAGCACGCATGACCTCGACCATCTCAAAAGTGGTATGGGCGGTTCGTGGGTGTGGGCTGAAGATGACCGCATTCCGGGCATTCGCGGCGGACACGCCGGTCACCGGTGGAGTCATCGCCGGGTTCGTCATCGGGATCAGTGAGGCGATCACACCGGCAGGTTTGGCATATTTCACCAGACCTTTTTCCTCATCCACCTCGACGATACCGGTCGAGGGTGTGCGCAAGACATCTCGCAGCACCATGTGAATCTTGAAGCGCTTCGCAGGACGCCCTGCGCGATCTCCGATACCGCTTTCGTCCACGCCCTGCTGGGCTAAACGCGTAAAGGTTTTCTCGTTCCCCGCATACCACGCAATGGCCTGAGACAGCCGGTCCAGCCTGTCCTGATCCCAATCCTCGATTTCGGCCATGGCAGCGCGGGCGCGTGCCAGCATATCGGCCGCCATGTTGCGGTCGTTTTCAGTGAGCTCTTTGCCCATGATGATCCTCTTGGTGTTTTAGAAATGCAGCATCAGGCGTGCGGCGCTGTGACCGCGCCTCGCCGAATGTTCGCTTGGCGTGGCTGAGACAGCGACGCGCGTGTTCTTCGAACCCCAATTCGGCCACGCGGCTTTGGTTGGGCAGTTCGATGGAATAGTCGACGGGTGGCATCCGTTCGATGATGCCGGTGAAATCGATCCAACCTTCGCCAGGATAGAGCCGCGCATCGCGAGCCAGCTGGGTCATACCTTCGCGCGTGTCGGCGATGCCGGGCAAGCAATCGGAGATATGCAGGAAGTGAAACAGGTCCGAGGGGACGTGCAACAGTTCGCCCAGATCCACACGGCTGAGGTGCAGATATAGCGTGTCGACCAGAATACCGCCATTCGGCTGATCGGAGGCGCGGACAATATCCAGCGCCTCATCCAGAGTGCGCAGGCGGGAGAAGCTCGGGAACTCCAGATCCACCGTCAGCCCGTAGGGCGCTGCCAGTTCGCAGGTTTCAGAATAGACGTCGATCAGAAAATCACGATCATCGCGGGTATTGGTCCACGCGCTCATGATCATGCGTTTGGCGCCGAGTTCCCCTCCGATCTCCAACGAGGGTTCAAAGCTGCGCGGATCGACATCTTCGGTGATGCGCGCAAGTTCGACATCAAGGACCTTCAAACCGGTAGTAGACAGAGCCGTTTTGGTCGCCTGAACCTGGGTCCTGTCGATCGGGGATTGGGTGAATTCACCGGGCACATGCATCGGGATGAACCGGGGACTGACGGCATCGTAACCGGCCCGCGCGGCGATATAGACCAGCTCGGGCGGCGTACAGCCAATCAGCGTCAGATGCGCCAAGGAATAGAGAGAGGGGCTTGTGCCAGCCTCTTCGGGTTTCACCATAAACGACAGCTCCACGTGTCTGCGAATCTTAAATTCATCACATGTAGTAAAAAATATCTGATATTTCTTAAAATATCAACTTTTAATGCCGAGCAGAAAATGAAAGCGCCCGGGCAACTGCCCGGGCGTGTTTTACATACGTGTTGGCAGAGCCTTAGAGAGTGACCCAGCCCCCTCCGGACTGGTGAGAGCGCACGGAGGCATCAATGAATCGGACACCGTCTGCGCCTTGATTGACACTGGGAAAAGCAAGCCAATCGGCCGGAATGGTAACGCCATCCCGACGCGCGGCTACGGCCATGGCAAATTCCGTATAGAGGTTGGCCCAGGCTTCGATAATCCCTTCGGGGAAGCCGCGCGCGGTACGGATCAGACGTTCTGCGCCGGGGCCGATGCCATGCCCGTGACCTCGGCTTATGATATTATCCGGCTCACCAAACCGATTGAACTTCAGCTGCTCCGAGTTCTCCAAATCCCACTCGAGACCTCCTTCGCTCCCGAATATGCGCAACCGCAACCCACCCCGATTTCCCGGTGCAAGGCGTGTCGCCAAAAGGGTTCCCGGAACCTCGTTTTGATAGCGGGTGAACATGAATGCTGTGTCTTCCAAAGGCTTTGGCGCGCCGCAGACATGAAACTCGGCCCGTAGGTCGGTCAAGGGCAGGCCCGAGACAAAACTGGCCAGATGCGCGGCATGGGTGCCGATATCGCCGACACAACTGGTCGGGCCAGAAATCTTTGGGTCCAGCCGCCACTTTACATGAGGCGCATCGGCCACATTTTCGGGCGTCATCCAGTCTTGCATAAACTCAACATGTATTTGGTTGATTTTACCGATGCCGCCTTCCGCCACGATTTGTTTGGCCTGACGGATTACTGGAAAACATGACATCGCATAGCCGACAGCAAAGATGTGTCCCGTGCGCGCGGTAATCTCCTCAAGCCCCTCGGCCTCGGCGACTTCGTTGGTCAGGGGCTTGTCGCACAGCACGTCAATACCCGCCTCCAGAAACGCCTTGGCCGCATCGAAATGAACGTGGTTCGGGGTGGTGATCATGACGGCATCTACGCCATCCGGGCGCGCTGCCTCGGCCTGAGCCATCTCGTCGAAGGACGCATAACACCTGTCTGCCGGCAGGAACCACTCGGCCGCGCGCGCCTTGCTGCGAGCGGCATCTGAACTGAGCGCGCCTGCGGTGACCTCCCACCGGTCGCTCATCCTCGCTGCCATCGCTTGCGTGACAGAGATACGTCCACCGCCGACGACGCCCAGCCTCAAACGGCGAGACAACCGGGGGAAATGGCCGTCAAAGTTCAGGTCTTCGGGTAAAATTCTCTCAGCCATTCTGAACCTCCATGTCCGGGACCCGTGCGCCTTCCGGCAGCATTTCTACCGCCATGAAGATGCTGGGGGTAATCGTCTCGTATTGATGCCAGGGATAGTTGCCTTCAGCGTCATACATCGGCTTGTGCGTCGTGCCGGGGGCCATGAATTCTTCGAGGTAAAGGGTTGCAACGTCCCGTTCGCGGCATTGCTGCATTTTGCCAAAGCCTACGATTTGCGTATGCACTTCGCGAAACCCCGGTACCGGGCAGAACGGATGATCCTTATGCAACCCGACATTCAATGGGACCGAACCGGAATGGTACATGGTCAGTCCAACGTTACCCACGAAGACCTTTGGCGACATGTAGTGGCTGACACCGCGCAAACGCTCCTCTCGGCGAACATCAAAAGCAGATGGCCATGTATCTTTCACCCATGCGAACAACTCGTTGTCATCGGCATGGGCGTCGAAACCGTGGACAATGACGGCACGTTCCACGCCGCTAAGCGTGCTGTCTTGCACGATCACAGAGGAAAGCGGCGCAATGGTCTGATCCTCGACAGAGAGATTTCGCCCCCCAAGGTTAAGGACGATGGCGCGACCCTCGATAGAAATTCTGCGCTCGTCAGTTATGTGCTGGACGCGAAAGAATGGCTGAGCAAAGTCGAGTGTCTCAATCGGCATGAACCAATTCCTTCCTCTCATCATTAAGGAAATCGACCGGTAAAAGCTCCGGAGCCGCGCAACGGCTTTCTATCGTCTGATAGGCACCAAATTTCGGCGCCCGTTCAATCGCGTCCATGACCTCGAACACATGGTAGGCAACCGCTCCACTCGCGCGGGGTTGGCGTCCTTCTTGTGCCGCCAGAGCCAGGTCCAATAGGCCGAGGCCACGGCTGTCTTCGTTAAACCCATGTTTGTTTTCGACCACCTGCCAGTCTTCGCGACCGGTTGGACGAGGTTGATGAGCCCAGCGCGAGGTCTCCCGTGTCTTCAACCAGACATCTCCTTGAAAGATATTGGCCCCATGAACCGGGTCAGGATCAGGGATGCTGATGGTGCCGTTTTCACCATAGATCTCGAACCGCGGCGTTTCGCTGTCCCAAACGTCGAAACTCATAGTCATTGACCCGATGGCACCGGACGAGAACTGCAGCAGGCTCAGGGAGTGCGTGTCGACCTCGACATTCATCCACTCTCCGTTGCGCGGACCGTTTTCGATCATCCGCTGGTCAAATGTCCGCCGCGCCATTCCGGCGACACGGTCAATTGGTCCAAGACAGCAGATCATCGCGGTCAGGTAGTATGGTCCAAGGTCCAGCAAAGGCCCACCACCCGCCTGATAGTAGAAGTCCGGGTTAGGATGGTGGCGCTCCGTCCCGTGGGTACCGACATGGGCAAAAACCCCTGTTGGTTTGCCAATGGTACCCTCGTCGATCAAGCGCCGAACGGTCTGCCAGCGACCGCCCAGAAATGTGTCGGGTGCGCAACCGACCAGCAACCCCTTTTCAGAGGCCATGTGCAGGATCGCCTTGCCATCCGTTCGGTTCATGACCAGTGGCTTTTCGGAATAGACGTGTTTCCCCGCCTCCAGCGCGCGCAGGCTGATTTCGGCATGCGCCGCCGGTATTGTCAGATTCAGAACGCAGTCAATCGTCGGATCGTCAAACACTTCATCTGGCGTGCAGGCCTGGGCGACACCGTATTGATCCGCTTTGGCGCGGCTTTCCGAAGGATCAAGACTTGCACAAGCCACGACTTCGACGCTCGAAAATTTGGATAGTGTCTTTAGGTAAATATCACTGATACGACCACAGCCAATAAGGCCGACCCGGAAGGATTTCGATGTCTCACGTGTCATCATTCCTGTCTTCGTAGAGGGGTAAGTAATTCGGGGGCATCGGCCCTTTGTTGCGGCCACCCTGGTTCATCTGTTCCCAAGCGTGGGCGAGTATTCCGACCGAGCGGGACAGGCAGAACAGCCCTCGTGACAAGGGCGCAGGAAAGCCAAGTTCGCAGAAGATCACAGCTGTCGCGCCGTCAATATTCATGGCAATTGGCCGACCGCCTCGTTGACGACCGAGTTCGGCTTGAACCTCTTCTCCGATATCGGCAAACCGGCCAGAAACTGTGCCTTCTGCCGCCGCATCACGAACAAGTTGCATCAATCGAGGTGCGCGTGGGTCGACAGGCTTGTGAAACCTGTGACCAAAGCCCGATACGATCTTGCCGTAGGTCTCGCGCCAGCTGTCCAAGCCATCCCGAACAGCGTCATTCAGCGAAGCTCCCGCATCCATGCGGACTGCGGTATCATTGTACAGCTCTGCACACTGCTCTCCTGCCCCGCCGTGCACGTCGCCCAGCATGTTCACCGCAGTCGCCATCGCATTATTGAGACCTACCCCGCAGGTGGCAGCCATACGCGCAGCCGCGATTGAGGGAGCCTGTGGGCCGTGATCCACGCCTGCGACCAATGCAGCTTCGAAAAGGCGCGCTTGCGCGTCGATGGGCAAGTCGCCCCGCACCATCAGCCAGATCATCTGCGGGAAAGATACGTTCCCGATCAGGTCCTCTATGGCGTTGCCGCGAAACGCGATCTGGCCGGGCTTCATGTCGATGATAGATGTGCGCCACCATTGGCGGATAGCTTGCTCGTCGTTTGTCATACCGTTGCACCTCTAAACTCGCGCATGCGCTGCTGACGAAGTGAATCGAAAACGTTTTGAAGACGACTGATTGAGGCGGTGCAGCCGGTGAAGATTTCAAAAGACGCTGCAGCCTGATGAACTGCCATTCCAGCACCATTCATCACTTTTAACCCAGTTGTGCTGGCGCTGCTCAGAAGGTGTGTCTCGAGCGGGAAATATACTATATCTGCCACCCAAGCATCCGGCCGCAACAATGATGGATCAATTACCGACCCGGGGTACTTATCCATCCCGAGCGGTGTTGCATTGACCACTCCGTCCACAAATTTGACCCGTTCCAACGAAATCGAGGGGGAACCCTGAAGCTTCGCACAAGGGCGCAAGACCTTTAGTCGACTGACCAGCGCCTGCGCTCGGTGGAAGTCAGGATCGATGATCTCCAGATCTCGAACACCTGAATCAAGCAAAGCCAAAGAGACTGCACTGCCCGCGCCACCAGCACCAAACATGAGAACCGTTTCAGTCTTCGATGATCCCAAAAAATCTCCGAAGGCACTGTGGAAACCTATGTAATCGGTGTTGTGGCCAACCATTCGGTCGTCACAAAAAACCACCGCGTTGACAGCTTGAAGCTCCTCAGCAGTCTTGGAAAGCTCATCGAGATGATCAATGACCGACGCTTTGTAGGGGTGTGTCACGTTGACCGCCGCACAGCCTAATTCAACGGAATAATGCAGTAAATCAGCGACCGACATTCCACGAAATGGCTCTTTTGCAGTGTCGATCCTACCGTAGCTCAGATCGATGCCCTGCGCCCGGCTCTCCGCCTCGTGCATCTCAGGGGTCATGGAGCCAGAAATCCCTTGTCCGATTAGTGCGGCCTTCATATTAGGTTGTTCCTTCCGCCACGTGGTGTCGCGTTTGCGCCGCTAATCGAAACGCAGCGTTACGCGCGCCATAGCCGGCGTAAGCAGTTCGGCGCTCAACAATTTCAAAGAAAAAGCCGTTAAAAATGGGACGACTGTAGATCTGAAAGTACTCGGCACCCGCCGCCTGATCGTAGAGTATGTTATCCCTGCGCATTTGGGCGATCAGGTCTTCACTTAACCCGAATGTCGCTTGCAGATCAGCGTAGTAGTTTTCTGGGATGGACAGGCTGGGAAAACCGGACTTCCGCAATTGGGCTGAGGTTTCAAATATGTCGTCCGACTGGAAGGCGATGTGCTGAACACCGGCACCAAAACCGTCTTCAAGGAATGAAGCCGCCAGTGTTCGACGCCCAACTGCACCATTCAGGTTTAAACGCACTTCGCCTTCGGGGCTTTCGATGGCTTGGCTTTGCACAACACCCAACGGGTCGGCAACGTTTACGATCGGGGATTTCGCCATCTCAAAAGTCGAGATGTAATAAAGCAGCCAGCTTTGCATCTCATCGTGACGCATTGTCTGCGCCAGATGGTCGATACGACGCAGACCGGCGGGCTGGGTCGCTTTGGTTTTCGCCACTGGCTCAAACTCGATGTCCCATACCCGATGCAGATCGGATTTCTCATCGATGAAATGGACGACATTGCCACCAACGCCCCGAATGGCCGGGATATCCAGTTCCCCTGTTCCCACCGGCTGTGAGAAATTCGGCGCGCCCAGCGCGGTCGCGCGCTGAACCGTCTGATCCGCATCTTTGACACGCAACCCCATGTCACAAACGGAGGGGCCGTGACCCAGGAACGCCGAATGGGCAAAACCTTCCTTTTCGGTATTCACAACAATGTTTATCGCGCCCTGCCGCCACAGCTCGACGGACTTGGTGACGTGTTTTCGCTCCATTCGAAAACACATTGCAGACAGCATGTCTGCCAGCTGCGCGCCGCTTGTTTCGTCGGCTGTGAACTCGACAAACTCAAAGCCTGACGCATAGACGCGTTCCGGCAGATCCGGGATGCCGAAATCGGTTCCCGGCTCGGTCCTTGATACCTCATCCAGGAGGTTTACCAGCGACCTGTAGCTGTCCCGGGCCAGTGTTCGGCCACCGGGCTGTGGTGCCGCTTCGTTGACGCGCGCAATCGACCAAGGCCCCTTGTACCCGGCGCGGGACAACACCCGCACGAAGCCCGCAAGGTTCAGCGACCCAAGCCCTGGCAGAAGTCCAAAATGCCGTTTGAGCCGACGTATATCCATCTCAAGCCGGGGTGCATCGGACAGTTGCACATGAAACAGCCGTTCTCCGGGAATGTCCCGAAGGCGGGCGGGTTTGGAACCGTCGGCAAGCGAGAAGAATGAGTTCAAAGCCAACCCCAAATGAGGGCTGTCGATTGCTTCAACGATGCCTAGCGCCCGCTCATCCGAGTGAATAAGGTTCGACCATGGCAAACCCATATAGGCCAGACGCAACCCCATCTCTTTCGCGATCTCGGTCGCTTCACCAAGATCTGCGATTACCTGTTCTTCGGTCGCGGCGACATCGACCTCAAAGGCAGACCCAATTAGCAGCAGATCCGTACCCAACTCGCTCATCAGATCGAGTTTGCGCTTCAGTCGATCAAAGGCGCGCTCACGTCCGGCATCGGGCTGGCCTTCAAGGTTATGGAAGGGTTGTAGCAGGCAAATCTTCAGGCCGAGATCCGATGCAATCTCGCGGACTTGCGATGGCGGCCCGTCAAAAGCGGTCAGATCCGGTTCGTGCAATTCGACACCTTCGAACCCTGCGTCAGCGATAGCACTTAGTTTTTCGGCCAGATCACCGGGGATCGACGTTGTCGAAACCGAGAGGCACATTATCCCTGATATCCAAACATACGCGGCAACCACAGGACCAGATCCGGCATCAGCATCATTATCACCAGAGCGAAGATGAGAACCGCGAGGAAGGCCCAAATTTCCGAGATGATTTCGCGCAGCGGAATGTCCGTCACGGCGTTGATCACAAAGAGTAGAATGCCATAAGGCGGCGTGATCAGACCGATCATCGAGTTCACGACGACCAGCACCCCGAAATGCACCAGATCAATCCCAAGCGCTTCGCAGGTTGGAATGAACAGGGGCACGATCACCAGAATGATCGTTGTTGCGTCCAACACACAACCCAGCGCAAGGATCAGCAGGTTAACCAGGATCAGGAACACAATCGGACTGACATCCGAACCCTCCAGCAAGGCCGAGATCGACTGTGGAATCTGTTCCTGAATGACGATGAAGTTCAGAATGAACGCGCCACCAATGACCACCCCGACGGCGGCGGAAGAGCGCGCGCTGTCGACGAACACTTGATAAAGGCCACGGAAGGTCAGTGCGCGGTAGAACAACGCTGCCAGTAGCAGGGCGTAGAATGCAGCAACTGCGGCGGCCTCGGTCGGCGTAGTGACGCCTCCATATATACCGTACAGCAGGATCGCCGGCATCAGCAGCGCCGGGAACGCGTTGGCGGTTTTAGCCGGTAACTCGCGCAGCGGAACAGGTTCTTCCAATGCAAAGTTCCGCTTTCCGGCCAGATAATAGTTCATCGCCATCAAGACGATACCCATGATCAGGCCCGGCAGAATGCCAGCAAGGAACAGCGACCCGATAGACGCCTTTGAGACGAGCGCATACAGAACCATTGGGATCGAGGGCGGAATGATCGGGCCGATCGTCGCCGACGCCGCAGTGATTGCGGCAGCATAACCTCGGCTGTAGCGGCCATCCTTGGTCATCATTTCAATGATGATCTTGCCGATCCCCGCAGCGTCAGCGACGGCAGAACCGGACATGCCGGAAAAGATCAGCGATGCCACCACGTTGACGTGCCCGAGGCCGCCTTTGAAACGACCGACAGCAGCGACACAGAAGTTCAGCAGTCGGTCGGTGATCGACCCCGCATTCATGATATTGGCGGCGACGATGAACAACGGTACGGCAAGCAGGATCGTGCTTTTGTAGAAGCCTTGCAGGATTTTTTCACCCGCCAGCGCGACGTCCAGGCCAGCGACACCCAGATACATCAGTGACGCTAAAAGGATGGAGTAGCCGATAGGTGTCCCGATGCCTGCCAGAACAAAGAGAGTCAGCAGGCAGGAAAGAAGTTCGAAACTCATTTGCTTGCGTCCTCGTCGTCTTCCACATCGACCCGGGGATGATCGTCGACCACGTTGAATCCCACGACCATTTCAAGTTCGGTTTTTGGAGGGCCGTTGCGCAGGATGTCGAAGAACAGCCAGCCATAGCGCGCAGCCACCACCAGCATGAACACCGCGTAGATCGAAAACACGGTGCGCAGCGGTATCTTCTCGCCCGAGAACGGATTGCGGACCGTCGCGGTCTTGCGGATTTTCATCCAGTCGATGTAATCCCACGTCGGCAGGAAGCTGTAGAGCATGCCCACCACGATTGCCGCGGCCGCGAGCATTGCAAAAACCTGACGGACGCGACGGGGCACAGACAGGTAGATGATGTCGAATTTCACGTGATCCCGTTCGCGCACGATGAAGGCGCAGCTGAAAAAGATCACCCAGACCCAAAGAATGCCGATCAATTCAAGCGTCCAACCTGCGGGGGTAAAGAAATACCGCAAGAGAATTTGCAGAAGGAAGATCAGGAAGATTGCCGCCAGCATCCCGCCGGCAATCGCTTCGGTCAGTCGGAAGAACCCCTTGATAAAGGCTTTCATTGTGGTTCTCCCTCCCTTGAATTACAGGGCTCAGTTGCCCAGAGCGTTGATCTGATCCAGAACACCATCCGGCCAGGAACCCGCGAATTCGCTGTCCAGATACATAGACTGTACCTGATCGCGGAACGCTGCGAGATCGGGCTCGTAGATCTCCATCCCCTGCTCTTTCAGGAAGCTGACGAGATCCTCTTCCTTCTGCAACTGTTTCTGACGGCCGGACTCGGCAGCTGCGTCAGCTGCTTCCTGAACCTTGGCCTGCTGTTCAGGGGTCAGGCTGTCCCAAACCTCTTTGCCAATAGCGATGTAGTTCAGGTCGACTAGGTGCGATGTCAGAACGATCTGGTTGGTCACTTCATAGAACTTCGCGTCAACCACGGTCGGCAGCGGGTTGTCCTGACCGTCAACAGCGCCGGTCGACAGCGCGGTATAAACCTCTGAAAACGCCATTGGTGTCGGAGCAGCACCCAGAGCTTTACCCAGGAACTGCCACGCATCTGTGCCCGGCATCCGCAGGTTCACACCCTCCAGATCAGCCGGAGTGCTGACGGTCAATTCATCCTTGGGTTGGCGCAGGTTCACCTGACGACGGCCCAGATACATGACCGACAGCAGTTTGACGCCCAGTTCTTCTTCGGCCTTTTGCTTGAAGGCATCCATCAAGGGATCGTTGAAGACAGCCACCTGATGCGCGGCGTCCTGGTGGACATAGCCTGCTGTAAAGATCGAAAACTCGGGGAAGAACTGTGCCAGTTCCTGCGCCGAGGTGATCGACATTTCCAGGTTGCCCCGGCTGATGGCGTCCAACTCCGTACCTTGGGCGAAGATTGTCCCGTTATAGCTGGGCTCATACGCCGCAAATTCAGCGACCATGGGTGCGAAAACCTCGGCCATTGCGACCGAGCGCTGATCGGTCTCCGATCCTGATGTTGCGAGGCGAAGTTGAACTTTGTCTTCCGCCAGCGCACCACTTGTTGCGCTAAACAGAACACCGGTTGCGACCAGGGCTGATACAGCAGCCCGGCGGGTAAGTTTGGTAATCACTTTGCTCCTCCCTGAGACATCATGATGCTTCTTTTTTGCGATTCAGAGTTTTGACCTATTTTGGACATTTTGCAAGATGTTTTACAAAATATCAGATATTTTTCATTACCTGCAATCTCTGTTGCTGCGTTTCCTGAAGGTTTCTTATCCTAACAGTCTCGCCAGTTCTGCAAGAATTCTGTATAGCTTCAATAACTTGAAGCGTTCTGAACCCTTCCCACCCAGACACAATCGGCACTGCTTCGTGCCGAGCTACTTCAACAAAGTGCCTGAGCTGATTGACCAGAGGGTCAGACGCACCCTTCTTCAGCGCGGTCGATGAAATAGGTGTCCACCAGTCCCTTTGCTCACTCTGGTAACTCCACAATCGAAGATCGGGAACGGACAACGAACCATGAGAGCCACCTATCATGTAGCTACTCTCAGTGGTCGACGGATAGATTGGATATTCCTGAGACGTCATCTCCCAGCTCCATGGAGCAACGATGCTATCGGACACACTTATGGTCCCGATCGCCCCACTTTCAAACGTCAACAGCGCGCCGGCGACATCTTCGTTGTCGTAACCCCGCTGCGATGAAGCCGACTGAGCCTGAACGGTCATGACTTCTCCGGCCAGGTACCGCAGCAAATCCACATCGTGGACAAGATTGACCGAGATAGGCCCTGCACCGGGTTTCTTTCTCCAGGGCGCAGCATCAAAATACTCGTCTGGCTTATAGAACCAGCAATTCGCATGGACAGCGCGCACATCTCCAATCTTCCCATCGACAACGGCTTCCTTAGCCGACCGGATCAGAGGATTGTGCCGACGATGATGTCCGACCATCAGTGGCACATTGGCCTTCTCCGCTGCTTGAACAAGCTCAAGTGCAGCGGTGGCTTCCACGGCGATCGGCTTTTCGACGAGAACGGGACAACCATGTCGAATACACGTGAGGCCTTGTTCAACATGAAGCGTGGTCGGGGTCGCAAGAACAGCTCCGTTCGGCGTCTGATTTGCAAACATTTCCTCAAGGGTCTCGTAACATGCGACCCCGTGCTCAACGGCGTAAGCACGACCTTCATCGCTGGGGTCGACCACCGCGACAAGATCAACATGGCGCAACGCTCGGATAGCGTCTGCGTGGCGGCGTCCAACAAGGCCAATGCCGACAATGGCAATGCGAAAGTTTCGAGACACTTTGCTTCCTTCCGGAGGGTCTGGAAGTCCCAAACCCTATGTTTGCGAACGGGCTGCATTGCCCAACTTGGCCACGACCGTATTGGGGTTTTCGCGATTCCGCAATAATGTATGATATTTTTATTTTTACCATACACCTGATTGGATTGCTGATACCTCCGAAAAATGCTAATTGAACGAAGAAACTGATAATATCGGGTGAAACGCATGGCGAAACAGCCGTCTACGATAGGTGCAAGCACTTATCAGCGCATCAAGAGGGACATCATCTTCGGGGAATTGCAGCCCGGCTCCAAACTGAAGCTGGACGCCTTGAAGGAACGCTACTCGGCAAGCCTTTCGACACTTCGTGAAACGTTGAACAGGCTCGCCAGCGACGGATTTGTCGAAGCTCCCGAGCAACGGGGTTTCCTGGTCACGCCGGTTTCACGAGAAGACCTGACCGAGATATCAGAGCTGCGCGTCCTGTTGGAATGCCACGCATTGGAGTTGTCCATTGCGAATGGCGACACGGACTGGGAAGGCAACCTCGTTGCCGCACACCACAAGCTGCACCTGATGGAACAGCAGCTTCTGAAGGGCGACGAATCCGAGAAAGAAACCTGGAAACGATATGATTGGGAGTTTCACCAAGCGATGATCGCGGCCTGCAACTCCAATAACCTTCTGTCTCTGCACTCGATCATCTACGACAAGTACCTGCGGTACCAGATGCTCGTACTAACGTATCGCGGCGAAGAGGCCGTCAAGGAGCACAAGGGCATGTTCGATGCAGCACTGGCCAGAGACGCCGACACGGCCAAGAAACTGTTGGAAGATCACATCCGAAACGGTCTCGCACATACGCTGGAAGCTATGTAGCTCGCCGTGGTTACCGCCTGTCTCTATCACCTGGATCAGCGACGCGGGACCTGAAAGGTAAGTTAAATTACTGTGCTTACTAGGGTCAGGACGCATTGATTTCCCGCGCATGACGTGATTCACGGCCCCAAAAACGGAGCGGTGATATGAGCGACCTTTACTGGCTGAGCGATGAGCAGATGGCCAAGCTTACCCCTTTTTTCCCGAAGTCGCACGGCAAGCCACGTGTCGATGACAAGCGCGTCCTGAGTGGGATTATCTTCATCAATCGCAATGGTTTGCGCTGGCGTGACGCTCCTGCCGCCTATGGTCCGCACAAGACGCTCTACAGCCGCTGGAAGCGCTGGAGCGAGAAAGGCATCTTTGCGCGGATGATGGCGGGTCTGGCCGCCGAACACGGCGAACAGAAGACCGTGATGATCGACGCGACCTACCTCAAGGCCCATCGAACAGCGACCAGTCTGGCCGCGAAAAAGGGGGGCGTGGGCGCCTGATCGGTCGAACCAAAGGCGGCATGAACACCAAACTGCACGCCATCTGCGATAGCCAAGGCCGCCCACTCAACCTGTTCGTCACCGCCGGTCAGGTCAGCGACTACATCGGTGCGCGGGCGTTGCTCAGCAGCCTGCCAAAGGTCGACTGGCTGCTCGGGGATCGCGGTTACGATGCCGATTGGTTCCGGGAAGCGTTGCAAGACAAAGGGATACGCGCCTGCATCCCTGGACGAAAGCAGCGCAAGAAAGCCGTCAGATACGATAAGCGTCGATACAAACGCCGAAACCGGATCGAGATCATGTTCGGCAGGCTGAAGGATTGGCGGCGCGTGGCAACCCGCTACGACCGTTGCCCAAAGGTCTTCCTCTCTGCCATCGCTCTGGCCGCGCTCGTCATCTACTGGTTATGAATCCTGACCCTAGGACTGTATCTTCATCACTCTATGAAACCGTCTATTCATTTGCCAATCGGCTTTCCAACAACTGTCCACTTTCTTTCAAAAGCGGATAGGCGATCATCGCGAATGCCGTGTTTAACATTTTCAGGGCGCGCAAGAGATCAAGGTGAATCGCACTGGTTTCGATGGTTTCGGACGCCCCAGCACGCAGCCGGGTAAGATGCGCGCGCTCCAGCTTTCTCTCGATCTCGCGGATCATTTCCTTTTGCTGCACCAGCTCCCGTGCTGCCCCGGCATCCTCGGTCATCAGTACCGCGATTCCGTGCTGAACGTTGCGCAACACACGGTCAAAGAAATCGGTCAGTTCCTGCCAACCCTCTTCCGAAAAGTTCACGTTTTCCGCACTCTTGCGCTTGGCCAATTCGACCATTTTCCGTGCAATCGTATCCGCCCCGGCCTCAAGGTTCACTGCCACGCCGGACAGATCAAATGCCCGCGTACCGGTGTCCTCTTTCGGATTGTCGCTTTTGACTCCTGACAAATAAACCCGCAGGTCAAGCGACATTCGGACAATTTCGACTTTTTCCCTCTTCAGTTGTTGAGCAATGGCATCATCGTAATTGTCAAAGAGTGACATTGAGTCCCGCACCATGATCTCGATCCTATTGCCCATTTCGACCAACTCACGATGCGCACAGGCAAAGGCGCGCGCCGGCTGGTTCTGAACCGAAGGATCCAGGGCCGTACGTCCGTTGGCCTTGGTGCTGTTTTTATTGTCATCAGCGAAAACACTCTCCGCCAAACGCATTATCGGGCCAAGAAACGGAATACAGACAACAAGAAGCGCAAGGTTGAACAGGAGATGCAGGTTCAAAACCTGCTGAACGGGGCTGGCCCCGGGAATAAGGTCAACACCGTCAAGCCGGTAGAGCAAAAACAGCACCAGCCCCGCCCCACCGCCACGCAGGAACAAATTGCTAGACACGACCCGCCGCACCGAGACATCGGCCTGCAAGGTCAGAACAAACGCAATAAAGGCACCGCCCAGATTGGCCCCAAGGACCATGGCAAACGCCGCCGACAGCGGCATAACGCCCTGAGCCGCAAGGGTTGCAAACAACAATATCGCCGCAACGCTGGAATGCACCAGCCAGGCAAAAACCGCCGCCAGCAAAAAGGCCGTCAGTGGATCAGCAGACAGGTAAATCAAGGCCCCCGAAGCGGCCTCGCTGTTTGCCAGCGGCGCGCTGGCATCGCGAATAAGGTCAAGCGACAGAAAAATCAGGGCCAACCCAATAAGGATCCGACCAACTTGGCGCACGCTGCGTCGGGAACTGCGCAGGAAAATCAGCACCCCGATCAAAAGTAGCAAGGGCGTCAGCAAAGCAATCCGGGAATTCATGATCTGGGCTACGATGGCAGAGCCAAGGTCCGCCCCCAGAATAATGGCCAACCCGGCGGTGCCGCCAACCGAACCCGCGGCCATGAATCCGGCAAGCAGCATTGCGACGGCAGTGGAACTTTGCAGCAGGATCGCAGTCAGCGTGCCGGTTCCCGTCGCGGCCAACCGGTTTCCCGTCGACCGACGCAACCAAAGCCGCAACTGGCTTCCAAAGGCTCTCTCAAAACCGGTGCGCACGAGGCGAACAGCCCAGATCAGAAGTGCCGCAGCAGCAGCCAAATTCAAAACAATAATTATGGGTGAGCTATCCATCATCACCGGGTCTTTGGTTTCCGGGCCAATCCGGCCACTTCAGAATGAATACGGTCCCTCGGCAGCGTCTAGCGAAACAACGCTCCATATACCGCTCTTTCCGGTTTCGAGAACTGCACAGCCCGTAGGACCAGAAAAAAAACCAGCAGGAGCCACCGCGCGCCGGTCCAGTGCAAAACCGCTGCAAAGGCCCGGCGCTGTCATGGCAACGTGACCGCCAACGCGACCAATGTGAACGCCGTGGACATGCCCAGCCAGCACCGTGATATCCCCTGAGTGCATTGAAAGAATTTCTGCCAGATCGGAACGGTTCTCCAATCCGATAACATCCATGAAATCAATCCCGATGCTAAATGGCGGATGGTGCAACATAACGACAACCGGCCCGTCAAACCCAGAGAGTTCCCGCTCCAAAAGATCAAGACTTTCCCGGCGCAGCCTGCCACCGCCCTGTCCTTCGACCAGCGTATCAAGCCCGATAACACGCGTATCGCCCACTGTCTCCGCCCAGTCGACAAGCCCGTCCGGCGGCATGATGCCAAGGCCTGAAAAGGCCTCTTGCATTGGCTTGCGCGCATCATGATTTCCAGGAACAACGTAAATCGGCAGGGCAAACCGCTCCAGTTGAGTGCGTGCGAAATCGTAGCTGTCCGGGCTACCATCTTCGCTGACGTCACCAGTGACCAAAACCGCGTCGAGCGGGCCAACAGCTTCGCCTTTATCGATCAATCGGTCGATGGCCCCGATCAGGATCGCGCGGGTATCAAGCACGCCTGAACACAGATCGCCATGCCCTACCGCGTGCAAGTCACTTAGATGCAGAAATGTCGCCATGACTATTTGATCCCCGCGCGCAGGAAGGCCTGAACGAATTGACGCTGGAACACGAGGAACGCGATCAACAAGGGCGCAACCGACATCATCGTGGCCGCCGAAATGACGCTTATATCCACACCATTTTCCGGTGCGCCAAAGATCGACAGGCCAACCGTCAGCGGTCGTGTGTCGGGCGAGTTGGTCACGATGAGCGGCCAGAGGAAGTTGTTCCAGTGGGTCGATACCGACACCAACGCATAAGCAAGATATGTCGGGCGCGCCAAGGGCACATAGACTCGCCAAAGAATTCCGAACCAGCCGCAGCCTTCGACGCGCGCTGCCTCATGCAGTTCTATAGGAACACCCTTAAACGCCTGCCGCATTAGGAAAATGCCAAAGGCAGAGGCCATATAGGGCATTCCGACGCCAAGAATCGTGTCAAACAACCCGAGGCGTGACACCATTGCATAGTTTTCCACGATCAACACTTCAGGCAGGATGAAAAGTTGCATCAGCACGAGGATGAACACGAAATCCCGACCCGGAAACTGGACCTGGGCAAAGGCAAATCCTGCCAGCGTCGTGACAAAGAACTGACCAATAAGGATCACCGTCACTAAAAGGAAGGTGTTGAGGAAATAGCGTAGCCACGGCGCCCCCTCCCAAGCTGTGCGGAAATTGTCGAGCGTCCATGGCGACGTGATGTTAAAGTTGACCGCGTCAGAGGTGCTGTGGAACGCCGCCCAAAAGGCAAAGACCAGCGGGGAAATCCAGATCACGGCCAACAATAGTGCGCCAAAGGATTCGATATGCCTGGAAAATCCGCTCATTGGTAATGGGTCCGCTTGTCGAGAATGGTGAACTTGACGCCCGCAACCACGCCAAGCACGACAAGCACCAGGATGGTCATTGCCGCTGCGTGGGGCGCATCAAAGAAGGCAAAGGCCATTTCCCAGATGTAATAAAGGATAAGCTTGGAGGCGTCGTTGGGCCCGCCCTTGGTCAGGATGAACAAATGATCGATCAATTTCACAGAGTTGATCAACGCATTGACCATGATAAATAGCGTCGTCGGCATCAACAACGGCAACACGATCCGGCGCGTGTAGGTCCAGCGGCTGGCGCCTTCAATGTCGGCAGCTTCCTTGAGGTCCTCAGGGATCGTCTGCAAGGCCGCCAGATAGAAGATCATGAAAAACCCAGCCTCTTTCCAGATCGTCACGATGATTACAGCCCACAGCGCAGTTTCAGGCTGTCCCAACCAGTTGATTGAGGGAAGGCCAAACAGACCGCCGATCTGGTCGAGCACACCCAATCCGGGAGTATAAAAAAACAGCCAAAGGTTTGCCGCTGCGATCATTGGCAGGACCGTGGGCGTGAAATAGGCGGTGCGTACAAACCCGCGAGCCGGGATCTTTGAGTTCGCCCAAAGCGCCATCGAAAGCGCAATTGCAATAGAAATAGGGATGGTCGCGCCCGCATAGATCAAGTTGTTCACAACAACTTTCCAAAAGGTTGGATCGGCAAACAGGTCGGCATAGTTCTCGCCGCCGACAAATTCGCTGGGGCGTCTTCTGGTTTCTCGGCTGAACAAGCTCGACCACAAGGTCGCAAGCGAAGGATAAAATGCAAACGTCGTCAGCAGAATTGCCGCTGGTGACAACAGGATCCAACCGTAGATGGCCTGTCGACGACGCTCGATGTTCACATGCTCTGCCATATAGCGACCCTCAAGGTTGGGTGCGTCGGGCATCTCTGCCCGACGCCAGGGAGTTGAGGTTACTGGTAATCACGCAGCAGGCGCACAGCCGATGTCTGGGCTTCCCCAAGCGCGTCTTCAGCCGATTTTGTGCCGGTCAAAGCCGCCTGAATTGCGTTGTTCAAACCCTCACGCACGCGTGCGGTTTCAAAGGTCGAGAACTCAGCAACCGCGTTTTCCAGCTGGTTTCGGGCAACGAGAGCGGGTGGGAACTCTTCTGTATAGGATTTAAGCGCCTCGGTTTCATACGCCGCCGGAGACACGCCCATATAGCCGGTCGCGATGGACCACGCTGCCGCTTGCTCGGGCGAGGTCATGAATTCGATCAGCTTCATGGCCGCCGCGCGCTCTTCGTCCGATGTCTCCTTGAAAACATAGAAGTTGCCGCCGCCGGTAGGCGAACCCAGCCGCACATTGGCCGGAAGCTCGGCGACGCCAAAGTCAAAACTGGCATTGTTCTTCACAGCCGTAAGGTTGCCGGTCGAATGCCACATCATCGAGGTCTGACCTTCAAGGAACGCCTGCCGCAGGGTACCCCATTCAACGGTGCCAGTGGGCATGATGCCATGCTCCTGCGACAGCGACTGCCAGAATTCCAACGTATCGACAACGGTTTCGTCATCGAAATAGGTGGTCAGGCCGTCATCGGACATCACCTCCTTGCCGTTCTGGATCGCCAACGCCTGGAACATCCAATAGGGATAGCCTGTCGATGGGATCATCAGGCCATAGGTGTCGTCGTTGGTCAGTGCCTTGCCCATGCTAATCAGCTCGTCCCAGGTCTTGGGCGGTGCCTCAGGGTCAAGACCTGCCGCACGAAACTGGTCCTTGTTGTAATAGGCAACGATAGTTGAACGCTGGAACGGAATGCCCCAAGTTTTACCCTCGATCCGGCC
Source organism: Ruegeria sp. YS9 (assembly GCF_024628725.1). Taxonomy (NCBI): domain Bacteria; kingdom Pseudomonadati; phylum Pseudomonadota; class Alphaproteobacteria; order Rhodobacterales; family Roseobacteraceae; genus Ruegeria; species Ruegeria sp. YS9. The sequence continues at coordinate 2,531,680 of NZ_CP102409.1, forward strand.
ATTGGCCATCAATGCAGGATAAAAGCTCTCTAGCCAGTCCGGGTTAACCCCGTCGATATCTTCGTAGGCCACGATCAGATCCTGCTCGATCAGATCATAGGCATCGATTGAGAACATCACCGCCAGCTGAGCCGGTTCACCCGATGCAAGTGCGGACAAAGCACGAACACGCGTGTCGTCATAGTTGCCTGAATAGATCGCGTTGACCTTGATGTCAGGGTTGGCGGCTTCAAAATCGGCAACGATGCCATCCACTACCTCGGTCAGCGCGCCGCCAACCGCGATAGGATAATACATTGTTAGTTCCGTCTCAGCCGCCGCCGCCGACGTCAGCGCGGTGGCCGAGACGGCAGCCAAACTTATCTTCTTAATAACGTTCATTTTTTCCTCCCAGTGATGACAGTTATTCTTGTCTTTCCAAAGTTCAGTTGCTCGACCTACCCGGCCAGTCGCTTGCCCATGTCGTCAAAGAAATGCAGGTCTTCATCGGCAAAGCTGATCTCCAGATCTTCTCCTGCCGGAATATGTTTCAGTCCGGGCATGGATACGGTCAGACCATTGGCAGCAGGATGTGACAGGCCAATGAATGTTTCGGAACCCAGGAATTCGCATTCCGATACTTTACAAGTCAGCCTGCCCTTGCCCGATTCCACCACCTTCACCGCTTCGGCGCGAAGGCCAATTGTCGTTGCGCGCTCAAATCCCGGCACGCCTTCTGACTTGATCAGCGCCATTGGCGGGGCACCGACAAACTCGGCGACAAAAGTGTTAGCAGGCTTGTAGTAAAGCTCTTCCGGGGACCCTGTCTGCTGGATATGGCCGTCTTTCATCAGCACGACCATGTCGGCCATGCTCATCGCTTCGGTTTGGTCATGCGTGACGTAAACTACGGTGATGCCCAAATCGACCTGAAGTTTTTTGATGTCCTTGCGCACAGAGGCGCGCAGCTTGGCATCAAGGTTCGAAAGCGGCTCATCCATCAGGCACAGCGGCTGGTTTGCCACGATCGCACGTGCAAGCGCCACACGCTGGCGCTGACCACCCGACAATTCCCCCGGCTTACGCTGCTCATAGCCCAGCAAGCCAGTGATCTCGAGCGCCCGGGTCAGTTTCTCGCGCCGTTCCGCCGCGACGACTTTTCGTACCTTGAGGCCAAAAACAACGTTTTCCGCGACACTCAGATGCGGGAACAATGCATAAGACTGGAACACCATCGACAGATTGCGTTCTGCAGGGGCAGAAGTAGTGATGTCACGCCCGTCAATGACGATCCGCCCCTCATCCGGCAATTCTAGTCCCGACAGCAATCTCAACGTCGTTGACTTGCCGCAGCCCGACGGGCCAAGCAGCGCTACGAACGAACCACGCGGGATCGAAAGATTAATATTCTCGACGCCAAGCTGCCCATTCCAGCGCTTAGCAATATTGTCGACGTGAACAAACGGTTCTGCCATATTCAGCGCTCTCCTTGTGAGTAAGTAATGGCTTCGCCCAAACTGTCTGCGAGATCGGAAAAATCAGGGCCCGGAGGACGGTCGCACACGACAACGTCGACATCCGAGATGTTGCCGCCCAATGCTGGCGCAATGCGACCAAATTTACTGCTGTCTATTACAAGGATCGATTTGGCTGCGTGCTGCTGCATTTTCATTCTCACCCGAACCTCAGCTGGATGAAATTCTAACAACCCACCATCATGCGCCACACCGGCAACGCCAAATATTGCGAACTCGGCACGAAACCTGTCAAAGAAATCGGTTGCTTCTTCGCCGATAAAATCACGATCGGGCAGGCGCAGCTCGCCTCCTGGCAAAAGGATACGGTTTGAGATTTCATTACTCAGCGCCATCGCGGCACTCAGGTTGTTCGTGATGACCGTTAACTCCTGGTGGCCGGACAGTGCCTTAGCCACTTCGAGCGGAGTCGACCCAATTGAAAGGAACACGTTCGCCCCATTGGGGATCATGCTCGCAACAAGTTCGGAAACCGACCGTTTGCCACGTAAGTTCGTTCCGGCTCTCTGATCAAACGGGGTATTCAAACGGGTTTCAGCCAGCTCGATCCGCCCGTGCGCGCGTCGCAGGTTTTCACCGTCGCACAAAATGTCCAGATCACGGCGGATGGTTTGCGTCGAGACCCCTAGCATTTCCGCTAAGGCCCCCACACTGACACCGCCACGCTCTTGCACGACCTGCTGGATTAAATCCCTCCGTCTGATCTTCTTTGACGCCATTTATCCCCCTTCAAGTTGCCAGAACCATATCACCAAAAAACAACAAAACAACATTTTTCAATCAAAGCCACATAGAACGTTGAAGGGTGACTTGATCGCAAGTGTCGAAAAATTATATTTTTCAAAGCTTTGCGCGCAAAGCTTCAGAACTCGCTAATGGCGACTTGCTAAAAATGTTGTTTTTTCTTCCATTTTGTTTTGTTGATGTTACATTCCGTATTGCGTCAAACCTGTCGGGGGCGCCCATCAAAAAAGGACATTTGGACACATGCTTGACGCCAACTCGATATTTTCGCGTTATCAGTCCATACGTCCCAGGCTCCCAAAAGCAACATTCAACGCGGCCACTCTGGATATTGAGTCACTTCTGGATATTGGCACCGAAGTAGACGCCTTTGTTTTTGATGCTTTTGGCGTTCTAAATGTTGGCGAAACTCCGATTCCCGGCGCGGCAGCTCGTTTGAAAGAGCTCAGGGAGGGCGGACACCAGATTCGCATTCTTTCCAATGCTGCCAGCTATAATCACCAGGGCGCGACTGCCAAGTTTCAAAAACTCGGAATGCAAGTTGACGCAGATGAGATTGTAACCAGCCGCGACGCAGCCTTGGCAAACCTGAACGACGGTCTGTGGGGTTGCATCGCCTCTCCGTCTGACGACCTGACGGACATCTTATCCGAGACGATCAGGCTTGAGGCAGACAAGACAGACTTTGACAAGGCTGACGGCTTCTTGTTTCTCTCGACCGAAGTCTGGCAACAATCTCAACAATCCATGCTTTGCGACAGCTTGTTGGCCAACCCGCGCCCAGTGGTGATCGCAAATGCTGATCTGGCAGCGCCACGAGACTTCGGATTCTCACTGGAGCCCGGTCACTACGGGCATTTGCTGGCAGATGCGGGCCTTCAAGACATCAAGTTCTTTGGCAAGCCATTTCCGGAAGTATTTGAAATGGTCGAAGCCACGCTTCCAGGAATTCCGCCCGAACGCATCGCGATGTGCGGTGACACTCTTCACACCGATATCCTCGGCGCAGCAGCACGGGGTTGGCGCACAGTCCTTGTCGCGCAAGATGGAGTGTTTTCGGGGCTGGATACTCGCACTTTTTGCGAGCAATCGAGCTTGACACCGAGCTGGCGCCTACTTCGCATATAGAAAACATCGTGATGCTCCCACTTTTGGCGAAGTATCAGACCGAAAATTAGCCTTGGTTCGAACGGCGGCTATGTCCCAAACAGCGGTCGACTTCGAACCGCGTCTCGAATGGCAGTTTTCTGCAACCAATGCACGAATTGCAGCGTCATAACAAACCGGAAACATCACTGAACGGGTGTTATGTGAAGCGATCTCTGGTTGAGTGATCCATTTATCTGCGGGTCAATCGCACCATCATTCCACTCCGGCTGATAGGCGTCATTGATCCTGCGTGCAGAGAAAGGTTGCGACGTTGCGCGTCACCGCCATTGCATACCGGGAAAGGCGTGTCCGGTTTGAGCTGCTCGCGGCCTTATGCGTGAGCACTCAACGGAATTGCTTTCGCCAGCCTGTAAGGTTCGACCATCGCCCTTTGCCGCGCCGCTCGAAAAGCAAAACCCGCCGCCAAAAGGCAACGGGTTTTCTCGCGACAATGAGGGAAAATGACCATAGCATCCGCGAACCTCAATGCCTATCGTGGCAAAACTACTTATGGGGAACAACAGGTGTCAACGCAGATATTCAAATTCAAGCTTGATGTCACAGGCACCTTGCGTGCCAAACTGATCTCTGATCGCTGCAGCTTTGTTTCAATGTGCTGTTGACAGTTCGAACGACGGCGCTGCGCAACATAAGTATGTTTGAGCTCGAATTCGACATTGGTACGCACCGCTCATGAACCGGACCAATCGGGTTGTGCTGGTCAGCATTAAGCTTCTCATTTCGGTGGCGAGGTTTGTTGGCGCCTGAGTGTTACAGCGGGTGCACTTCAAGGCAGCCCGTCACCCGTCAGGATGGCCCTCATTCGAGCCACCCAAATCAAATAGTCCCTGTTTCTTTAAACGGCGTATGAACGCAATGTAATTCACAACCCGATCGATCTGAGCCGCCTCTGCCGTGGCGTACGCGGCCGCAATCATCTTGAGTTGCGTTTCAAGGTCTTTTGCGAGTTCTGCATCACTGATGCCCAGACTGTTTCTGGCTTCCCACAATGCCGCAGACTCCGCATAGTCTTCTTCCCACATCTCATCGAGAAAGGTCTTCGCATCAAATTCAGGGTCAATTTCGCCCAGCTTTTCAACAGCCTCCCATATTGGTTTGAGCCGCTCAAAAAGACTTTTCTCACTATCAGCCATTACCTTGTGACCTCCATTTCAGCATTTTCGATTCTCGGCCGAACGAATGCTGATGCGTCTTCTATACGCAAACTCAGCGTCGCTGATTGTGCCAACCGTTTCATCCGCCTGTCTCGACCGATAAATCAGAAACCCCGGCGCCCTCATTGCATCTGTCCCGCTCATAGGCCTCAACGTCTTCAACGGGCACAAGCAATCCCGTCACTCGACTTCGGCTATGCTTCATTCGCTTCTGACGGAGGACGCCACTTTCGATCAATCGATTGAGGTTTGGGCGGCCCATGGACCATCTTTGAACCAGCTCTTCTTTGGTGAACCCATTTCGAGGCAGCTTCGACCAAGCGTTAGAAATCTCAGCTTTGGAAACAAGCAAGTTTCTAAGTGCAAGATCTTGGCCAACGCGCCCTATCACCTTCACGTGACCTGACAATATCAGCTCAACGATATCCGCAACTCGGCATTGGGTGCGCCGCGTCACTTCCGGCAGTGTGTACCCCGATCATCGAAGGCGCGACCGGTTCCGCTAGTAAGGCCGCTGCAAGGATCAAGCCGAAAAATGGCTGAAGCAGTTGTAGCTGCCCAACACCTGCTGTGCCCCCGCGAACCAGACCGCGATACCAAAACACAAATCCAACCAGCATCGAAAAAATGGAGACGTATCCCAAACTGAGCCAGACAGGCATGCTCAAATCGGCAAATGTGTCAGGCCAAGATCAGGCAAACCCCACTCACAATAGTCCTAAGCACGTTCCAGACCTGCCAGGAGGCTGAGTAATCTAGCCAAATTTCACGGGCTGATCCGATGTCAATTGGTACGGCAACCTCCGCCAGGGCTTCGTTCATGGGGACATTCACCGCTGCTGTGATGAGGAAGGCACCGACGATGTAAAAAATGGCGGCCAGACCAAATAACATGGCTGACCTCTTCCTGAGCTGCCAAGCGGCGATGTAGGCCGTTACTCCCAGAATGATCGGGGTCAAAAAGAAAGCCGGGAAGAACACTCCGTTCCGGACCGAGGCGTTCATTGCCTGCATTGCGGCGATGGCTGTTCGCGGGTCTGTCGCGTCCAAGCCCCACACTGTCGAACAGACCCAGGCGTAGAAAAACCCGAAGATGGCACCGATGCTTAGGAGTGAAAGCATCGACATCGGCAAAAGCAACCGAGCCATTAAACCCGCTCCGCCCCGAGTTCCCGGTGTTGGCGCGCCGCTGACGCGACCAAGGCAAAGATGACCAGCGCAGCGAATTGACCGAGCAGTACCGCCGGGTAGATCAGGCCAAATTGAGCATCGAAGTATTTCTGCGGCCCGAAGGAAACCAGGGCCATGAGCGCTGCGAGAACGCTCATGATGCGTCCTGCCCGACTTTCCAGCGGCTGCACGATGATAGCCCCCAAAGCGACAGACATCGCGGCCCCAAGAAACGGAGCAATGCCGAACAAAGGCGTGGCGATGGGCGGGTGGGGCCTGATCCCGGCATATAAGGCGGACAGCATGATTCCCTGCAGAAGGATGAGTGTCGCCAGCGCGGCGATGACATGACGATTAGATTGTTCCATTTGCTTCTCCAAAGCGTAACGGTGATTACGGTTGCATATATCCGTAATTATCGTTACGGTTTCTGTCAACATGCTGGAGAATAATTTTGCGTGAAGAGAAGCGATCCCTGCGTCAGCAACAGATCGAGGCGGCTGCATACGAAGTGTTGGAGGCCAAAGGGTACGGAGGAACGTCCATGCAGGGCATTGCCAAGCATGCGCGCGCCTCGAATGAGACGTTGTACAACTGGTACGGGGACAAACAGGGGTTGTTCCGCGCACTTGTCACAAAGAACGCTGAAGAAGTTAAAGCGCATCTGGAATCCGAACTGCAAACCGACAACGACGCACTTTCAATTCTGGGAACGTTGGGTCCGAAGCTTTTGGATTTGCTAACAGGTGATCGCGCTGTTGCCCTTAATCGAGCCGCAGCAGCCGATAGTAGCGGTGAACTCGGCGCGACGCTTTCAAAGGCGGGGCGGGAGGCAGTGTTTCCACTGCTCGAACGGGTGTTGCTGCGTGCCCGGGACGAGGGCGTGCTCAACTTCGAAAATACCAGAGAGGCTGTGGCGCTCTATCTCGACCTGTTGATTGGCGATCAGCAGATCAGGCGCGTCATAGGTCGCCTTCCTCAGCCATCGGAGACCTTTTGCCAAGAGAGGTCCGCGAGGGCTGTAAAGCTCCTCCGCGACCTTCTCGGCTAGACCCAAAACTACCAAAGGAAATCAAAACATGACGACCCTTCTCGCGCCCAATGCCTGCCAGACCATGGCCGATCTCCGCGTCCAAATCGACGCGATCGATACGGACCTGATAGGCCTGCTGGTCAAGCGGAGCCACTATATCGACCGGGCAGTGGATCTGAAGAAGATTGAAGGATTGCCCGCACGCACAACGGATCGGGTTGCTGCGGTGCTGGACAAGGTCAGCACAACCGCGTCGGAACAGGGGCTGGACCCAGACCTCGCGCACAAGCTTTGGGCTGAGCTGATCGAATGGTCGATTCAGCGGGAAATCAAGGAGCTTGGGCAATAATGCCTTTCGGAGACGCCAGCGGCGCAGATGATGGGGCGGACCTATGAAACTCATCCGCGATATCAGGGCCGCTGGGATTTTTCATAAGGCAGTGAAGTCAATGCAAGCAGGTGACTATCAGGGCGTTCTTGACCGCCTGGACGGGTTCCAAGCGCAACCATATTTCTTGGCCAAGGCGGAACTTTTTCGTGCAATGGCGCGGCATCGGCAGGACAGGTTTGCGGAAGCGGTTCACCACTACGACAACTTCCTGACCAACCATCTCGCTGACATGCCGCCAAAGGACCGTGTCTATGTGGAAGAGTACGGGAAATTCTTCCGAAGCCGTGCTCAAGCAAGACTTGATCCGTCAACGCCGTTGTATTTATCACTTGAAGAATTGAGAAAACTTGCAGAAAACGCGCCTTTTCTCACCCGCGCCGAGTTTACTTTTGGTAACTTGGCAGAAGCCGACCTTACCGGACAAATCTGACCTTCAACTTCTTGGCCAAATGGCGTCTCGGTCCGCATTGTGTGAGATCGACGAAGCCCTGAGTTCGTGCTTGCAGCGAATGTCCGGAATGCGGGCTGCGACCGCAGCATCTCGACCAGTCGGAAAATGGCAGGAATGGGCCGTTCTCATCGGCACGATCCGAGTTTGGCTACAGGATGCTGCGGTAACTCGGAGGTCTGCAAGGAGCCTAACCCGTGAATTTGATTTTTTCGCTGCGAGCGCCCGCAGCACGGATTTTGCCGCGCAGGCATCATCTTTAGCGCGGCAATGCTGTGTTAACAGCCGCCATTCGTGTCGGGCGCAGCAAGATTTCGTCAGGCAAGGAACGAGTCGCGGGACAAAGGGTAAATTCGCCGCGTTTGCGCCAAGGTCTGCAATATCGAGTAACCGGCCGCATAATCGACGTGCGGCACTCACTAGAAACCATTTCAGCGGATCACGTGGACAGAACAATTTGCGTTGTGAACGACCCGGTTCGCAGTCGACCCAATAAAAATGTTTTCGATCCCCGGCTTGTGTGATGCTAGCACTATGCAATCGATGTCATTTTCATTTGCGAAGTCAACGATCGCGCGGCCAGCGCTCCCCGAGATAAGCCGCGGTTTCGCGCCCGTTAGCTCTCCAGCGTTCCGATGTAAGCCTTCCTGAAGCTCTTTTCGTGTGTTTGCCAGAACTTCCTCGGGTATCTGAGATGCCACATATGCAGGGATCGGTTCCTGCACATGAAGCACTGTGAATTCCGCATCGGCATTCGCCAGCAAACGAGCAGCTTCAAATGAGGCCTGTGTATCGTGATCTTTGTCCAGTGCGACTGGTACCAGAATGTTTTTATACATATGAGCTACCTTCCATTGCTCCAGCTGCGATCGTTCCGACCTCTGCGGTAATACGGCTCTCTATACCGGATCGGATTTCGGAGATTTACCCGCCTTCTTAGCTGTGCTTGCAACATCATCCATTGTCTTTTCGACAGCTTCGACTTCGGTTTCCGCTGCATATGCTGCACATCGGGCAACTGTTTCGAACCATTCCTGTGCGTCAGCCACAAGGCGTTCGGCTGAGTGCTTCTGCCACTCTGCTATGGATTGCAGCGCTTTCGCCGGATCAGTCGGGTCTGCAGCAGACGCCGAGCGCGCAGCTTTCAGCGCGGTTCGCACAGCCTCGTGACGCCTCTCAAACCAATGTTGAGCAAAGGCCTCTGCCTCTTTCAGTGACTTCTCCTGCGTGTCCCAAAATTGCTCAAGCTGAGCGCCCAGAAACGGATTGGCTGTAGTAGTCGGCTGCATCTGCTTGAAAATATCTACAAGTGCGTTGGAGTAACTTGATTTTGGCTTCTCTTCAGGCATCGGAGATTCCTCCTCATCTCTAAATGCTGAATATTAACTGAGATCGTGGAAACTTGCCTTAATGTAAATCAACCACCGCCGGCAAACGTGGTAGTGGTGTCCTGCAATCCAAGGGTGGGCTTTGTGCCAACCTATTCAGTCTGTATAGACTCAAGATACGCAATCACATTCGCCAACGGCACACCTGCGAACATCGGTTGGCCGTCAGGCATCGTCAGCGCAACTTTTTGATCTGAATCCAAAGCTGGTCCAAAAATGGGCATTTCTCCACCATGCGCGAGCAATGGTGCGCGACCATCAATTTGACGCGCCACCGCCTCAATCGGAAAAACACCGTCGTTTTGGGCCGCGAGCCTCGTCAGATCAGGTGTCCTTATTGCCAGCATCTCCGCCATTGGACCATCTCCTGTGGCCTCGAAACCATGGCATTGCCAACAATAAGTTCTGTAGAGATCGTGCCCATTTTGAAGGTCAATATCCTGCGCCAGTGCAGCACTTGCAGCAAATATTGACAAAAGAAGTCCGCGACAAACTAGCATCTGTTCCTCCTCCGAGATCGGCATTTCGAGTTGAAAATACGCGATATCGAATGAATGCTTCATTGATCTCGCTCATATTCAACCTTTGAGTACCAGCTGGGAAAAACCATCACGAAACGACGGTCGCAGCATTCGGATCCGCCTCTTTGATCAGTCTTAGAGCCTGATGATATAGATCAATGCCAAACAAAGAATTACATATCAAAGTATGAATGTTTCAGAAGAAGCTCGGCATGAGCGGTGATGAGCCATTGGTTTATCATCGGGGTGCTTGTTTGCGGCACTGCTTCGGTAACCCGGCAATTGCCCATCAAGGAGTGAGGTGAATGCATACAGTTGATCCACCGTCCCCTAAACTCCGACGTTCTCTCACCACCCCGTTGCTTACATTATATGGGCTCGGTGTTACCGTCGGTGCGGGAATTTATGTGCTTGTCGGCGCAACCGCCGAGGCCGCGGGCCCTTATGCTGCAGTTTCGTTTCTTGTTGCAGCGCTCGTCGTTTCGCTGACGGCTTTGTCGTACGCCGAACTCGCGACACGCTATCCCGTAAGCGCGGGTGAAGCGGCATACGTTGAAGCGGGATTTCAAAGGGGCTGGATGGCGGTTCTAATCGGTCTTGCCGTTGCTGCGTCTGGGATTATTTCAGCCTCCGCTGTTGCGATTGGGGCGGCCTCATACCTTCACACCCTGACGGGGCTTGGCACCGCATTGCTTACGATCGGCGTTGTGTCGGTCATGGGGCTGATTGCAATCTGGGGCATTACACAATCGGTATTTGTGGCAGCCGTGATCACGGTCATCGAGATCGCGGGGCTTCTTTTTGTGATTGGCTGGGGCATGTCTGTGCAGGAACCGCAAGGCCATGAAATTAGTGAGATGATTCCGGGACTCGAGCTCAGTACCTGGCGTGGTATTATGGCGGCATCTCTGCTGGCATTTTTTGCCTTTGTCGGCTTTGAAGACATGGCAAACGTCGCGGAAGAGGTAAAAGACCCAACCCACACAATTCCAAAGGCTATCCTTTTGACGCTCGTTCTGGCGACGGGTTTGTATCTAGCGACCTCGATCACGGTCCTGCTCGTTGTTCCTATCGATACCTTGTCGACCTCGGCCGCCCCACTCACGCTGGTTTTCTTCGACGCACCCGAAGTAATCAAACAAGGGTTCGCCGCAGTCGCAGTCGTTGCAACAGTCAATGGCGTCTTGATCCAGATGATTATGGCGTCGCGGGTGATCTATGGTCTTGCCGACCGGGATCATCTTCCGAAAATACTGGCGACTGTCCCGCAGGTTACCCAAACACCGGTCGTCGCAACCCTGTTGGTAGTTGCTATAATTCTTCTGCTGACGCAAACTTTGCCAATCGGCATACTAGCGGAACGCACATCCCAGATCGTTTTGGGAGTGTTTGTTTTGGTCAACATCTCGCTGATATTGCTGAAGTCCCGGCCGGGGTCAACTCGGGAACATTTCCGCGTACCTCTTGTTGTACCAATCCTTGGGGTGCTGACCAGCGCTCTGCTTTTTGGTGCCGGATTTCTCTGAGAGGAAAACCGACAGCACGGGGTCACCAGAACGGGGTCCGACTGACGCATGAACACTGACCGATCAACATTTGGAAGGCGGATTTCAGGCTGGTGGCACCGGACTTTCGTCGATCTGATCGCGCAATTGCAATGGTCTTACCTGCCACCATTGATGGTTTACTTTGCGGCCGGGGTTTCGGGGCTAACATCCGTCGTCGGTGCGTTTTTTCTTAAGGACTATCTGAATCTATCCGCCGCTTTTGTTGCGGGATTGGCATTCTGGGCCGGGTTGCCATGGATTCTAAAAATGCCGCTGGGTCATCTGGTTGACCTGTTCTGGCGCTGGAAATCCCTGCTGATTGTTGTTGGCGCATCCTTTATCACGGCGTCATTGCTCATCATGTACAGGCTTGTGGCTGCGCCTGACCAAATGGCCGGCATTATGCCACTTGAGGATTGGTACGTCGTTGCCTTGATGTTGGCTCCTTCAGGTTATGCCATTCAGGATGTCGTTGCTGACGCCATGACAGTCGAAGCAGTGCCGCAATCGGACCGAGACGGACGCGCGTTTATTCAGGACGAAGTTCGTGCCCGACACACCACCATGCAGACCCTCGGCAGGATTGCGATCATATCCGGGTTTGCAGGGGTCGCCGCGGTTAACATCTGGATTTTTTCGGGGGCGGAAAATCTGGAGAAAGCCGATCGTTTGGTTCTCTACGGTCGGGTCTATCTCATTGCCCTGGCTATCCCACTGTTGTCCGTCAGTGGAGTGGTTCTTCACGCTCTGATACAGCGTCGCCTCGTTCGTCGAGGACACCTTCTGCACAGACCAGATCAAACCACCGAAGTCAGGTGGCCGATACTGCTGGGCGGATTTGCGTTTGTTGTTCTCAGCATAGTGTTGGGAACCGCAAATTTTGCCTTCGCGCAAGAGACCGTTTTTGCGGTGTCGCTCACGGTTATTCTCTACCTCATGTCGCGTTTGCTGAGAGAGCTAGAGTCGAAACAGGCCAAAGTTCTGATCGGGACAGCAACTATCATTTTCGTTTTTCGAGCAGTTCCCTTGCCAGGACCGGGCCTGACCTGGTTCGAGATCGACGAGCTTGGGTTTGACGAACAGTTCCTGGCCATTCTAGCGCTTCTGACCTCACTACTTGCTCTGCTTGGCCTGATTATCCTCAGGCCGTTTATGGCAAGTCGTTCGATTGCGCAGGTTGTAGTGTTACTCACGATTGCCGCCGGAGTGTTGTCCCTGCCAAACCTTGCCTTGTACTACGGGGTGCATGAATGGACGGCCGCGCGCACAGGTGGGGTCGTGGATGCAAGGTTTATCGCCATTCTTGACACAGCCGTTGAGTCACCGCTGGGTCAGATCGCGATGGTCCCAATGTTGGCTTGGATCGCGCGCAACGCCCCAACACATCTGAAGGCTACCTTTTTTGCGGTCATGGCTTCGTTCACCAACATGGCATTGTCAGCAAGCAGTCTCGGTACAAAATACCTGAATCAGATCTTTACCGTTACCCGCGCGGTTACCGATCCCAGAACGGGTACAGTTGCCTCCGTCGCTGACTATAGCCATTTGGGGAACTTGCTGATTACCGTGGGCTTGATCTCTGTCATCATCCCACTGGCTGTGGTTTTTCTGGTGCAAAACTCGCCTTATCAGACGCCCGATTGAATATGCGGATCAATCGCTTTCATCGAGAAGTATCTTGAGGTGTGACACCGGAACGCCAATATTCGAGCCGCCAAATTCGGGTAAGATCGCGGCATTTATAGCAACCACCTCGCCGTTTCGGTTAAGGGCAGGTCCGCCGCTTCCGCCGGTTGTGGTTTCAGCATCATAAACGACTGCACCGGGACTGGTCTGGGCGACGATCCCCCGGCTGGCCAGAGGCCTGATCTTGTTCTGCTCTGAAAGGTGTTTTGCAATAGTCCAGAAATCGACAGCGCCGTCTCTCTCAAGCGTTTTCAGAAAATCCGGCCCAGCCTGCACAATCAAGGCCTTAAGGCCAGTCGGAAATCCAAGCAAGAAAACTTCTTCACCTGCTCGCGTCGGGTGAGGTGCCAGTGAAAGTCCAAGCCCTTGAACACGGTTCGCATCAACGGACAGAAGCGCCAGATCGGCCGTTTTGCTTGCCCTAAGCAATACCGCTTCCATTGGCTTGGATTGTTCTGGAAGATAAGCCAGCAGGCTAAGTATCTCTGCTTCAAGCCCTGCTGCCTTCAGGGCCTGCGCTCGATCCCCGGTCGTCCAGGGCAAGGCGACATGACGGTTGGTCACCAAAAGAGATGTGTCCTGCAATAGAAACCCGGTTCCGGTGAACTGAAATTCTGCCGGCGCGCCTTCCGCATCTGGCTCAATCCATGGTTTTCCGAATGGAGTTTTTAGTTTCTCCCCGTCCGGGCCAAGCACATGCCGCAGCAATTTGCCGCTTTCGGTCTGTCGCAATCCGTAAGCACCCTGGATAAAGGCAATAGATCGCGTCGAGGCTGTGATAACTCGCCTTGACGCACCAGCGCGTTCTTCCAAAGTGCCAAGGCGCTGCTCGGTGGAAATCACCTGGTTGTCAAACGCTTCTCTGAGCGCGACCAGATCATCCGCCGTCAGTGCATCTTCTCGCGTCTGCGTAAGCATGACAGCAACCGCCTCGATCTTGAGAGACTCCTGTTTAAGGCTGTCCGCCAGCTTCCGATCGTTCTGAAAAAGCAAATAGCCAAAGGCAAAGATCAGAAGAAGCACACCGATAACGGTAACCCTGAACAAAACCGTGGTTTGTGATGTCAGCCGACGCCCGCCTTCGCGCAGCGCACCGGACATTTTTCTGGCGAAGGGTCGTCGGCTGGAGCGCGCATACACATAAGCGTCACTTATTATGTCTTCGACCGTGTGATGTGCCGGGAATGAGTGGTCACACACCCTGTAGCGCGACATGGGCCCCTCTGCACCGAACTCAATCATGTCGCCATGCCCAAGAACTGCCGAAGCAGTTTTTTGACCATTGACCCAGATATCCCGGCCAGGCAAAGCGTTTAGCGCGTAACCGCCTTGCGACCACTGAATGGTTGCCACGTCTTCGTCATGCGGGGGCAAATCCTCTTTTCGCCTGAACTTCAGGATACGATCAGGACCCACCGAAGCAGCCAAAGCGTTGCCGACAAGCCAGGTAACGGTTCCGCGGGACGGCCCCGTCAAGCTCTCCAGAAATGCACGGACATCGCCCGTTTCACTTTCCACATCGCTTTTGTCCGGCGTCCGCATTGTCCATCTCAGTTCTCTAGCCCTATTGGCACATTATCATGCGCAGCAGTGAAACCGCTATGGTGGGCAATAATGTGCTCGTTTTAAGAACACCAAGGGTCCGCGCATGCTGCCCGGACCATGATGGTTGCGCGTGCGCCTCTATTGCTCCTATTTCGATGAGACCTTAATCTTCCGGCTGGGATCCTGAGGTTCTGTTTTCGGCATCGTGACGTGCAGGACGCCTTTGTCGAACGCAGCGGAAATCTCCTCGATATCGACTGCATCAGGCAGCGTCATTGTCCGAGTGAAACTGCCATAGCTTCTCTCGCTAACGCGCAGATCGCCTGTGTCATCATGCGTAACATTCTTCTGGCCCCGCAGCGTCAATCTACGGTCTTTGATTTCGACTTCGACATCGTCTTCTTCGAGACCCGGCAATTCCGCGGTGAGAATGATCGCTGTATCCGTTTCGTGGATGTCAATCGCCGGCGAAATCGCACCCGTCATGTCCAACGACGGGAAGCCCGTGCGTTGCGCGGCTGTTTCCAGCGGAAGGAATGGCGCTGCGCCCCCGAAAAAGCGCGACATCATGGATTCCATTTCGCGTCGAAAATTATCAGAGAGCGGATGTGTTCCGGCAAACAGTTGCGGGGTATTTTTATCTTCAAGCATTTTCTGATCCTCCTCTTTTGGTGCGATTGGGGGGAGGCGGTATTATTGCAAAAAAAGCGTCTAATTACCTTGATCTTGCGCAACCAAGCGTCCTCGGTATCGCGCCAAAAGGACAACCCGGCCGTATCAGTATTCCGAATGAAACAAGGCGCATTTCCAATCATACGTCCAAGCCAAGGGGCAAACTGATCTGGCTTTATTGCGCCAACGAGCGTCTGAAAAGTATCAGGCTTGACACCAGAAGGATTGCGCCCAGTAACGCCATCCATAGGAACTCTGGCCATACCGTTTCAAACCCAGCACCCTTGAAGATGATGGATTGGCTGGCGGACATGTAATGGCGGGACGGAAGGATCGATGTTCCGACCTGAAGCCAGTCGGGCTGCCCCTCGATCGGTGTCTCACCTCCCGACAGCATCAGCATCGGAAGGACAGTCAGCATTACCAATAGTGCGAACTGCGCCATTGAGCGTGCAATCGTTGCAAGAAATACCCCAAGTGCGGTTGCTGTGAAAAGAAACAGCGCGGTGCCAAAAAGAAACAACACCTTCGACCCCGCGATGTAGATCCCCAGGAAACCTTGCATAACAAAGGTCAGCGATAAGGCGGCCGCGACAAGAACCACCGCTGCGTTTGCCCAAATCTTGGCCATCGCAATGTCAAACGGGGTAAGCGGCATCGCAAGCAGATGTTCGATTGTGCCATGTTCACGCTCGCGGATCATCGCGGCACCGGTGAGGATCGTGGTCAGCCACATGATCTGGCCGATGAGCGCCACGATGCCGGCAAAACGAACGGTATCACGGTTGGGATTGAACGCACTGCGCATGATGATATCGACGGGCAATGACTCAGCCAGGTCCGCACCAATGGCAAAGCGACGGATATCGGCGTTGAGGATATTGATGATATAGTTTGCACCAATCCCAGCCTGTTCCATCGCCGTCGCATCAATCAGAACCTGAATTTCCGGCGTGCGCCCGGCGCGAACATCTTTCTCGAACCCTGGTGGCACCGCGACCACAAACAGGAAATGCCCGGCATCCATCTTTTCGGCTCCGGTACCCGGTGCGATCTGGACAACGGGTTGAAACTCCGGAGGGAAGAATGCCGTGGCAAGAGACCGTGAAAGGGGCGAGCCATCCTCATCGGCAAATGCAATGGAAGCATTGTTGACCGAGTTCGAAACCCCCGTCGCCTCCATCACGGGTGCCAGCGTGAATGACCAGACCAGCAGCGCCATCATCACCCAATCACGCCGAAGGCTCATCATTTCTTTCAAGCCAAGCCAGAAGATGCAGGACAACCGTTGCATTCATTTCTCCTGTGCTCGAAGTAAAAGGGCAGCGATCAACGTCAGCACCGGTCCGAAACAGGCCAGGGCCAGAAGATCAGGGGCAAGCGCATCCCAGCCCAGCCCTTTGGTGAAGGCGCCGACATTCAGATGCAGGAAATAGGATGACGGCCAGAGCGACCCGATTGTCTGCGCGCCGCCTTCAAGCGTTGACACCGGTTGTAACAACCCGGAGAACTGAATCGTAGGTACGACCGAGGCGATCGCGGTGGCGAAGGTAGCGGCCACCTGGCTTGAAGTCATGGTCGCAATGAGTAACCCATAGGATGTTGTAGCCCAGACATACAGCAACGCGCCGATTGCCAGAGGAACCGGGTTGCCTTTGAGCGGTACATCAAAAACCAAGACCGTCATTCCAGCCAAGAGCAGGAAATTGGCGAACGCGATTGCGATATAAGGGATTTGCTTGCCAACCAGAAACTCAAGCCGCGTCGTTGGCGTTGCATAGAAATTAGTGATTGTTCCCAACTCTTTTTCACGTGCGACGCTGACCGCCATCAGAACTGCCGGTAACATTATCAAAAGGATCGCAGGCATGGCCGGGGCCATTGCGGCAATACTCTCGAAACTCTGATTGTACCTGAAGCGTGGCTCGATACGGGCGATCTCGACCGGATGCACACCGTTTTGGCGGGCCATTGCCGCCAAAAAGGTATTGTGGAGCCCCGCCACATAGCCTTCTACAGTCTCGCCTTTGAACGGAATTGCGCCGTCCACAATTGCAAGCACGTCCGTTGCTTCAACAGAGCGGATCTTGCGCCCGAAATCAGGTGGGAGTTCGACAACCAGCGAGGCATCTCCTCGGGCCAGCCGTTCATGGCCCTCATCGATACTCGTCAGTGGCTGCGTTGGGTTGAAGTAGCGCGATCCTGAAATCTCTGCAATGTAGGCGCGGCTTTCTGGCCCCTGTGACAAATCCAGTACCGCGAAATCCAGTTCTTCGATGTCCAGCGTAATCCCATAGCAAAAGACCAGCATCAGGATCACCGAGCCCAGGAACGCAAACGCCAAACGCACGCGGTCGCGCAAAATCTCGATGGTTTCACGCCTCGTATATGCCAGTGTGCGCCTGATACCCCCGCCAGCGCTGTCATCAAGGGCATGAACCGATGCCTCAGGAGCTTTCACCGGTGCCGGAGGGTCAGCTGCCTTCAATACCGTGACAAATGCTTCTTCCAGACTGTCTACCTGTGCTCCGGCGATCAACTCATCCGGTGTTCCCTCAGCCAGAACACGGCCCGCGTGCATGAACGACACCCGATCACAGCGCTCTGCTTCGGCCATGAAGTGGGTCGAGACGAAAATCGTCACTTCTTCATCTCTCGAAAGCTCGATCAGCAACGCCCAAAACGAGTCGCGCGCCTCAGGGTCCACCCCCGAAGTTGGTTCATCCAGGATCAGTACGCGAGGTCGGTGGATCACAGCGACCGCCAGGGAGAGACGTTGCTTGATGCCAAGTGGCAGCGCCGTGGCCAGCATGTCCATATGTGCAATCAGGCCAAAACGTTCCGCCAGTTCATCGATACGTCTATCGCGGTCCGTGATCGCAAAGATGCGGGCATGTAGCTGGAGGTTCTGCCGAACGGTCAACTCGCCATAAAGCGAGAATGCCTGACTCATATAGCCAATCTCGCGACGCATCCTCAGGTCGCGTGCATCAACCGGCCTTCCGAACAACAGCGCCTCACCCTCACTTGCGGGCAGAAGACCTGTCAGCATTTTCATGGTAGTCGACTTGCCGCAGCCGTTCGACCCGAGGAAGCCGAAAATCTCACCACGGTTGATCGAGAATTCGACGTTATTGACTGCCGTGAAATCGCCAAAGTGCCGCGTCAATCCGCGTGCCGTGATCACCGGGTCTGCCTCACGGTGACGTGTAGGCGCTTTCCTTGGTGCGATCAGGGGATCTCCGTGCGCCTGCAACCGCCGGTAGGACGTTTCAAGATCGCTGGCTTCCCCCTTCAATTCTGCCGGAGAACCATGGAAAAGCATGCGCCCGGCATCCATCGCGACGATAAAGTCGAATTGTTCGGCTTCTTCCATATAAGCTGTCGAAACCAGTATGGAGAGGTCGGGTGTAGTCTCTCGGACCGCGTCGATCAGCGCCCAGAACTGACGCCGCGACAGTGGGTCGATGCCGGTGGTCGGCTCATCCAGAACCAAAAGCTTAGGGTCATGGATCAGTGCACAACACAGCCCAAGCTTCTGTTTCATGCCGCCCGAGAGTTTTCCCATCAGCCGATCAGAGAATGGCGCAAGCCCGGTTGCCGACAGCAATGCTACGATCCGGATGTCACGCTCCTGCTGCCCTTGTCCGAAGAGACGCGAAAAGAACTCAAGGTTCTCGCGCACCGACAATTCTGCATAGAGGTTCCGGCCCAACCCCTGCGGCATAAATGCGATCGCTGGGCAGATTTTGTGACGATGGGCACGGTCGTCGATCGAACCTCCAAGAACCTTGATCGTGCCGGATTGAAGCTTCTTCGCGCCGGTGATCAAACCCAAAAGCGTTGATTTGCCAACCCCGTCAGGCCCGATCAGCCCAATAAGCTGACCTACCGGCAGGTTAAGCGACAGGTTATCGAGTGCTGTCCGCTGGCGGTACTTATGCGTGACACCACTGACGCAGAAATCAGATGGGCCCGCCTGGGAATTCATTCGAACAGTTCGGGTGGAATCCGCCTTTCCAGATATTCCGGCCATACACTGTCAGAAGAAAGCCTGATCACAGCGATACCGCGAAGGCCAGTTTTCACATGTTCGATCCGTTCTGTGATCAGATCCTCAGGAATGCGAACCCGAACGCGAAAGACCAACTGTTCACGCTCGCTCAATGTCTCTACCTGCTTCGGAGTGAACTGGGCTTCGGGGGATACAAAAGTGACGGTTGCAGGAACGGCAAAATCCGGCAAGGCATCAAGTACGATGCGCGCCTCAGCCCCGATGGGCAGCAACCCCGCTTCGCGTGCGGGCAGGTACACGTCCATATAGACGTTCTCTAAGCTGAGAAGCGTAAGGATCGACTCACCCGCGCCAACAACTTCACCGGGCTCAGCCAGTCTGTAAAGAATGCGCCCTGGCATAGGGGCAACAAGCGAAGCATCCTCGATCTGGGCGGCGATCCGGCGCACTTCGGCTTCGGCAGCCGCGATCTGGCTGTCCGAGGTTGCAACCCGGGCCTTGGCGGCACCCAGAACGGCGTCGGCAACCTGAAATGCGGTTTCGCGATCTTCAAAGACTGTCATCGAAATGTTTTGACCGGCCAACAGTGCCTTTGCCCGTTCCAGTTCCTGCGCCGCGCGACGCTGTTGGCTTTCTCGTTGGACAACAACAGCCTCGGCTTCGGCCTTGGCTTGACGCGCCAATGCTACTTCGGCTTTGGCGCGATCAAGCGCTGCAGACAGTTCATCGGTGTCCATCTTGACCAACAGTTCACCCACAACAACCAAGTTGCCTTCTGCCGCCAAAACCTGTGCAACCCGCCCTGCGAAGGTGGGGGCAATTTCCACTTGTTCGGCCTCTATCCGTCCATTGCCCTGTACAAATCCAACTGGCAATTCACTGCTGTCTTCTGAAACGAATATGTACAACGCCGCACCTGCGAGAAGGAGCATTACGACGATCAGTATTGCGCGCACATTCTTTTTCATGATCTGGCGTACCGCGGTTAGAGCTACTAGGTGACGTTATCTCAAATCCCGCAAAACGCTTTGTTTTGGATCAAACAGAGCCCTTTAGACGGTTGTTCAGGCCAAACTCGGGTAGAAATCCGGCGCAGCAGTCTGATTGTTAACCCGCATCAATGGCTCAATGCGGATTTCACGACGTGACTTTAGATTTCGGTTGCGCCGAACTGACGGAATTGTTGCGCATGGGCAAGCATCACGCGGTCGAAACAAATGCCCAATTGTCCATCCATCGTGTCAAAGCACTTAAAAGTCACGCTTCCAGCGTGCGGATGAAACCAACACTGCATCAGTATTGCGGGTTGCCCCTGCTACTTCGGCAACATGAAAAACTCTTCCAGTACAATCTTTCCGTCTGCTACTGAATAAACTGCAATCTCACTCAAAGTGATACGTTGCCCAGTTTCCTTCTGCTTTACGTCAGCCTTATATCGCACACTGAAGCGGTTTGGGGGATGAACATAGGGGCCATCGACGTCAAATTCGATAATTTCATGAGTTGCCAGCCAATCCTCTCTTTTCCCTTTGATAGCATCACGGCCTTTGGTGATGCGAAACTGTCGAACCGGAGGCACAACCGCTTCTATGGATTGAGCGTTCTCGGCATACATTTCATCAACATTTGTAAGGCCCCTGCGATCACGCATCGCCTGAACAAATGTTCTTCCAATATCGACTAATTCTTCCATGATAGCCCTCATTTTAGGCATCAATTGTATCACATCTTGCCTTTTCCAATCTTGACGAGGATCAATGAATTTAGATGTTGGCGAAGAATCCAGTTCGGGAACGAGAGGGCAATTAGTGCAGTGGTAAAGAACGGCCCAATTCCCGGCACCGTCATCAGCCAATGCGCCATCTCCTTGCCTCGTGGACGGTGAGTCACCTCCGCATCCAACTCTCATATCTGACTGATCAACCGACTCGCATCCCGATCAGCGGACTTAGGCAAGCCTGTGCCGCTTCCCCTTGTGTTGCAACATCATGCGACAACCGATATCGACCACGAAGACAACTATGCTCCTGGCATCTAGACTATTGAGTGCAGGAAAAACTTGTTCTGGGCTGCACAATTAGACAACGCCTTCAAAACCAACTGAAACCGATCGTTTTGTTCTGGCGGGCGCAGTGATCGAAGAAGTGGGTCTTACCCTTTAGTAGCGCCAAGGTAAGCAAACCAGTAGGCCAAGGCGACTCCTCCCGCCCCGCCGACAATGTTGCCCAGAGTAACCCACAATAGATTGGTCGCCACTGAGAAAACCGGCACAGTTGCCCCCGCCGCCCAACCCTGCGGAAAGAAAAACATGTTCGCAATCGAATGCTCGAGTCCCAGCAACACAAAAGCAGTGACGGGCCACAAAACGGCGAGAACTTTGCCGGCAACGCTGCGGGCGGCAAAGGACAGCCATACAGCAAGGCATACCAACCCGTTGCACAGTGCGCCACGGGCGAAGGCCTCCATCGGTTCCAACCCCGCTTTGGCATCGGCTATCACCACGGCGGTATTGCCCATCGGCCCCTCGAGCAAGCCGGTCAGAGAGAAGGCCAACGCAAGCCCGAGGGCGCCCACGAAGTTTCCGGCGTAGACGATACCCCAGCTTCGAAACAGCAGTCGCAGTGGTATCTTGCGGTCGACCGCTGCGATCACCATCAAAACATTGCCGGTGAATAATTCTGCACCACCTGCGATCACCAGGATAAGGCCCAGGGAAAACACCGCGCCACCCAGAACGCGGATCGGCCCCGCAGCGCTGTCTGCGCCAGTAACCGCCATCGTATAGGCCGCTGCGCCAAACCCTATGAATGCCCCGGCCAGCATCGCAAGAACGAACACGGGTGCCAATGGCAACTTTGCCTTTGTGACCCCAGCAGTCTCAACTAATGTCGCAATTTCAGAGGGTTTATGAGCGTCGAACAGGCGCGGGGTGTTCATGTCGGGCTCCAAAGTTAGCACGGATTTACGTATCAGGGATTGTACAGTCTATCTTCTGACCTTGAACCAATGCACAAATAGGAAGGGGAAGTTCATCTGTTCCGCCACAGTTCGGGTAGTTTCGCCTAACACAGTTTGGTCGCCGGTCATCGCCACAGGCACCCATGACCTCTGTTTCAGCCTCCGTTTTCGTGCCACCGTCATGAAGCAGTGGATATCTGACTCCATTTTCACAGTCGGGAGTTCAGCGTCACGGGGTAGCCATCGAAACTTAATTCTGCCACGAGATTTCAATGCAAAGCTTATTGATCGTCATCGTTTTTGTGCCGATTGGGACCAAGTTTGAAATTTAGGCAACGGTCAAAACCGCACAAGTGGCATTCCGACTGATGCCTTGAGAGGTGCTCCCTTGAATCAGGCTACCAATGCTTCCCAATCCGCGGCGGCCCGTCACAATCAGGTCAGCATCGCATTGCTCGGCGCGTGCTATGATCTCGTCGACCGGATCACCGCGTTGGGTATGCGTTTGCGAAACCGTCTGATTGTACTCTTTGGCAATCTCTTTGCCCGCGGAAATGATCTTGTCTGCTGCCTGCTGAACCTCTTCGTCTGAAGGCATTGTCGTGACGGCGTGATAGCCAGCAACAGCGCCCATTGCGAAAGCCACGGTTTGCGGCTGAGGTGTATGGACAAGGTGAATTTGGGAGCCATATTTGCTTGAGATATCACAGGCAACGCGTAGAGCTGCTTCTGACGCCTCTGATCCATCCAAGCCAACCACAATTATTTTGAACATGCCGCACTCCCTCCTTTGTGAGGGGTCAGTATGAGTGAACTTGCAGCAACTAGCATTGACTCAAATCAACACTTTTCGCTGCAAATTCGAGCGTAGCCGTCCGTCCATTTCCAGAAGATTCACGGTAACCGAACAAATTTAATGACCGTTGGAGCTGCAAACTAGTCGCGCCAAAGGGGCGACAGCGTATTTTTACTGCAAAAAGCCTCCCGCAGGCACTGCTTTGTTCAAAGGGTGTTAATTTGGGTCCAATGATAAAGATCAAGAGTAATGGCGAGAAAATTGCTATTATGGGCGTGCTTTTCAGTCCCTTTGGCGAGGTTGGCAGCTTTCATACGACACGAAATTCAATCTAATTCCTGAGGATAACGACTATGCAGCCCTCCCCGCCTTGGATTCGCCCAGCTGCAATAGCCGCGGCATTCTTCGGTCTCCTGACAATATTCTCCGGCGGAACGGCCCTGTTTGGGGGTGCCGCCGCTAAAGCAGCAGTTGGAGATGCAGTTCCACTCGTGCTTTGGTTCAATTTTCTGGCTGGATTTGTCTATTTGCTTGGTGCAATCGCGCTCTTTAAATCAACAACCTGGGCAACTCGAATTGCCTGGGTGATAGGCTTATCAACACTACTTGTGTTCGCTGTTCTGATATTAGTGGCACTGTTTGGAACGCCGTTTGAATGGCGAACCGTCGGTGCAATGACCATACGCACTGGATTTTGGCTGGCGATAGCTGTCGCGCTTTCCAGAACCGCATGAGCCGACCAAACGACGCCGCACCCGCGTCCAAAAAACTTGGCAAGACAGTCACTTTTGATTGAGATCAAGGGCTGAAGCGAACGGTTTCGGCATAGTTGGCGCGCTTTTCGGATCGATTTACGGGAGGATCGAAATGACAGTGCTGATTGCCTACGGCACCGTTGAAGGTCAGACTGCCAAGATTGCTCGTTTTATCAACGATGTCACAAGAAAAGCCGGCTACGATACAATACTGATCAACACCGGAGACCAGATACGACACGTGTCCCTGACAGGTGTGGACAGGGTCATTCTTGCGGCTCCTGTCCATGAACGCCGGCACCCCAAGCTATTCGAAGCGTTTGTTGAAACGCATAGAGACGCGCTTGCGTCCCGGAAGTCGCTAGGGTCAGGACGCATTGATTTCCCGCGCATGACGTGATTCACGGCCCCAAAAACGGAGCGGTGATATGAGCGACCTTTACTGGCTGAGCGATGAGCAGATGGCCAAGCTTACCCCTTTTTTCCCGAAGTCGCACGGCAAGCCACGTGTCGATGACAAGCGCGTCCTGAGTGGGATTATCTTCATCAATCGCAATGGTTTGCGCTGGCGTGACGCTCCTGCCGCCTATGGTCCGCACAAGACGCTCTACAGCCGCTGGAAGCGCTGGAGCGAGAAAGGCATCTTTGCGCGGATGATGGCGGGTCTGGCCGCCGAACACGGCGAACAGAAGACCGTGATGATCGACGCGACCTACCTCAAGGCCCATCGAACAGCGACCAGTCTGGCCGCGAAAAAGGGGGGCGTGGGCGCCTGATCGGTCGAACCAAAGGCGGCATGAACACCAAACTGCACGCCATCTGCGATAGCCAAGGCCGCCCACTCAACCTGTTCGTCACCGCCGGTCAGGTCAGCGACTACATCGGTGCGCGGGCGTTGCTCAGCAGCCTGCCAAAGGTCGACTGGCTGCTCGGGGATCGCGGTTACGATGCCGATTGGTTCCGGGAAGCGTTGCAAGACAAAGGGATACGCGCCTGCATCCCTGGACGAAAGCAGCGCAAGAAAGCCGTCAGATACGATAAGCGTCGATACAAACGCCGAAACCGGATCGAGATCATGTTCGGCAGGCTGAAGGATTGGCGGCGCGTGGCAACCCGCTACGACCGTTGCCCAAAGGTCTTCCTCTCTGCCATCGCTCTGGCCGCGCTCGTCATCTACTGGTTATGAATCCTGACCCTAGTCTCTTTCAGTGCGCACGACACAAAGCAAAAAGTCGTGACAAACGAGTTTTCGAGCCGACCTTGGATTACCTCAGTTGATTTTCATTTTCTCTACCCCATTCCTTTTTTGACCATGTTGTCATGTGCATAGCGTTCACGTTTTCTCTGAAGGATACCGTTCAGGGTAGAGCTCCTCGACCGGCACTCCAAGCTTACCGGCGATGGCGGCTTCGATACGTGCGGAACGTCGATAGCCCTGTGAAACAACAGTTACAGAGGAATGGGTGACCCCAATTTCTCGCGCGACTTCAGACATTGAAGACTTCGCTATCTTCAGCCTTGCTTTCGTTAATTCGTGCCGGGTCAGGTCAATAGCCATGGGTAGTCCAACTTTGTTACCTGGATAAAAGGTTCCAGGCACCAATCGGTCAACAGAAATTTAGCCTTAGAGGATTGAAAACAAAACAATATCGTGGCATACGTCTAAAATAGTGAGATGCTAATTAGTGAGATACCATGTCATATTTTGCCGAGCTTTTTAGGGAAAGATACCTCGAAGAGTATCGGGCAGCTTCGGCAACGGATGACACGGCCAAGCCACCTCCTTTGCAAAAAATCGAGGTTTGCGATTGTCCTTCCTGTTTTCGAGAAGAATTGGCCAGCCAGGCATCACGGCGATTTAGCGAAAGAAACAAGATCCACCCAAAATTGAAAAAGTGGACTCGCTCGGGGTCAGCTGTTTCTCATGCTGAGGTTCGTGGCGCTTGGAAAGCTCACAACACCTTGCGCGAGTTTGCGAAGCACTTTGCCATTCGCACCCCATTCGCTGCCCGAGTCCTTGATACGTATGACCTTAGCTTCAGCGAGACTCTTGCCCAACGGTTTCGTTCAGGCGAGTTGCTGCCGAACATAGCGAATGAACAAGGAATATCGCAGAAGCTCCTTGTCAAAATAATCCAGGCAACAGGCACAAAGGTATCCAAGGGGCGCCGCCGCCCCGTGTACGACGAAGCGAAAATCGCACTGCGATACGCCGAAGTAAAATCCGTGCGCAGAATTCAGATTGAATTTGGCATGTCGTGGGCGACCGCGGATAAGATCGTACGAGAAATGGGCCTCAAATAGACGGATACACTTTCATCAGCGCTCGCGCGAATTTCAGCAGTTAGGGGGGGGCGGGAAGCGGAAGTTCGCTGCGATTGCAACGATTATCTCATCGGGAGCCAAGAGCGGACCTTTGTCCGTCCATCAAACGCCCATTCGGTATCGATGAACTTTGTTTTGATCTCGTATGGAGGTTCGTCCACTTCGCAACCAACGCACCTCCTCCTTGGAAGCGCAGGCCTCTAAACGAATTATTACAAACCCTATAGAATATCGTCAGGGCTTGACGGGCCCTGACCAACCGGCAGCTTTCATTGCACTGATCAGTTCTTGAACTGGCTGTGGGTCGACAAACACGCGAGTCTTCAGTTCTTCGAGGGGGAAGCTTGGCCAAGTGTCCGAAAATACTTGTGCAAGCCGCTGTGCCTCTGCTTGTTCCCCGTTCCGCAAGCGGGCCGCCATAAGATAAGCCGCGGAAATTGGCCCGAATGGCCCACCGCGAGATATCGATTCATCAAACGTCCGGATTGCGGCAGCATAGTCGCCCGTATGGAACTGAGCCGCACCCAGTGCGTTGTCAAAAACAAGTCCCCCTCCTCGTGGGGCAAGTGTTCTATATCGCGCTGATTGAGACAAAACTCGGTCAAAATCGGATGTATAAAGGGAAATCAAGGCGTCGAATTCAACAACGTGTGAATCATCGGGCGCCAAACCTACAGCCCGTTGGGATAGTCGAACTGCGCTATCGTAGTTGCCCACCCCAAATTCAAACCAGGCTCGCGCTGAAAGCGGCCAAGGTGCATTCGGAGCCATTTCCAAAGCGTAAGCACTATTCTTGTCCGCTGCGTGCAAAAACTCGTCTGAACCGGGCTTGCCCGATTGCATAATGGCGAGCATTGTTTCGACCTGAGAAGCACCAGCATATCCCCCGTAATATAACGGGTCTCGTTCAATCGCTGTTTTAAAAATCAACAACGCGGGCTGAAGCCGGGCCAGATCCGTAACAGGGAAAATCAGATCCCGGCCTGCGTCGCTTAGGTTCATTGCCTCGACACGGGCAGGTGACACGTCGTAGATTGCAGTTTTGCCGGTTTTGGGTGCTACAGATTGCGAATTGCGGCCAATCAGGACACCAAAAAGAATGCTGACTATTAATAGTGAAAGCGAGATAACGACTGCGGTAGCCCGTCGCCTTCCGCGTAAGCTTCGTCTGCTTCGACTGGAGCCCGGCAAAAATTCGGGTGCGTAACCCCCGACGGGCAGTGAGATAACCAATTCGTCAGCAATCCCTTTACCGTCATAATAAGATTGCAGCTTTCGCCGAACACGCCCGGCATCCACACGCACGACGCCCTCGCGTTTCAATAACTCATCCGCGTCGTATCCATAAACATCCATCGCAATGGTCTTGGCACGTATTTCGTCGGAACGACCCTCCAGCGTTTCCGTCACCACGTAAGATAGGAATGATCGCATGCGGGCGGATCCTTTGAATTCATCCGACCTCAGAACCTTGTCCAACGCGGCACGCAACTGCTCGCCCGAGAACGATTGAGTACCAGTCTGGCCCTGATTGCCCACGCTGACGTTCAAAAACTATCCTTTCACAATAAGGGTTTGACGTCACGTTGCTACCGTAGCATGCGGCTTGAAACGTGCAATACATATTCTTTTGGATGCATGCTTAGAGGGAGAATGCCTAAAAAGCGCTGCCAATGACGGATGATGAATTCTTTGAATCTCAATTTCCCAAAGCGGGTCGTCTGCTACGGAACCTGCGGGAAAAAGACCAAGAGTTCGATCAAATTTGTCGCGACTACAAAGAGGTCTTCGCAGAAATGGCGATGCCGCCAAAGTCGCATTCAGTTCTACAGATGCGCTATCTCGCGGATCTGGCAGAAAGCCTCTCGGACCTGCGCAGCAGTATTGACGGACACCTGCGGGCTCAGGGCGCGCGTGCGGAATCGGTACGGAACAAAGATTTGGAGGTTTGACATGAAACTTAGATATATCTTGCCTACGTTGTTGATTGGTGCTGGCTCCGTGCTTGCTCAGGAAACCCCAATTGTTCATGACGGCGAGTTTGAATTCCTCCGCGCGCAGTTTGGTGAGGCATGGGATGCACAAGACGTTGAAGTCGACGCCAAGCTGGCCGAAATTCGTGCGGCCAATGGCGATAAGCCCCCTAACCTCCTCTACATCCTGATTGATGACGTCAGCTTTGGTCAGATGGGTGACCGCAAGATGAATTACGTCATGGGGATCGAGACACCCAGCATCAATCAATTGGCCACCGAAGGTTTGTCGCTGATGCGCATGTATACCGAACCTTCCTGCACTCCCACACGCACTGCCATGCTGACCGGGCGCCACCCAATTCGCGCCGGTGTGGAAGAGGTCAAAGTGGCTTTGGTCGGAGAGGGCCTTCCGGCCAGCGAAGTGACATTGCCGGAGATACTGAAACAGGTCGGCTACAATACGGCGCATGTCGGAAAATGGCACCAAGGCGACATTGAACAATCGTACCCACATAACCAAGGGTTCGACTGGGCCGCATTTCCACTACACCAGCAAGTACAGCTGAGCCTCATGACCCCCGAGGCAATGCGGTCCAACACTATGCTCGGCTATGTGCCCGAGGGGCAGAATAATCAGTTCCAACTGGATGAACGGTTCAAGCCATATGGTCTTGTCACAGGTGTCGAAGCCGAAGCCGGTGGTCCCGCCCTGGAAGTAGACATGTCGGCCGGTGAGGTGTGGACGCAGGCCAAATATGAAGAGATGAACGAGCGATATCAACGGCAGGCGCTCGAGCAACTTGAACGCGTAGCTTCCGAGGATGCACCGTTCTTCTTGCAATATTGGCCGCTTTATCCGCTGAACTTCGTTTACCCGGATCAGGCAATTTCACGAAATGGCGGATTTCACGCCGACAAGCTGCAACTGCTTGATGGTTGGATCGGAGATCTTCTGGCCAAGCTCGAAGAAACCGGCAAGGGAGACAACACGATTGTTGTTCTGATGGCGGATAATGGTTTGATGTATCACTATGAAGGCACATCCGGCCTGAGCCAGCTGATCTATCGCGGAGGCAAAACCCAGCACCTTGAAGGTGGCGTACGAACCGACGCATTCATTCGCTGGCCCGGTGTGATCGAACCCAACAGCGCCGCTGGAGACATCTTTCATGTATCGGATATCTTCACCACAATGGCGCGAATTGCCGGAGCAACCGGCTTTATACCGCGGGACCGTATCATCGACGGTATTGACCAGACCGCCTTGCTGTTGAATGGCGAGGGGAATGGTCGGCGCGACTATGTCTATGTTTACGAAGGGCCTGTTTTACGCTCGATCGTCAAACAGGAATTCAAGATGCATCTTCCTGCCCCTGGCCAGCCCGGCGCGGGTGCCCCGACTTATAATATCTATCGGGACCCGCGCGAGGAACACCCGTTGGTGGGCTACTCGCTTTGGGCCGGCGCATCTTTTCAGGATATGATCAAGCGCCACCAGAAGATGATCGCCAAGTACCCGCATTCAGAGATTGGCAAAGGTATTCCTTATGAGGGCATCGAAAACCTGCGTCCGGAAACCGAACTGACCCGCAATACATTCATGAGCTGGCAGTGAATTCGAAAAAAACAATTATTTGAATATAATGATGTTACAAATTGCCAGCACATCAAAGTTCAAACACCGAAGCTCTGCTTCAACCAAGGGGGAGACGGAATGAAACTACAATGGCTTCTGGTTTTGTGTTCAAGCGTCGCGGCACCACCTCTGCAGGCACAGGAAGGTCCGATTCAACACGATGCCGAGTTTTATGTTCTGCAAGCACAACGCGCGGAACAATGGGTGCAAGATGACACCGCTGTAGATGAGGCTCTGGCAGCCTTTCGTGACGGCAACAATGGACAGCCCCCAAACATAGTCAGCGTACTGATCGACGATATGGGCTTTGGCGACATGGGTATACCCGAACTCAACGCAGTTCGTGGGTACGACACTCCGAACATCAACGACTTTTCGGACGAAGCGCTACGCATGGTACGGATGTATACCGAACCGTCCTGCACGCCAACACGTGTAGCA
Organism: Ruegeria sp. YS9; assembly: GCF_024628725.1. Lineage (NCBI taxonomy): Bacteria > Pseudomonadati > Pseudomonadota > Alphaproteobacteria > Rhodobacterales > Roseobacteraceae > Ruegeria > Ruegeria sp. YS9. The sequence goes on from NZ_CP102409.1 coordinate 2,561,565, forward strand.
CAAATGACCGGCCGGTTGCCCGTGCGTATGGGAATGGGTGACACGACGGTCGATATTGCGGGATTTGGATTGCCGGGTAGCGAAGTGACGCTAGCTGAAGTCTTGAAACAGGCAGGGTATGCAACCAGCCACGTCGGCAAATGGCACATGGGTGACATTGCCGAAAGCTGGGCAATGAATCAGGGATTCGATTACGCTCAGCACGCCGTTCACCAGCAGGGCCAGCTGACCATTTTCAACGATGATGCGATCAAGGAACAGGTCTCGGTCGCGATCCGGGATTATGACGACAAATACACTTTGGATGGCTGGTTCCGACCGGACGCGTCAGCGATGATGACCGTCATCGAAGGTGAGGCCAGCGGGCCGATCCGCGAAATCCGCATGGACGCCGGTGAACGCTGGAACGCCGCCAAATACGATGAAATGAACCAGGCCTTTCAGGACAAAACGCTGAATGAGCTAGAGCGCCTTGCGGGCGGCGAAGCGCCGTTTTTCCTGCAATATTGGCCCATGATCCCGCTGGACAATACGCGGGCCGGACGCGACGGGCCGGAAAGTGCGAATGGGGGTCTCTATGTCGACAAAATGCAGCTTTTGGATCAATGGCTGGGAGACCTATTCGCACGAATGGATGAGCTTGGCCTAAGCGAAAACACCATCGTAGTCGTCATGGGGGACAATGGGCATTTCACCAAATACGCGCCGCAATCCGGGTTTACGCCGATGATCTATGCCGGGGGCAAGGGTGACACCACCGAAGGCGGCGTGCGCGTCGATGCCTTTATCCGTTGGCCCGGTATGATCGAGGCGGACGGGTTGTTGAACAGCATCGTTCACGTCTCGGATCTTTACACAACCCTGTCCCGCTTTGCTGGGGCAGACGCGTTCATCCCAAGGGACCGCGTGGTCGACGGTGTCGATCAAGCAGCAGCCTTGCTGTTTTCGGACGAGTCGAAAGCCCGCCGCGATCACGTCATCATCTATTCGGTAGCGAAACCCGAGGCGATCGTGAAAGACCAGCTGAAACTGAAACTGCCGGGACCTGGCGAGAATGCAATCGTCGCCAAATTCTTCGACCTCTACCGCGACACCCGCGAGGAATATTCGGTCTCTACCGAAGTTGGCGCCTGGGGTGGTCAGGAATTCGTGCGCATTCTGGGCCGTCACATGGCCCGAAAAGAGAAATACCCCGATACAACACCCGCCTACGGCATGCCCTATGAAGGGATTGAGAACATTCGTCCCGAGACTCAGCAAGCCGTTGAAGCCTTCATGATCAAGCGCGCATCGCCCCAGAAGTAAGACCGATCCTTCGCGATGAACCGCGAAGGACTGTAGTCACCAAAATCGAGGATCACAGCATGGTTGGCAGCATAATATTCACACTTGGATTGATTGTGTCTCTGGGCATCGGGTTTGTCTATTTCCGCGATTTGGGCGACGTCTCGCAGATGCTGCTGAAGGTAAAGCGCGCGAACATGGTGCGCTTTATCCGCAACGAATATCGCCTGATCGGCGTCGGCCTGAGCGGGTTTGCAGCGGCAACCCTTGCGCATTTCCTTTTTGGCGGCGGCCCATTCTGGATTTGGCTCGTAGCAGCTATGCTGACCCTTTTTCTTTATGGGTTTCCCTATGTTTGGGTGCATTTGGGTCTAAGGAACCAGCTGAATGACGCTCAGTATTTTCCTATTGAGGAAGCCCGGAAATATGTCGGGCCAACTGCGCCGGTCATCGTCATCGAATATAACGGTCATGCGCGCGCGCATCCGGATGCGCAGATCATGCGCCCTCATTTGGCCGGGAATGTAGATGGTCTGGGTGGCGAAGATGTGGTCATGACCTATTGCGCGATGGCCAATCTGGGTCAGGGGTACTCTCCACGAATAGAAGGGCGACGGCTGAACCTCGAGGTATTGGCCCAGCACGGTAACAACCTGATCCTGCGTGACAACGACACGGGTGAGCCGATTCAGCATATCTATGGTTTCCGTGAGGCTGACCGCGACCCCAACTCCGACGGTCCCGCTTGCCCACTTCGGCCCGAAGCGCAAATGAAGCCTTGGCCCACCTTTCGAATGACGTTCCGCGGGTTTCAGAAAGCATATCCCGAAGGCGAGGTATTTCTGAACAAACCGTCCTCGAACCCCTTGTTGCGGCTGCTGGATATGATGACCGAGATCACTTTTGGCTGGGGCATCGGGCGCCAACATCAGGAAGACGCGCCCGTGATGGACAACATGGATCGTTCAGACGATCGGCTGCCGAACAAGACCTACGTCTGGGGAGTGACAATCGGTAACGATGCGGCCTGCTGGACCGATGATTTCATCGTCGAGAATGATTGGATTGTGAATGCCAAGGTGGGAGGGCAGGATGTCGTGGTCAGTCTGGATCCGAAATACGAAAGCTTGGGCGTTTGGTATAACGACTTCGGTAAACCCGTAACCCACTGCGATTTCTGGGGCCACTCAGATCAGGGTCAGCTAAAACGCATCGAAACCTTGCGCGCTGGCGTGTTTTGGCACGTCTGGTCCGAGTTCTTCCCGAACACAGATATTAATCGTGTCGGCAGCGGTTCGACGGCAACTGAGAGAGCTGCAGAATGAAGCTCATGGCCAAACAACCACAAACATATCACCAATGGTTCAAATTTGTATGTTCGACTGGAGGTACAGAATGATTTCATCAATATGGGTGACGAGCTGTGCGTGCGGAGCAGCCTTATCTGCATCTATGGCTACGGCGGCTTCGGCACAGCAATCCGATTGGTCCTATGAGGCCACAATCTACCTGTTCATGCCTGAAACGGAAACATCATTGGGCACACCAATGGGCACTCTGGACGGTACACTCAGCTTTTCGGATGCGTTGGAAAACCTCGATTTCGCCTTTATGGGCGCGTTTTCTGCAACAAACGGACGTTGGCTAGGGTCAGGATTCATAACCAGTAGATGACGAGCGCGGCCAGAGCGATGGCAGAGAGGAAGACCTTTGGGCAACGGTCGTAGCGGGTTGCCACGCGCCGCCAATCCTTCAGCCTGCCGAACATGATCTCGATCCGGTTTCGGCGTTTGTATCGACGCTTATCGTATCTGACGGCTTTCTTGCGCTGCTTTCGTCCAGGGATGCAGGCGCGTATCCCTTTGTCTTGCAACGCTTCCCGGAACCAATCGGCATCGTAACCGCGATCCCCGAGCAGCCAGTCGACCTTTGGCAGGCTGCTGAGCAACGCCCGCGCACCGATGTAGTCGCTGACCTGACCGGCGGTGACGAACAGGTTGAGTGGGCGGCCTTGGCTATCGCAGATGGCGTGCAGTTTGGTGTTCATGCCGCCTTTGGTTCGACCGATCAGGCGCCCACGCCCCCCTTTTTCGCGGCCAGACTGGTCGCTGTTCGATGGGCCTTGAGGTAGGTCGCGTCGATCATCACGGTCTTCTGTTCGCCGTGTTCGGCGGCCAGACCCGCCATCATCCGCGCAAAGATGCCTTTCTCGCTCCAGCGCTTCCAGCGGCTGTAGAGCGTCTTGTGCGGACCATAGGCGGCAGGAGCGTCACGCCAGCGCAAACCATTGCGATTGATGAAGATAATCCCACTCAGGACGCGCTTGTCATCGACACGTGGCTTGCCGTGCGACTTCGGGAAAAAAGGGGTAAGCTTGGCCATCTGCTCATCGCTCAGCCAGTAAAGGTCGCTCATATCACCGCTCCGTTTTTGGGGCCGTGAATCACGTCATGCGCGGGAAATCAATGCGTCCTGACCCTAAGTTCTTTCATTTCCATGGAAACCAAAAAGGCCGTCCCTGTGTGGGACGGCCTTCTTTAGTTCAACCGTGTGGGCTCTCATTGCTCTTTCAGAGCAACTGCCGCCCACCGCTTTCCAAAATTATTCGATAATTTTGGAAACAACGCCGGCGCCGACGGTGCGGCCGCCTTCGCGGATGGCGAAGCGCAGGCCGTCTTCCATCGCGATGGGTGCGATCAGCTCGACGGTGAAGCCGACGTTGTCGCCGGGCATAACCATCTCGGTACCAGCTGCCAGGGTCACGGTGCCGGTCACGTCAGTGGTCCGGAAGTAGAACTGCGGACGATAATTGGCAAAGAACGGCGTGTGACGACCACCTTCTTCCTTGGTCAGGATATAGGCTTCGGCTTCGAACTTGGTGTGCGGTGTAACCGAACCCGGCTTACACAGAACCTGACCACGCTCAACGCCGTCACGGTCGATACCGCGCAGCAGGGCGCCGATGTTGTCGCCCGCTTCACCGCGATCCAGCAGCTTGCGGAACATTTCAACACCGGTACAGGTGGTTTTCTGAGTGTCGCGGATGCCGACGATTTCGATCTCGTCGCCAACATTGATCACGCCACGTTCAACACGACCCGTAACAACAGTACCACGGCCCGAGATCGAGAACACGTCTTCGACCGGCATCAGGAACGGCTTGTCAACTTCACGCTCAGGGGTGTCGATGTAGTCATCAACAGCCGCCATCAGTTCCTTGATCTTCTCTTCGCCGATTTCAGGGTTGTTGCCTTCCATCGCGGCCAGAGCCGACCCTGCGATGATCGGAATGTCGTCGCCAGGATATTCATAGCTGGACAGCAGTTCGCGAACTTCCATCTCAACCAGTTCCAGCAGCTCTTCGTCGTCAACCTGGTCAACTTTGTTCATGAACACGACCATCTTCGGGATGCCAACCTGGCGGCCCAGCAGGATGTGCTCGCGGGTCTGCGGCATCGGGCCGTCAGCTGCGTTCACAACCAGGATCGCGCCGTCCATCTGCGCCGCACCGGTGATCATGTTCTTGACGTAGTCAGCGTGGCCGGGGCAGTCGACATGCGCATAGTGGCGGTTGTCGGTCTCGTATTCCACGTGGGCGGTCGAGATGGTGATGCCGCGCGCTTTCTCTTCCGGCGCACCGTCAATCTGGTCATACGCTTTGAAGTCACCGAAATACTTGGTGATTGCTGCGGTCAGCGTGGTCTTGCCGTGGTCAACGTGGCCAATCGTGCCGATGTTGACGTGCGGTTTTGTACGCTCAAACTTTTCCTTTGCCATGATGGCCTCCTTTTTCGGTAATGAAGGGAGCGTGATACCCACGCTCCCCCAAATCTTCGCTTATGCGTATTTCGCCTGGATCTCGTCCGAGATGTTCTGCGGAACCGGATCGTAGTGGTCGAACTGCATGGTGAACTGGGCTCGGCCCGACGACATCGAACGCAGGGTGTTGATGTAACCGAACATGTTCGCCAGCGGAACGAATGCGTCGATCGCGATTGCGTTGCCGCGCGGCTCCTGACCAGACACCTGGCCACGACGCGAGGTCAGGTCGCCGATGATACCGCCGGTGTATTCTTCCGGGGTGATCACTTCGACCTTCATGATCGGTTCCAGCAGTTTCGCGCCGGCTTTGCGCATGCCTTCACGCATGCACATACGGGCAGCGATTTCGAACGCCAGAACGCTCGAGTCGACGTCGTGGAACTTACCATCCAGCAGGGCAACCTTGAAGTCGATCACGGGGAAGCCGGCCAGAGGGCCGCTGTCCATGACAGACTGGATGCCTTTTTCGACGCCCGGGATGTATTCCTTCGGAACAGCACCACCAACGATGCGGCTTTCGAACGAATAACCTTCGCCGGGCTCGGTCGGAGTGATCTCAAGCTTGACCTCGGCGAACTGACCCGAACCACCCGACTGTTTCTTGTGGGTGTAGGTATGTTCGACCGGCATCGAGATGGTTTCACGATAGGCCACCTGCGGCGCACCGATGTTGGCCTCGACCTTGAACTCGCGCTTCAGGCGGTCAACCAGGATGTCCAGGTGAAGTTCGCCCATGCCCTTCATGATGGTCTGACCCGATTCCAGATCGGTTTCCACGCGGAAGGACGGGTCTTCGGCGGCCAGACGCGCCAGACCCTGAGACATCTTTTCCTGGTCGCCCTTGGTTTTGGGCTCGACCGCGATCTCGATCACCGGATCGGGGAAGGTCATGGTTTCCAGAACCACCGGATCCTTGGCGTCACACAGGGTGTCACCCGTGGTGGTGTCTTTCAGACCCGCCAACGCGATGATGTCGCCTGCAAACGCTTCTTCGATCTCTTCCCGGTTGTTCGAGTGCATCATCATCATACGACCGATGCGCTCTTTCTTGCCTTTGGTCGAGTTCAGGATCGAGTCACCCTTGTTCAGCACACCCGAGTAAATCCGGGTGAAGGTCAGCGAGCCAACGAAGGGGTCGTTCATGATTTTGAACGCCAGGCCCGAGAAGGCCATGTCATCGTCAGCGCGACGCGCGATGTTACGGACTTCTTCTTCGTCACCGGGTTTGAAGCCCATGTAGTCGACAACGTCCAACGGGCTGGGCAGGTAGTCGATCACAGCGTTGAGCAGCGGCTGAACGCCTTTGTTTTTGAACGCGGAACCACCCAGTACCGGAACGAACGCGATGTCCAGCGTACCCTTGCGCAGCAGTTTGCGCAGGGTCGGAACGTCGGGCTCATTGCCTTCCAGGTATTCCATCATCGCGTCGTCGTCCATTTCGACGGCCGCTTCGATCATCTTGCCGCGCCATTCTTCAGCCATGTCTTTCAGGCTGTCGCGGATCGGTGCTTTGATCCAGCTTGCGCCCAGATCTTCGCCCTGCCACAGCCATTCTTCCATGGTGACCAGGTCGATCAGACCTTCCAGCTCGGACTCGGCGCCGATCGGGATACCAACCGGAACAGCACGTGCGCCGGTGCGGTCTTCGATCATGCGAACGCAGTTGAAGAAATCTGCGCCGATCTTGTCCATCTTGTTGACGAAAACCATGCGCGGAACCTTGTAGCGGTCAGCCTGACGCCACACGGTTTCGGTCTGGGGCTCAACACCGGCGTTTGCGTCCAGAACGCAGACGGCACCGTCGAGAACCGCCAGCGAGCGTTCAACTTCGATGGTGAAGTCAACGTGGCCGGGGGTGTCGATGATGTTCAGGCGGTGCTTGGGGGTATCGGCGGTTTTACCGTCTTCGGTGCGTTCCCAGAAAGTGGTGGTCGCAGCCGAGGTGATGGTGATGCCGCGTTCCTGCTCCTGCTCCATCCAGTCCATGGTGGCGGCACCATCGTGCACCTCACCGATGTTGTGGGATTTACCAGTATAATACAGGATGCGTTCCGAGCAGGTCGTCTTGCCTGCATCGATGTGCGCCATGATACCGAAGTTACGGTATAGTTCGAGCGGATATTCGCGTGCCATTTGGATAAGCCTCTAGAATTACCAGCGGTAATGGCTGAAGGCTTTGTTCGCCTCGGCCATCTTGTGGGTGTCTTCGCGCTTCTTAACGGCAGTTCCGCGGGACTGTACGGCGTCCAGCAGCTCGCCGGCGAGGCGTTCTTCCATGGTGTTTTCGTTGCGGCCGCGCGCAGCGGTGATCAGCCAGCGGATGGCCAGTGCTTCGCGGCGCTCGGGGCGCACTTCGACCGGAACCTGGTAGGTTGCACCACCAACCCGGCGCGAGCGAACCTCGACCGACGGTTTGATGTTGTCGAGCGCTTCGTGGAACACTTCGACAGGAGCGCGCTTTACCTTGTTCTCAACGCGATCAAATGCGTTGTAGACGATGCGCTCTGCGACCGACTTCTTGCCGTCGATCATCAGGTTGTTCATGAATTTGGTCAGTACCTTGTCGCCAAATTTGGCGTCAGGCAGGACTTCGCGTTTTTCGGCGGCGTGACGACGTGACATATCAGCCTCTCCTTCTTACTTGGGACGCTTCGCGCCGTATTTCGAACGACGTTGCTTACGGTCTTTGACGCCCTGAGTATCCAGAACACCGCGCAGGATGTGGTAACGCACACCGGGAAGGTCTTTCACACGGCCGCCACGGATCAGAACAACCGAGTGTTCCTGCAGGTTGTGGCTTTCACCGGGGATGTACGAGATGACCTCGAATCCGTTGGTCAGGCGCACCTTGGCAACTTTACGCATCGCCGAGTTCGGCTTTTTAGGCGTAGTGGTATAGACACGTGTGCAGACACCGCGCTTTTGCGGGCACTGCTCCAGGTGCATGGACTTCGAGCGTTTGACTTTGGGCTGCCGCGGCTTGCGGATCAGCTGTTGAATAGTTGGCATTCCGGTTCTTTCCCCGTTTTGCAACACACATGACATGCACGCGCGTTGCGTGCGGCTAAATTCGCTGCGCTTATGCGTCCACAAGCGCAAAACCCACGAGCGTTCCCATTCCGAGGTGAACGTCGCGGTTGGTTCTCAGAGGGCGCGAACTGCAAAATTGTCCGGGCCTTGACCAGTTCATTACTGGAATCGGCTACGGGGCGGCCCCCGGTACCGAGATGACGCGCGTATAGGGGGAGTCGTCCCAAGTGTCAACAGCACGATACCGGCCCCCTGGCGCACGCGTTGGATGCGGCCTGTTGGATTGTCATTCCTGCGCGACGCCATCCCGGTTGCGGCCGAACCGCGGCAAGGGCATAGTCGGGTCGAATACCTGCTGATGGATTACAGATGCAAGTGATTGGCCTTTGCCGGTTTTCCTATCCCGCAACGGGCGGTTTTCGGCTGAATCGGGATACGATCGACGAGCAGCGGCAATTCCTGTATGCCACCGACCGACTGGAAGAGCGCTTTCGCCTGTTTGAGACCGTCACCCTGCCCAGCTTTCGCACCCAGACAGATGAGGCTTTCGAGTTGTATGTTTTGACCGGGACGTGCCTGCCTCAGATCCATGCGGTCCGGCTGCGCGACCTGACCGCCGGGATCAAACAGATCCGTATCATTGCAAAAGAACCGGGGGATCATAAGCAGATTGTACGAGAGGTGCTGAACACCGCCCGCAAGGATCCGCATCAGCCCTGCGTGCAGTTCCGGCATGATGACGATGACGCCGTTTCCGTTGAATTCATAGAACGCCTCCGCGCGGCTGTTGTCGAAAACACAGGGCTGATGCAGCAGAGCGAGTCCGTCGGAATAGATTTCAATCAAGGTTACATCGCCCGGCGCGAGGCCCGCGGAATTCGGGCCGCTCGGGTCTATCGATCGCTGCTGGGCGTTGGCCTGGGCATGTATGTTCAAGCCGGCAGCACGCGGACGATATTTGACCGGTTGCACAACAGGCTCGCCCGGTTCATGCCCGTGGTCAGCTATCCGGACACGCCCATGTGGGTTAGGATGCTTCACGCATACAACGACTCGGACCACGCGCGCAAAGATACCAGCGAGCTATCGCCTTTCACGCCTGAACAGGCAGAAGACTTGCGGGTACGGTTCTCGATCGACCCTGATGCGTTCGAAGCCAGATATGCGGCGCGCTGAAAAAATGCAGGTCGTCGGTCTTTGCCGGTTTTCCTATCCCGCAATTGGCGGCTTTCAGACAACTCACGAGAGTGTCGAAGAAAGACGGCGGTTCCTGTACCAGCACGACAGGTTGGAAGAGCGGTTTCGCCTGTTCGAAACGGTCGCCCTGCCCGGTTTCAAAAAACAGTCCGACGAAGATTTCCAGTTGGTGATCGTGGTCGGCGATTGCCTGCCCAAACCGGCATTCGACCGCCTCAACGATCTGACCGGTGGGCTGAAACAGGTGCGCATAGTCGCGAAACCTCCGGGGCGGCACAGAAAAGTCATGCAGGAAATCCTGAATTCGGCGCGGAACAATCCCGACCAACCCTGCCTTCAGTTTCGTCACGACGACGATGATGCAGTGGCCGTGGATTTTGTCGAGCGGTTCCGGGGGTGTGTCAGGGACTGCATCGGCTTGTTCGAAAAGCACGCGATGGTCGCCGTTGACTTCAACTGCGGTTATCTGGCTCGCGCCAATGCGGATGGGATTCAAGCCGTTCGCGTACACCGCCCGTTGATAACAGCCGGTCTTGGAATGTACGTGCGGGGCGGACAACAGAAATCGATCATGAATTTTGCCCATAACAGGATCAACCGCGCGATGCCCGTTGTGACCCGACCCGATAGTCCGATGTGGGTACGAGGATTGAACCGGTTCAATGACTCACCACGAACCAGAAACATGGATGTCGCGCTCAACCCTCTTACCCGGCAGCAAGAGCTCGAGTTTCAAACCCGTTTCGCCATTGATCCGGACACGGTCAGACGGAGTCACGCCAAGCCCTGACGCGCACGTGCCCGGAACAACGTGAACAGGCCAGCACCCACGATCAGTGCAGCACCCAGCATCGTCAGGCTGTCGGGCCATTCGTCAAACACGACCCAACCCAACCCGAGCGCCCAGATCAGGCTGGAATACCTGAACGGTGCAACGAATCCGACATCTCCCTGACGCATGACCATGACGCTGAACAAATAGCCAAGCAGCACAAACACGGCCGCCGCCGCGACCAGGGAACCCGCTGTTGCCGAAACCGGAACCCATCCTTCGAAAACCGAGGCCATTGCCGCGGCCCCTGCAATGGAAACCGAAGTGGCCAGCGTAACCAGCATTGACGGCACGTCGGCTGACATGCGTCGCGTGATGAGGTCCCGAACTGTAATCGAGGCCACTGCAACCAGCGCATAGATGGAATACACGCTGAACCCCTCTGGCCCGGGTCTTACGATCAGCAGCATTCCGGCGAAACCCACGGCGATTGCCAATGCACGTCGCCAACCAACCTGTTCGGAAAAAACCAACGCAGCACCCAGGGTTACCGTAAGAGGCAATGCCTGAAGAATGGCCGTAACATTGGCAAGCGGCATGTTCTTCAGCGCCGTCAGGAAAAAGAATGTCGCCGCCAGCTCTGCAAGGCAGCGCAGTGCAACCAGCCACTTGTCATGGCGCGAAAAATTCAGATGCAACGCGCCTAGTGACCGGGCAAGTACATAGATCAGAAATACCGCCAGAAACCCGCGCATGGCCACCAACTGAAACAATGGCAGGTCCTGCAAGGCAACCTTCACCAGCGTGTCGTTCAGGGTAAAGGCAGCCATGCTGCCCATCATCAGCAAAGCGCCTTTTGTGTTTGGAGTCATGCTGCTTCGGGCTCCGGTGCTATAGATCGCCCCGCATTGGCCGCCGAGTCGGGCTGGATGTCAACAACGCACAAGGGGTGCAGAGATCATCAACCGAACGGGAGGATGGTCCCGAACAGATTCAGGCTTGAAGGCTCTGTCGTGTCTTTTACAAACTCCACCCAGTCTTCTCCGTATACAAGTTCAAAAAACACAGGATATTTCCACACGAAATTATGAAAGGAAAAGGTCGTCACCAACGCGCCAACCGTGAGCGCCCCGGCGAACTCTCGCAGTTTTCCTTTCAGAAACAGCATGACCATGATGCAGGCCCCGCCTGCGAGGCCGAGGCTGACGAAATCCTGCGTTCCTACCTTGCCGGGCACCGGAATGCCAACCGATTGATATTGAATCAGGCGGGACAGGAAGACCGCAAAAACACCCAGTAAAAAAGCCCCCAGAAACGCAGCGGGATAACCCAGGCGTTGCCAGATACTCTCGGTTCGAGGCAGAGGCGACTTGCGCGTGTTTTCTTCCGAGCGCTGTTTGATCCGCGCCACACGGTCCTCGAAAGAGTTGCTTTTGATGTCCATGGGTCAGCTCGAAATAATCCGAAAACACAGTACAGCGCTAAACCACCGATTGCAGAACCACAAGCCTGATGCAATAGGGTCAAAGGCTGCGCACTGTCACGAAGGTTCACAATTGCGTACCTGAAGCGGCAACAAAAAAGGCCCCACGAAATCGCAGGGCCTTTTTTTGGTTTTGAATGACGCGGTTTATTCGCGGCTTTCCGGTGTTTCGACCAGAACGTCCAGCTCATCCCCGACCATATCATCATCCATGATCGGTGCGGCCAGGGCGGCGGCGGCCTCGGCCTCTTCCCGGCGTGCTTCGATGACCACGTTGTCACGCGACTGCGCGATGTGGCGGACGGCCTGGGTTGCCCCACCGGTACCGGCGGGGATCAGGCGACCGACGATGACGTTCTCTTTCAGGCCGACCAGCTTGTCCTTCTTGCCCTGAACCGAAGCTTCGGTCAGCACGCGGGTGGTCTCCTGGAACGACGCCGCAGAGATGAACGAGCGCGTCTGCAACGAAGCTTTGGTGATCCCCAGCAGGATCGGCTCACCCTGAGCAGGGCGACCACCGCGGGCGATGGTCTTCTCGTTCGCCGCGTCGAACTCCTGCTTGTCGACATGTTCGCCTTTCAGCAGGGTGGTGTCGCCCGAATCCAGGATCTCCCACTTCTGCAACATCTGGCGCACGATGACCTCGATGTGCTTGTCGTTGATCTTCACGCCTTGCAGGCGATACACGTCCTGCACTTCGTCGATCATGTAATCCGCCAGCGCTTCGACACCCATGATGGACAGGATGTCATGCGGCGCAGGGTTACCGTCCATCAGGTATTCACCCTTCTGGATGAAATCCCCTTCGGCGACCGGGATGTGCTTGCCCTTGGGCACCATGTATTCGATGGTCTCCATGGACTCGTCCGCCGGTTCGATGCTGATGCGGCGCTTGTTCTTGTAGTCGCGACCGAAGCGCACGTAACCATCTGCCTCGGCGATGATCGCGTGATCCTTTGGACGGCGCGCTTCGAACAGTTCGGCCACACGCGGCAGACCGCCGGTGATGTCCTTGGTCTTGGCGCCTTCGCGCGGAATACGCGCGACGACGTCGCCGGCCTCGATCTTCTGGCCATCTTCGACCGATAGGATCGCATCCACCGACATCGGATAGTGAACCGGGTTGCCCGCGTCGTTGCGGACCGGCTCGCCGTTGTCGTCCACCAGAATGATCTCGGGCTTGAGGTCGCTGCCCTTGGGGGCGGCGCGCCAGTCGATCACGATCTTCTGGGTCATGCCGGTTGCTTCGTCGGTCTCGTCGCGGACAGCGAGGCCCGAAACCAGATCGACATATTTTGCAGTACCGGCTTTCTCGGCGATGATGGGCAGGGTGTAGGGATCCCACTCGAACAGCTTGTCGCCACGGGCCACCTTGGTGCCGTCCTTGACGAACAGCTTGGAGCCGTAGCCCAGCTTGTGGCTGGCACGCTCTTCGCCGTGTTCGTCCTTGATCACCAACTTCATGTTCCGGCCCATGACCAGGCTTTCGCCTGCTGCGTTGACCAGAATCTGCGGGTTCTCGAAGGAAACGACACCTTCCTGGCTGGCTTCCTGGAACGACTGCTGACCACCTTGCGCAACACCACCGATGTGGAAGGTCCGCATGGTCAGCTGTGTACCGGGTTCACCGATGGACTGCGCCGCGATGATACCGACAGCTTCACCCGTGTTCACCATGGTACCGCGTGCAAGGTCACGACCATAGCAGGTCGCACAGACGCCTTCTTCGGATTCGCAGGTCAGAGGCGAGCGGATGCGCATCGACTGAACACCGGCTTCGTCGATCATGTCGGCCATACGTTCGTCGATGAGCTGACCGGCTGCGACGATCACCTCATCGGTGCCCGGACGCAGAACATCGTCAGCGGCTACACGGCCCAGCACACGTTCGGCCAGCGAGGCGACAACCTCACCGTCATTCACGGCTGCTTCGGCGGTGATCGCACGCTCGGTGCCGCAGTCGATCTCACGAACGATGCAGTCCTGCGCCACGTCCACCAGACGACGGGTCAGGTAACCCGAGTTTGCCGTCTTCAGAGCGGTATCCGACAGACCCTTACGGGCACCGTGGGTCGAGTTGAAGTACTCGAGAACGGTCAGACCTTCCTTGAAGTTCGAGATGATCGGCGTCTCGATGATGTCACCGTTCGGCTTGGCCATCAGGCCGCGCATACCGCCCAGCTGTTTCATCTGAGTGACCGAGCCACGCGCACCCGAGTGGGCCATCATGTAGACCGAGTTCGGCTCCTGCTCGGAGCCGTCCTCTGCCCGATCCGACGATGAAATCGTCGACATCATGGCTTCGGTGACGCGGTCGTTACACTTCGACCAGGCATCGACAACTTTGTTGTACTTTTCGCCCTGAGTGATCAGGCCGTCCATGTACTGCTGTTCAAAGTCCTTCACCTGACCGCGGGTGTCATCAACGATGCCCCACTTGTCGTCCGGAATGACCATGTCGTCCTTGCCGAACGAAATGCCCGCCTTGAACGCTTCTTTGAAGCCCATCGACATGATCTGGTCACAGAAGATGACCGACTCTTTCTGACCGCAGTAACGGTAGACGGTGTCGATCACCTGCTGCACTTCTTTCTTCCGCAGCAGGCGGTTGACCAGCTCGAACGGCGCTTTGTTGTTCATCGGCAGCAACGCACCCAGACGCAGACGGCCCGGGGTGGTCTCGAAACGCTTCTGAACTTCGTTGCCTTCGTCGTCGATCTGCGTGATCCGCGCGGTGATTTTCGAGTGCAGATGCACTTCGCCGGAATCCAGCGCGTGCTGAACTTCGTCGATCGACCCGAACACCTTGCCTTCGCCCGGCATGCCTTCACGCTCTAGAGTCACATAGTAGAGACCCAGGATCATATCCTGCGACGGAACGATGATCGGCGCGCCGTTTGCAGGCGACAGAACGTTGTTAGTCGACATCATCAGAACACGGGCTTCCAGCTGCGCCTCAAGGCTGAGGGGCACGTGAACGGCCATCTGGTCACCGTCGAAGTCGGCGTTAAAGGCCGAACAGACCAGCGGGTGCAGCTGGATGGCTTTACCTTCGATCAGAACCGGTTCGAATGCCTGAATGCCAAGACGGTGCAGCGTCGGCGCACGGTTCAGCATGACAGGGTGTTCGCGGATCACCTCATCAAGGATATCCCACACTTCGGGACGCTCTTTCTCGACCAGTTTCTTCGCCTGTTTGACAGTCGAAGACAGACCCTTGGCTTCAAGGCGCGAGTAGATAAACGGCTTGAACAATTCCAACGCCATCTTCTTGGGCAGACCACACTGGTGCAGCTTGAGTTCCGGACCGGTCACAATGACCGAACGACCCGAGAAGTCGACGCGTTTCCCCAGAAGGTTCTGACGGAAGCGGCCCTGCTTACCCTTCAGCATGTCCGACAGCGATTTCAGCGGACGCTTGTTGGCACCGGTGATCACGCGGCCACGACGGCCGTTGTCGAACAGAGCGTCAACGGATTCCTGCAACATCCGCTTTTCGTTGCGGACGATGATGTCAGGTGCGCGCAGTTCGATAAGGCGCTTCAGACGGTTGTTCCGGTTGATGACGCGGCGATAAAGATCGTTCAGATCCGAGGTCGCGAAACGGCCACCATCCAGCGGAACCAGCGGACGCAGTTCCGGCGGAATGACCGGGATCACAGTCATCACCATCCACTCGGGCCGATTGCCCGACTCGAGGAAGGATTCAACAACCTTCAGACGCTTGATGATCTTCTTGGGCTTCAGCTCGCCGGTCGCTTCGGCCAGATCAGCGCGCAGCTGCTCGGCTTCGGCTTCCAGATCGATCTGGGCCAGCATCTCGCGGATGGCTTCAGCACCGATATTGGCGGTGAACGCGTCCATGCCATAGGCATCCTGCGCGTCCATGTACTCTTCTTCAGTCAGCATCTGGCCATAGGTCAGGTCAGTCAGACCGGGCTCGATGACAACATAGTTTTCAAAGTACAGAACGCGTTCCAGATCGCGCAGCGTCATATCCAGCATCAGACCGATGCGGGATGGCAGCGATTTCAGGAACCAGATATGCGCAACAGGCGCAGCCAGTTCGATGTGACCCATACGCTCGCGGCGGACTTTCTGCAGGGTGACTTCGACACCGCATTTCTCGCAGACAACGCCGCGATACTTCATCCGCTTATATTTGCCGCACAGACATTCGTAGTCCTTGATCGGGCCAAAAATACGCGCGCAGAACAGACCGTCACGCTCGGGCTTGAACGTCCGGTAGTTGATGGTTTCGGGTTTCTTGATCTCGCCATAGGACCAAGACAGGATCCGCTCGGGCGACGCCAGAGAAACCTTGATCTCGTCAAAGACCTTCGGGGGCGTCAGCGGGTTGAACGGGTTGTTGGTGATTTCCTGGTTCATTTGTTACCTCAAATCTTGCGGAAGGGGGGACGGGAGAAAGGGCAACGCCCTCACTCCTCAACCTCCGCATCCAGGAGTTCCATATTCAGGCCGAGGCCACGGACTTCTTTAACCAGAACGTTGAACGATTCCGGTACGCCCGCTTCAAAGTTATCCTCGCCCTTGACGATCGACTCATAGACCTTGGTCCGACCGGCGACGTCATCCGACTTGACGGTGAGCATCTCCTGCAGGGTGTAGGCGGCGCCGTAAGCTTCCAGGGCCCAGACTTCCATCTCACCAAAGCGCTGACCACCGAATTGCGCCTTACCACCCAGCGGCTGCTGGGTGACCAGGCTGTACGGCCCGGTCGAACGCGCGTGGATCTTGTCGTCCACCAGGTGGTGCAGTTTCAGCAGGTACTTGATGCCCACGGTCACCGGACGTGCGAATTGCTCACCGGTACGACCGTCGAACAGGATCGACTGACCGCTTTGCGAGAAGCCCGCACGCACCAGCGCATCGTTGACGTCCGCCTCTTTGGCGCCGTCAAAGACCGGGGTTGCGATCGGAACACCGCGGGTGACGTTGCTGGCCGCTTCGATCAGCTGATCCTCGTCCATGCCGCTGATGCCCTCTTCATAGACATCCTCGCCATAGGCGTGTTTCATCGCGTCACGGACCGGCGTCAGGTCGCCTGAACGGCGGTATTCCTGCAGCGCCTCATCGATGTTCAGACCCAGACCGCGTGCGGCCCAACCCATGTGGGTTTCAAGGATCTGACCAACGTTCATACGCGAAGGCACACCCAGCGGGTTCAGACAGAAGTCAACCGGCGTACCATCGGCCAGGAACGGCATGTCTTCCATCGGAACAACCTTGGAAATCACACCCTTGTTCCCGTGACGACCGGCCATCTTGTCGCCCGGCTGCAACTTGCGTTTCACGGCGATGAAGACTTTGACCATCTTCATCACACCCGGCGGCAGATCGTCGCCACGACGGACTTTCTCGACCTTGTCTTCGAAACGGGCGTCCAGAGCACGCTTTTGCACTTCGTACTGCTCGTTCAGAGCTTCGACGATCTGCGCGTCCTTCTCGTCTTCCAGCGCCAGCTGCCACCACTGACCACGGGTCAGGGTTTCCAGCAGCTCCTCGGTGATCACCGACCCCGCTTTGACGCCTTTCGGGCCTTTGACAGCGGTTTTGCCCAGGATCAGACCTTGCAGACGTGCATAGATGTTGCGGTCAAGGATCGCCAGCTCGTCGTCCCGGTCACGGGCCAGACGTTCGACTTCCTCACGCTCGATCTGCAACGCACGCTCGTCCTTTTCGACGCCGTGACGGTTGAAGACGCGCACCTCGACGACAGTACCGTAATCGCCCGGCTTCACGCGCAGCGAGGTGTCGCGTACGTCAGATGCTTTTTCACCGAAAATGGCGCGCAGCAGCTTTTCTTCCGGGGTCATCGGGCTTTCGCCCTTCGGAGTGATCTTGCCGACCAGAATGTCGCCCGGCTCCACATCCGCGCCGATGTAAACGATGCCGGCCTCGTCGAGGTTGCGCAGCGCTTCTTCACCAACGTTCGGGATGTCGCGGGTGATCTCTTCCGGGCCCAGCTTGGTGTCACGGGCGGCGACTTCAAACTCCTCGATATGGACCGAGGTAAAGACGTCATCACGCGCGATACGTTCCGAGATCAGGATCGAGTCTTCGTAGTTGTAACCGTTCCACGGCATGAACGCGACGACCACGTTCTTACCAAGGGCCAGTTCGCCCATATCGGTCGACGGACCATCGGCAATGACCTCGCCCTTCTGGACGGTGTCACCCACCTTGATCAGCGGACGCTGGTTGATGCAGGTGTTCTGGTTAGAACGCTGGAACTTGCGCAGACGATAGATGTCAACGCCAGCGTCGCCCAGTTCCAGATCTTCGGTGGCGCGGATCACGATACGCTGGGCATCGACCTGGTCGATGATACCGGCGCGTTTCGCCTGAATCGCAGCGCCCGAGTCGATCGCTACCTTTTCCTCGATGCCGGTACCGACCAGCGGCGCCTCGGCCCGCAGCAGCGGAACCGCCTGACGTTGCATGTTCGAGCCCATCAGAGCGCGGTTCGCGTCGTCGTTTTCCAGGAACGGAATCAGCGAGGCCGCAACCGACACCAGCTGTTTCGGCGACACGTCGATCAGGTCGACATTCTCGCGCGGGGCCAGGGTGTAGTCACCCGCCTGACGGGTCGAGACCAGATCGTTGATGAACTTGCCGCTTTCATCCAGCGTCGCGTTGGCCTGCGCCACGGTGTGACGCATTTCCTCGGTCGCGGACATGTAGTGGACCTCGTCGGTCACCTGCCCGTCTTTCACGACGCGATAAGGCGTTTCGATGAAGCCGTACTTGTTCACGCGGGCAAAGGTGGCCAGCGAGTTGATCAGACCGATGTTCGGGCCTTCCGGCGTTTCGATCGGGCACATCCGGCCATAGTGGGTCGGGTGAACGTCGCGCACCTCGAAGCCCGCACGCTCACGGGTCAGACCACCGGGGCCAAGCGCCGAAAGACGGCGTTTGTGGGTGACTTCCGACAGCGGGTTGGTCTGGTCCATGAACTGCGACAGCTGCGAGCTGCCGAAGAATTCACGCACCGCGGCCGCGGCCGGTTTCGCGTTGATCAGATCCTGCGGCATGACGGTGTCGATCTCGACCGACGACATGCGCTCCTTGATGGCGCGCTCCATGCGCAGCAGGCCGACGCGGTACTGGTTTTCCATCAGTTCGCCGACCGAACGCACACGACGGTTGCCGAGGTGGTCGATATCGTCCACATCGCCTTTGCCGTCACGCAGCTCCACCAGCGCCTTGATGCAGGCCACGATGTCTTCGCGGCGCAGAGTACGCAGGGTGTCGGGCGCGTCCAGTGCCAGACGCATATTCATCTTCACGCGGCCGACGGCGGACAGGTCATAACGCTCGCTGTCGAAGAACAGCGTGTCGAACAGGGCCGACGCAGCCTCGACAGTGGGCGGCTCACCCGGACGCATGACGCGGTAGATATCCATCAGCGCGCTTTCACGGTTCACGTTCTTGTCCTGAGCCATGGTGTTGCGCATGTACGGGCCGACATTGACGTTGTCGATGTCCAGAACCGGGATGTCGGTGATGCCCGCGTCGATCAGTTCCTTGACGGTACCGCCGATCAGGTCGCCATCTTTGTCATATTCCAGCGTCAGTTCATCACCGGCTTCGACATAGATCGCGCCGGTTTCTTCGTTGATGATGTCCTTGGCGACATACTTGCCAACGATGTGATCAAACGGAACCAGCAGATCGGTAACGGTGCCTTCGTCGATCAGCTTCTTGACCGCGCGAGGCGTTACTTTCTTGCCCGCTTCAGCAATCACTTCACCTGATTTGGCGTCGATCAGATCATAGGTCGGGCGGGTGCCGCGCACGCGCTCGGGGAAGAACGGAGTGACCCAACCCTTATTCTTGTCCAGCTTGTAGGACACGGTGTTGTAATACGCGTCCATGATCGCTTCCTGATCCAGACCCAGCGCATAAAGCAGGGTTGTCACAGGCAGTTTGCGGCGACGGTCGATCCGGGCGAACACAATGTCCTTGGCGTCGAACTCAAAGTCCAGCCAGCTGCCGCGATACGGGATGATACGGCAGGCAAACAGCAGCTTGCCCGAGGAATGGGTCTTGCCTTTGTCATGGTCAAAGAACACGCCGGGCGAACGGTGCATCTGCGATACGATCACACGCTCGGTCCCGTTCACGACAAAGGTGCCGTTCGGCGTCATCAAAGGCATATCGCCCATGAAGACATCCTGTTCCTTGATGTCTTTTACCGATTTAGCACCGGTATCCTCATCGACATCGAACACGATCAGACGCAGTGTAACCTTCAGCGGCGCGCTGTAGGTCATGTCGCGTTGCATACATTCTTCGACGTCGTATTTGGGTTTTTCCAGATCGTATTTCACGAATTCCAGAACGGAAGTTTCGTTGAAATCCTTGATCGGGAAAACCGACTGGAACACACCTTTGATGCCTTCGCCGTCTGTCGGCTGCTCTGCATCGCCGGAGCGCAGGAAAAGATCATAAGAAGATTTCTGGACCTCAATGAGGTTCGGCATTTCCAGCACTTCGCGGATTTTGCCGTAGTATTTACGAAGACGTTTCTGGCCAAGGAACGTTTGAGCCATGTCAGATGTCACCTTTCGATGTTCTCAGCGGGCAAAGACACCGTCGGGCCCCGGCATCTTGCACAATCGAGACAACACGTCCGGATCAATTCATGGCCACCGTCCCGAAGGCGGCCTCCCGATCCGAAAACCGTGTCTTAGAAAACGCCTCAGGTCTTGAGGCCCTTTCTAAGACAGGTTCGGCTGGACCCGGATTTCTCCGGACCCAGCCAAATTTTTCGGCACATCAGCGATGCACCTGAGACCAAGCTTAGGCCAGCTCGACTTCGGCGCCAGCTGCTTCCAGCTTGGCTTTGACGTCTTCTGCTTCTGCTTTGTCCACGCCTTCTTTGATCTTGCCGCCGGCTTCGACCAGTTCCTTGGCTTCTTTCAGGCCCAGGCCGGTGATGCCGCGAACTTCTTTGATGACGTTGATTTTCGATGCGCCGGCGTTCTTCAGAACGACGTCGAATTCGGTTTTTTCTTCCTCAGCTGCACCGCCGGCGTCGCCAGCTGCACCTGCGACCATTACGGCGCCGCCAGCTGCGGGCTCGATGCCGTATTCGTCTTTGAGGATGGTTTTCAGTTCTTGTGCTTCCAGCAGGGTCAGACCCACGATGCTTTCTGCGAGTGCTTTCAGATCAGCCATTTTATCAGCTCTTTCCGTTTACAGTGTGTGTTCCAACGTCAGGGCATGCGCCCCACGCAGATCATTCAGTGCCAACCGCTTACGCAGCTTCCGCCTTCTCTTCGATGGTGGAAAGGATGCTTGCGATATTGCTTGCAGGTGCGCCAATCGCGCCGGCGATGTTCGAAGCAGGTGCGCCAATGCAGCCCACGATCGAAGCAATAAGCTCCTCGCGAGACGGCATTTTCGAAACAGCTTCGACGCCTTTGCGGTCCAGAGCGTTCTCGCCCATTGCACCGCCAAGGATTTCGAACTTCTTGTTCTCCTTGGCGAAGTCCTCGGCCACTTTGGCTGCTGCCACAGGGTCCTCGGAATAGGTCAGAACGGTCATCCCTGTCAGCAGGTCGGCCATGTTTTCACACGGCTTACCCTCGAGGGCGATTTTGGCGAGCCTGTTCTTGGCAACACGCACGGAACCGCCCGCTTCGCGTGCACGCGCGCGCAGGTCCTGCATCTCGGCAACTGTCAGACCGGCGTAGTGGGCAACCACTACGACGCCAGAGCTTTCGAAGATTTGGCCGAGTTCCTCGACCACTTTCTCTTTCTGGGCTCTATCCACAGTTCTCTCCAAGTTAGGGGCGAAATCTCACCCCGGCTCATATTTGCCGCAGCTTTCGCTCCGGCGTTCAGGTCCTTGTTACGGGATTAGCCAAAATGCGCCCGAGGGTGGGACCCCCAGAATTCTTTGGTCTTACCCGTCTCAGGCAGGGAATTAAGGGGCCGAATGGACCCACCCACCGTCTTGGACGAAACAAAACAAAGCGCACGACGAATCGCACGCTTTGTTCCGCAGGTCTTATTAGGGCAGATGGCCGGGGTTTCCAAGGGGTAAATTGGCCCGAACGCCAAGCCGGTAGACAATGACCGCAAACCCGAACAGGATCAACGGATGATCAAGTTGAAATCCATTTCCAAGCCGCAATTCCTGTTTCGTCAGATTTCTCGCCAATTGTGGGTTCGCACCAGCCTGATCGCCGCTCTCGCCGTGGTCAGCGCAGGGATTGGCACCTACCTCGGCGGCTTCGTCCCCGACTTTCTCACACAACGGCTGAGCACCGAGGCCGTGGCAAAGATCCTCGGCATTCTGGCGTCGTCCATGCTGGCGGTCACGACCTTTTCGCTGTCGATCATGGTCGCGGCACAGCGATGGGCCTCGAACCAGTCCTCCCCGCGCGCCCAGCAGGTGATCGAAGAAGACAGTGTCTCACAAAACGTGCTGGCCACGTTTCTCGGCGCATTCATCTTCGCGCTCGTATCGCTGATCCTTGTCGAAACCGGGGTCTACACCCAGCAGTCCATCGCCGTTGCGCTTGCGTTCACCTTGGTGGTGATCTTTTTGGTGACACTGGCGCTCTTGCTCTGGATCGACCAGTTGCCCAGCTATGGCAGCATCTCCGAAACGGCGCGCAAGATAGAAAACAACGCCAGGGGCACCATGGCCCGAGCCATAGAACTGCCGTGCCTCGGAGCCATTCCGTATCAAGCCGCCGCGGATGTTCCGCAAACAGGTCACGACGTGCGGGCCAGTTCGACAGGGAATGTGCGCCACGTGGATGTCGGTATGCTGAACTCCTGCGCCGAAGAGAATGACTGCGAGATCTGGATCATGGCGCTGCCGGGGCAATTCGTGACTGAAGGCCAGCCCCTGGCCAGAGCGACCCGGAAAATGGATGGTGAAACCATCGGGGAAGCCTTCGTGATCGGGACCGAGCGCAGCTTCAATCAAGACCCCCGCTTTGGCATTCAAACCCTGTCCGAAATCGCGCAGCGCGCGCTCTCGCCGGGTATCAACGACCCAATGACGGCAATTCAGATGGTCGAGAGGTTGCTGCGGGTTCTCCTGCCACTTGGCTCGCGGCCCACCCAACCCGCCGACCCGCAATTCCCGAGAATCCATGCCCCCGAGATCGCGATCGACACGTTCCTGCGTGACGCTTATGCGGCCATTTCCCGGGATGCCGGTGACAAAGTCGAAGTCCACGAGGCCATTCTCAGCGCGCTGACCCGACTGACGCAGACTCAAGACCGAGCAATGACAACCGCGGCCCGGGCGGCTGCGAACCAGGCATTGACCGTTGCCGAGCGCGACCTCAGGCTGGAGGCCGACAAGGCACGCGTGCGCGAAATACCCAATCAGGTCACAGTCGAACCTGCTATCTGAGAGCAAAAGAAAACCCCGGGCAGGATGACCGCCCGGGGCTCGACTTTCCGAAAGAACGTGTCGGCTTATTCGCCCGAAGCTTGCGCCACATCCACGGTCACGCCTGGGCCCATGGTCGAACTCAGCGCGATTTTCTTCATATAGGTGCCCTTGGCGCCCGACGGTTTCGCCTTGGCAACGGCCGAGATGAAGGCACGAACGTTTTCCGCCAGCTTGGCTTCGTCGAACGACGCCTTGCCAACGCCTGCGTGCACGACACCACCTTTTTCCGCCTTGAACTGAACTTCACCACCCTTGGCTGCTTCCACGGCCGCTTTCACGTCCATGGTCACGGTGCCGACCTTGGGGTTCGGCATCAGGTTGCGGGGGCCCAGAACCTTACCCAGACGACCGACGATCGGCATCATGTCCGGGGTTGCGATGCAACGGTCAAAGTCGATGTTGCCGGCCTGGATGCTCTCCATCAGGTCTTCTGCACCAACGATATCCGCGCCTGCTTCTTTCGCTTCGTCCGCCTTGGGGCCACGTGCGAACACGGCAACGCGCATCGCTTTACCTGTGCCGTTCGGCAGGCCGACAACACCGCGCACCATCTGGTCTGCGTGACGGGTGTCAACGCCCAGGTTCATGGCGATTTCGATGGTCTCGTCGAATTTCGAGGTTGCGTTGGCTTTGACCAGGGCAACTGCTTCTTCAACCGACAGGTTTTCCTTGCCGGCGACAGCTTCGCGCGCAGCGCGGGTACGTTTACCGAGTTTTGCCATCTTATTTCACCTCGATGCCCATGGAACGGGCCGAGCCCAGGATGATCTTCATTGCGCCTTCGACGTCGGTCGCGTTCAGATCCTTCATTTTGGCTTCGGCGATCTCGCGCACCTGCTTGGTGGTCACGGTTGCCACGGTCTCACGGCCGGGGTTCTCCGCGCCACGGGGGCGGTTACGCTTGCCGACCGGCTTCAGACCAGCCGCTTTTTTCAGGTAATAAGACGCGGGCGGCGTCTTGATGTCCATGGTGAAGGACTTGTCCTGATAATAGGTGATCACGGTCGGGCACGGAGCGCCGGGCTCCATGTCTGCTGTCTTGGCGTTGAACGCCTTGCAGAATTCCATGATGTTGATGCCGCGCTGACCCAGCGCCGGACCAACTGGCGGCGACGGGTTCGCCTGACCTGCAGGAACCTGCAGTTTCATTGTACCAGCAAGCTTCTTGGCCATTTGGTTTTCCTTTCAACTTGGGTGAAACGCGTCCCACCCAGATTATGTTGCGTGGTCCGGTCCGGGATCGCGACCCCGGCAACCTCCCACGAGAGAATCTCGCCCGAAGACGATAGAGGCGGCGTTTACATGGGATCAGGAGAGATGACAAGTGGTTGGCGCGCCAATCGGACAACACCGAATCAAACCCCGAGAGGATTCTTGCCGCCTGCGAGGCTGCACGCGTGTCTCCGTACAGTTTCGAATTCCTCTAACAATCTGCAAAGACGTGAAAAACCACCAGTTCGCCGCCGATCAATCGCAACATAGGCGCTTGCTTCCCCACAACATGGATGACCGTGCTATAATCCGTTAAAAATGTGATTATTGGTGGAGGTTAATTATGATACTTCGTTTGGCTTTAACTCTTGGCATCGCCTTTTCTCTTGCTGCGGCCATCCCTCAAACGGCGCGGGCCGACGCTGGAGAGTTTCTTGGTGGTGCGGTCGTCGGCGGGATCGTTGGTTACGCAATTGGCAAGGACCAACAAAAGAAGAAATCTCAGCGAACAACCACATCGAACCGCACCTATCGGTCAGGTATTCCATCGACCACGCAAGGTGCGCAAACCCAGACCGCGCTCAATTACTTCGGGTACAATGCAGGACGGGTCGATGGTCAGGTCGGTCGCGGCACCCGGTCCGCAATCGAACGCTATCAGGCCTCGATGGGTTATCCTGTAAACGGCTATGATTTTCAGCCGTATCAGTATGACTTTCTGATGCAAGCCTATTACTGGGCTACAAGCGGTGGACAGGCGACGACGCAACTTGCGGGTCAACCGCTTCTGATGGCGTATCGCCGTCAGGTGCAAACGGGATCTGCTTTGGCTGCTGCCCCTCAGGCTCCGGCACAAACCGCCCCGGCACAACCTGTTCCGGTTGCGACACCGCAAGAACCTGAGCCCGAGACAACCGAAACAACGTCTGCCAGCCTGCCGAGCCTGTTTTCCGGCGGCACCGGAGGCCCGTCGCTGGCCAATCGCTGTAGCGGGGTCATGCTGCAAACATCTACCAATGGCGGCTATACGACCCTGTCGAACATGTCCGATCCCGACTTTGCGCTCAGTGAACAGTTCTGCCTTGCCCGCAGCTACGCGATGGCGCGCGGTGAAGATCTGATTCAGGATATCCAGGGACTGACACCGGAGCAGGTCAGCGCCCAATGCGATTCATATGGTGAAATGGTGGCGCCTCAGGTTGATGCTCTGTCGATCAACTCGAAAACTGAGGCTGAAACCCAGATGCGCAAGCTGGCGCTGGACTCGGGCCTCAGCCCCCAAGATCTTGCCGCGACAAGCAAGGTCTGCCTGGCGATCGGCTATCGTCAGGACAACATGGATGCCGCGCTTGGATCTGCCCTGATGCTGGTCGCAATGGGTGAGCCGGCCTATGGCGAGCTGATTGGCCACCATCTGCGCGAAGGCTTCGGTGTGCAGAAACGTCGCGACCTTGCGATGCAGTGGTATGACGCGAGCCTTTCGGCACTGGATGCCGGATCGCAGGCTGTGTTCCTGCCATCCCAGACCGACCGCCCGCAACTCTTGCGCGCGGCCATGGTTCAAGCGCAATAGGTCGATACGTTTTCAGCGAATACCTGAACAAAAAAACGCCGCGTTGCCCTTGGCATCGCGGCGTTTCAATTCTTTGGGAGAGTTTCCTCAGCTCTGCTTGGTGACCTGCGTGAAGTCCAGCTCGACCGGAGTTTCCCGTCCGAAGATCGAAACCGAAACCTTCAGCTTCTGGTTTTCGTCGTCCACACCTTCGACCATGCCGTCGAAATCCTCGAACGGGCCGTCGTTGACCTTGACCTTCTCACCGACCTCGAAGCTGATCATCAGCTTGGGTGCTTCTTCACCTTCCTGAACACGATTGAGGATCTGATTGACCTCAGCATCGCGCATCGGCATCGGGCGGCCTTGCGGGCCCAGGAAACCGGTGACGCGGTTGATCGAGTTGATCAGGTGGTACCCCTGATCCGACATTTCCATATGCACCAGCACGTAGCCGGGCATAAAGCGGCGTTCGGTCGTGACCTTCTTGCCCCGGCGCACTTCGATCACCTCTTCGGTGGGCACCAGAACTTCGTCGATATCGTCCTCAAGGCCCTGTTCAGCCACCGACGTGCGGATCTGTTCTGCGATCTTCTTTTCGAAATTCGAAAGAACGCTGACCGAGTACCACCGTTTCGCCATGAACCTGTTGTCCTTGTTTGTCTTCGGGGCATCAAGCGTACCGGACACACCCGTCATTAAAATCTTGTCACGCCATCCGGAATAAAAAGCGGCGCGCAGCCCGAATCGCCACACGCCCATTCCGAATAGTACCGCGTCACCTACTCTGACATTGCCCGCAGCGCAAGGGGGCAGAGACGTTTCAGCGCGCCGATTCCGTCTAGCTGAAAGCACCCAGGATCAGTTGCAGACCACCCCGGATACCCAGATCGACCAAAGCAAAAAATACAGCCGTCAACGCCGCCATGATGAAGACCATTACCGTGGTCAACAGCACCTCGCGCCGGGTCGGCCAGACGACCTTTGAGACTTCGGCACGGACCTGCTGAATGAACTGGATCGGATTGGTGGTGGCCATTTGGCGTGTTCTCTCTGCTAGCGGATGGGCCGGACATAGCCGGGCATTGCGGCAATTTCAAGGGCAGTTGGTTCAACTCTGCCTGTATCGGGTATTCGTTCAGGGTTTGGGTTTGTCATCCCATTCATCGCTCAGGATCCGGCGCGCGTCACCTTCGGGGTCTTCGTACTGGTTCGAACGAACGGTATAGACAAAGGCGGCCAGACCAACGCCCCCCAGAAACAGGGAAATCGGGATCAGATAGGCAAGCACTTCCATTCAGGTTACCTCAGCCGCAGGGCGTTCAGGGACACGGTAATGGACGAGGTCGACATCGCCAAGGCCGCGATCAGTGGTGTCGCCAGTCCGGCAACGGCCAGAGGAACAGCGATCACGTTGTAAATGGTTGCGATTCTGAAGTTCTCGCGAATGCGCCTGGTGGCCTTGACGGCCGTGTCGCACGCATCCGCAATGGGTGAAAGATCGTTACCCAACAGCACGATATCCGACGCGACCCGCGCCGCATCCAGCGCAGAGGCCGGAGAGATCGACACATGCGCCGCCGCCAAAGCAGCGGTATCGTTCAGCCCGTCGCCAACCATCAGAACTTTGTGGCCCTCATCGCTGAGATCCTGAATGCGTCTTGCCTTGTCCTGCGGCAATGCCTCGGCGATCCAATCCGTGATTCCAAGTTTTTCAGCCAAGGCGCGCACCGCCCCCTGCGAATCCCCTGACATCAAAAGCACATGTTTGCCCGAAGCACGCAGGGCATCCACCGCCTCAGCGGCGCCCGGGCGCAACGCGTCCGAGAATCG
This sequence comes from Ruegeria sp. YS9, assembly GCF_024628725.1. Classification (NCBI taxonomy): domain Bacteria; kingdom Pseudomonadati; phylum Pseudomonadota; class Alphaproteobacteria; order Rhodobacterales; family Roseobacteraceae; genus Ruegeria; species Ruegeria sp. YS9. Next base: position 2,589,196 of record NZ_CP102409.1, read on the forward strand.
GAAGGCCACGGGTGCGTCCTCGCCGATTGCCAACCAGGCCGAAGTGTCGGTGCCCTGATCCGCGCCGACCCAGGCCGCCCGACCCAGGCGAACGCGTTGACCGCGAAATTCCCCCTCGGTGCCATAGCCGGGAACCTCGGCTATTCCCCGCACATTTGCTGGTTTGATCCCCGCCGCACGCGCCGCTTTTGCCAGTGATACGGACAAAGGATGCGCAGAAGCCTCGGCCAGCGCCAGAGCGACCTCGACCTTGGCGCGGGCATGGTCTCCTAGATTGACCAGTTCCGGCGCGCCGGATGTCAGCGTGCCCGTCTTGTCGAATACAACCGTGTCGGCTTCGGACAGCCGCTCCAGTGCAGTGGCGTGCTTGATCAGCATCCCTTTGCGGAACAACCGGCCCGACGCGGCCGTGGTTACCGCAGGCACGGCAAGGCCCAACGCACAGGGGCAGGTAATAATCAGAACAGCCGCCGCGATGTTCAGTGCCGTGCGCACGTCACCGGAATAGATGTACCACCCAACAAAGCTGAGCGCCGACAGAATATGAACCCCGGGCGCATAGAGCTTGGCAGCCTTGTCGGCCAACGAGGTATAGCGGGACCGGCCAGACTCGGCGATAGCGACCAGATCAGCCATACGATGGAGCGACGTGTCTTCACCCACCGCCGTTGCCCGGATTGTCAGCGGACCCGTCAGGTTGACTTCACCCGCGCTCACAACCTGCCCGGCTTCGGCAAAAACAGGCACCGTTTCACCCGTCAGAAGGGATCGATCCAATTCGGACTGACCCGAAACGATCTGGCCGTCCACCGGCATGCGCCCACCCGGTCGCACAAGGATCAGATCTCCGACACACAATTCGGCTACGGGAACTTCATCTTCGGCCCCATCGACCACACGAATGGCGCGGGGAACTTCCAACGCTGTCAATTCCTCGGCCGCAGATCGCGCTGCGGCACGGGTGCGGTAATCAAGATACCGTCCGGCCAGCAGAAAGAAGGTCAATGTCAGAGCGGCGTCGAAATAGGCATGCTCGCCGCTCAACGCGGTTTCCCAAAGCGACGTGACCAGCGCCAACAGGATCGCCAGCACAATCGGCACATCCATATTCAGCCGTCGCACGCGCAGGGCGCTCCAGGCATTGGCAAAGAACGGCTGGGCCGAGAACGCAATGGCCGGCAGTGCAATGGCCGCTGAAATCCAGTGGAACATGTCCCGTGTTGCATCCGTCGCACCGGACCACACCGACACCGACAGCAACATCACGTTCATGGATGCAAACCCGGCCACGGCCAGGCGCATCAGAAGATCACGCCCGGCCTTGTCCGTCTGCGTTGCGGACAAAGCCCCCGGATCAAGCTCATGTGCTTCGAATCCTGCCTGTTCAAGCACCGGGATCAGATCGCTTGCGCGCGTTTCCGGCGTGGCTTTGATCATCGCGCGTTTGAGCGTCAGGTTCACCCGGGCATCTTCGACGCCGGGATGCGCGTTCAGTTCACGCTCGACCGTCGCGATACAGGCCGAGCAATGAATGCCCGGCAGCGACAAGGCGATCTGCACATCCTCCGGTATGGGCCGGGCCGGTTCTGCCGGGGCCGCAAGGCAGCCCGGGCAGGCCGCTGTACCGGATGAAAGCTGAGCCGTCATGCCTACCCCTTCACGTATAGCGGAACGCGCTGCGAGAATTCGGCCCCGTTTCCGTCACGCGCCACCAATCTGATGTTCCAGTTGCCCTTGCCCAGTGTGGCAGGCGTGGCATAGGCCGTGCCATCAAACGTAAAATCCGGCACAAAGTCGTCGCGCACATGGGTTGCCCTGCCGACCACGGCCTGCAATTCGCGCACCTCAACCGGCGCACCGCTTTCGTCGGTGATGTGCAGGATCAGAAGGCCACCTTTGGTTTCAGCCCGAACGGTCCAGCCCAGCGCCTGTTGCTCTTTCAGGCGCTCGTTGAACTCCTGACTGGCGACATAGGAGTTCTTCACCTCGAGCCCGGGAAAGGTTTTCACCGCATTGTAGGCCAGCACGAGGTTCACCGCGATGATCACGCCAAAAGCGCCGACAAACACGGCCAAAGCGTGCTTTCCGGTGAATTTCCGTTCTGCCATGATCAGTTCCCTCGTCCGTTAAACGTGGTGTCCTTGTAGGCGCGTTCGCCGCTGCTGAGGTCTTCGACCCAGATCCGCACTGGTGTCGCCTCTGCTGCGGCCGGACCGCTGTCGCGAGGTGCCAACACATATACACGGGTCAATTGTGCCGTATCCGCCGTGACATTCACAGTATCGATCTTGGTTCCCTCGATTTCCAGTCGCATCGCCGGATCGCCCGCCAAAGACAGTTTGAACAGACGGTCCTCACCGTGCTTGTTGCGCAGACGAACGTCATAGGTGTTGCGGATCGTACCGTCCGACAGGGTGACGAAGGTGGGGTTGCGCACCGGCGCAACAGTCAGATCGATGTCAGAACGGATGAACAGTGCAAACAGCAGCCCGAATCCGACCAGCGCCCATAACGTGGTATACATGATCGTCCGCGGCCTCAGAATGTGCTTCCAGACATTCTTGGCGGGTTTACCGGATCGCTCATGGGCTTCGTCACTCAACGCCATGTAATCGATCAGCCCTCGTGGCTTACCGATCTTGGCCATCATGTCGTCACACGCGTCGATGCAAAGGGCACAGGTGATGCATTCCAGCTGCTGACCATCCCGGATATCGATCCCGACAGGGCAGACATTCACGCAGGCCATACAGTCGATACAATCTCCCAATTCAGAATCGGCCGTCCGTTTGCCTTTGCCACGCGGTTCACCCCGCCATTCGCGGTAGCCGACAACCAGCGTGTCCTCATCCATCATCGCCGCCTGAATGCGCGGCCATGGGCAGGCATAGATACAGATCTGCTCGCGGGCGAACCCGCCGAAGAAGAAGGTTGTACCCGTCAGGATCAACATCGTCGTGTACGCTACGGGATGCGCGTTGCCCGTCACAAGATCGCGGGCCAGCGTCGGTGCATCCGCGAAATAGAACACCCAGGCACCACCCGTCGCCAATCCGATCAGAAACCAGACCGTCCATTTGGTGATCCGCAAGCGAGCTTTTCGGAAATCGAGCTTTTCCTGACGGTGCAGGCGCAGGCGGGCGTTTCTGTCACCTTCAATCCACCGCTCGACCAGAATGAACAGATCCGTCCAGACGGTCTGCGGGCACGCATATCCGCACCATACGCGACCCAGAGCTGACGTAAACAGGAACAGACCCAAACCCGCCATGATCAGCAGACCGGCGACAAAGTAGAATTCGTGCGGCCAGATCTCGATCCAGAAGAAATAGAAACGCCGATTCGCCAGATCCAGCAGAACAGCCTGATCCGGCAGGCTGGGGCCACGATCCCATCTGATCCAAGGCGTCACGTAGTAGATGCCCAGCGTCACGATGAGGATGATCCATTTCAGGTTGCGGAACTTGCCCGAAACACGTCTTGGAAAGATCGGTTCACGCGCGGCGTAAAGGCTGGGGGCGGGATCGGAATCGCTCACTGGCTGGCTCCACAAATGGGTCTTCTGAAGACGTCTTGTTCCAGATCATGCACAGGCGAACTTTGACATGGGTCAAAAAGCGCATCGAGCAAACATCTTTTGAAGATCGCCCCATCTTGCCGGCGCAGGAAATGAAGTATTTTACCCGATTTTCAGCCGATTTTGGCGGAAAAACTGCTTGTGGCGCGATACCGGCTGCACGTGGTACATGCGGTTTTCCAAGTACCGACCAATTGTCGCAGCCCCGGGTCAGACCTGCCCGAATGCGGATGGTCAGCCGTCGTTGCAAAGAACGGAATGGCAAAACAACAGGAATTCAGTGTAAAAAAGCACCGGCTGTTCAGGAAACGCGCGAACAGATGGAACAGCCGGTGCTACAGCCTTCGGGCGGCGAACCGCCCGAAGGTTGCCCTCTAGGTCTTACTGGCCACCACCCAACTGGTGGACATAGGCGGATACCGCACGGATCTGCGCCTCGGTCAGGCGGGTATCCCAGTTCGGCATGACGCCAAAGCGGCTGTAGGTCACAGTTTCAGTCAAAGTCTCTTCGCTGCCACCATATAGCCAGATTGCGTCGGTCAGGTTCGGTGCCCCCTGGAAGATGTCACCCGTACCATCCTCGCCATGGCAGGACGCGCAATTGTCTTCGAAGACAACCTTGCCCGCCTGTGCCGCCGCGTCATCGGTCTGTGCGTTGCTCAGCGACATGACATACTGAACCACCTGCGTGATTTCATCATGCTCGAGGATTTCACCGAAGGCAGGCATCTCGGAATAGCGTGCATCGTCGCTTTCTTCGTTCCGGATACCATAGCTGACGGTGTAGACGATATCTTCCATCGTACCACCCCACAGCCAGGCGTCATCCAGCAGGTTCGGGAAACCAGGCGCGCCCTGTGCACCGGAACCGTGGCACTGCGCACACCAGGTACGGAACACGGCACCGCCAGAGTTCACGGCATATTGCTGAAGCTCAGCGTCTTTTGCGATGTCTTCCAGCGGTGTTTCCACCAGTTTGGCGTTCCAGGGTGCATTTGCCTCTTCGAATGCAACCATCTCCTGCTGGACCAAAGCCCGCGTAGACCAGCCCAGGACGCCGGCGGTTGCCGACTGCACCAGGGGCCATGCTGGATACAAGATCGTGTAGATCACGGCCCATACGATCGTGGCGTAGAAGGTCCACAGCCACCAGCGCGGCATCGGGTTGTCGAACTCTTCGATCCCGTCCCAGCTGTGCCCGGTTGTGTTCGGATCACCCGGCTGTTTTTCAGGTGTCTTGCTCATTGCCGCGCCTCCTTGGATGTGGCGGGTTTGTCTTGATGCCGGAAGGGGATGTTGGCGGTGTCCTTGTATTCCTGCTTAGCACCGGGGCGGAAAACCCAGATGACGATGCCAACGAAGAAGGCGAACAACAGCAGCAACATCCAGCTATCCGCGAACTGCCTGAGAATTGTGTATTCTTCCATCACGATTCTCCTTTAGCGGCTTGCGTCCGGGGTGAAGGTCGAAAAATCGACCAACGTGCCCAGCATCTGAAGATAGGCAACCAACGCATCAGCTTCGGTCAACTCGGGCTGGCCGTCGAAGTTTCGCACGTTGACCTTGTCGCCATAGCGCTCCAGCAGCCCGTCATAGTCGCTGTCCGGGTCGGCCTGAGCGAGGAAGTCGGCTTGTGCGTTTTCCAGCATCTCTTCGGAATAGGGTGTCCCGACCAGAGCATTGGTGGCCATAACATCACCGATGTACTTGCCGTCAATTTTGCGATGCTCGAGGAAGCCGTATTTCGGCATCACCGATTCCGGCACCACCGATTGCGGGTCGCGCAGGTGGTCCACATGCCATTGATCAGAATAGCGGCCACCCACGCGGGCCAGATCGGGCCCGGTGCGTTTCGAACCCCACTGGAACGGGTGGTCATACATCGATTCGGCCGCCAGCGAATAGTGGCCATAGCGTTCGACCTCGTCCCGCATCGGGCGGATCATCTGGCTGTGGCAGACATAACAGCCTTCGCGGATGTAGATCTCGCGCCCCGCCATCTCGAGAGGGGTGTAGGGCCGCATGCCCTCCACCTTTTCGATGGTGTTCTCAAGGTAGAACAGCGGGGTGATCTGCACGATGCCGCCGATGGTCACGACCAGGAAGCTGAAGATCAGCAGGAGGGTCGCGTTGGTCTCGAGGATCTTGTGTTTGTCGAGAATTGCCATTGCTCCGGCCCTCCTTATTCAGCCGGGACCGCGACGGTCAGGCTGGCCTCTTTGGCCGGCGCTTTCCGGACGGTCATCCACAGGTTGTAGCACATGATCAAGGCACCAGCGACGAACATCACGCCACCCAGAGCACGCACCACATACATAGGGAACTTGGCGGCCACAGTGTCGGCGAACGAGTTCACCAGGAAGCCGTTGGCATCCACTTCACGCCACATCAGGCCTTCCATGATGCCGGTGACCCACATCGACGCCGCGTAAAGCACGATGCCGATGGTGGCGAGCCAGAAGTGCCAGCTGACCATTTGCAGCGAGTACAGACGCTCACGCTTCCACAGGACGGGCACCAGGAAGTACAGCGCGCCGAAGGTGATCATGCCGTTCCAGCCCAGCGCACCCGAGTGCACGTGACCGATGGTCCAGTCGGTGTAATGCGACAGCGAGTTCACCGCACGGATCGACATCATCGGGCCTTCGAAGGTGGACATGCCGTAGAAGCCGACCGAGATCACCATCATCCGGATCACCGGGTCGGTGCGCAGCTTGTCCCATGCGCCCGACAGGGTCATCAGACCGTTGATCATACCACCCCAGGACGGCATCCACAGGACCACCGAGAACACCATGCCCAGCGTCGAAGCCCAGTCAGGCAGCGCGGTATAGTGCAGGTGGTGCGGACCGGCCCAGATATACAGGAAGATCAGTGCCCAGAAGTGGATGATCGACAGCTTGTACGAGAATACAGGGCGCTCGGCCTGTTTCGGGATGAAATAGTACATCATGCCCAGGAAGCCGGCAGTCAGGAAGAAGCCCACGGCGTTGTGGCCGTACCACCACTGGATCATGGCGTCTTGCACGCCCGACCAGACGATGACCGATTTCGAACCCCAGATGCTGACAGGAACGGTCATGTTGTTGACCAGGTGCAGCATCGCAACGGTGACGATAAAGGCCAGGTAGAACCAGTTCGCCACATAGATATGCGGCTCTTTCCGCTTGACGATCGTGCCCAGGAACACGGCCAGGTAGGCGACCCAAACAATGGTCAGCCACAGATCGACATACCATTCAGGTTCGGCATATTCCTTGGACTGCGTTCCGCCCAGAACATAGCCGGTCGCCGCCAGCACAATGAACAGCTGATAGCCCCAGAAAACGAACCAGGCCAGATTGCCGCCCCAAAGACGCGCGGCGCTGGTACGCTGAACGACGTAGAACGACGTTGCGATCAGCGCGTTGCCACCAAAGGCAAAAATCACTGCCGACGTGTGCAGCGGACGCAAACGACCAAAGTTCAGATACCCCTGCGCCCATTCGAAATTCAGCACTGGAAAGGCCAACTGAAACGCGATGAAGGTTCCCACCAAGAATCCAACCACGCCCCAGAAAGCCGTTGCGATCACGCCATAGCGGACCACGTCGTCCATATACTCTCCGGACCGATCCACGAGGATGTCCGGCTCGTCAGTGTTTCGAAGCGTCCAGATGAACAAGCCACCGGCGATAAGCATCACCAGCAGCGCATGTACCTGATACGCCAAATCACGTGCATAATTGGTTCCGATCGCTGCAAACAGCGCGATCAGACCAAGCACGATCAGCTTGATGTAATTCGACATATTGCGTCCCTTTGCCATGCCCCGCGCGCTTTTGATTCTTGTGACGCGCGAAACCCATTTGACTGGCTGCCGTTCTGAAGCACGGCGGCTGTTACTGCTTTGATCTGTATCAAGACAGTTCTGCGTTTTCTGTGACACGCATTGTAGAGGAAACAGGCCAACTGGTCACATGAGACCAAATGCCCGAATCATGAGGTCGCGATGACTTACAAATCTCTACTCACTGTCATGACCGAAACGAAGACAGCACCCGCCGCTCTGGCGCAGATGGTGGCCTTGGCAGAATCTCAGGATGCCCATGCCGAAGCCCTGTGCCTGGGGGTCGATCGCAGTCAGACAGGTTATTACTATGCGGGTGCCAATGCGCTTATCGTTCAGGAAACACTGAGCCGGGCCAACGCCGAGGCCCAGGAGCTGTTGAATTTTGCCAATGATTACCTTGGCAAGTCCGGCGTTCGCTGGTCCGCCGAGCATGGCGTCGCGCAAATTGCTGATATAGGACGCCACGTTGCACATAGGGCACGGTTTTCCGATCTGGTGATCCTGCCGCACCCCTACGGCAAAGACCGTGGGGCCGAGGCCGAGCCCATCATCGAAGCAGCCATGTTCGAAGGGCATTGCCCGGTTCTGGTCGTACCGGACGACGTCGAACCCCTGACGGTGCCGCGCAATATCATGATAGGCTGGAACGAAAGCGTCGAGGCCATGTGCGCCATTCGTCACGCCCTGCCCTTCCTGAAACAGGCCGAGCTGGTCCGAATCGTGGTCATCGATCCACCCCGTCATGGACCCGACCGGTCTGACCCCGGCGGATTGCTGTCACAGATGCTGGCCCGACACGGGGTCAAATGTGAGATTGATGTGCTGAGCAAAAGCATGACGCGCGTGTCGGATATTCTCAACCGCCACGCATCCGATACAGAATCGGATCTGATCGTCATGGGCGCTTACGGTCATTCCCGTTTTCGCGAGGCCATTCTGGGCGGCGCAACACGCAACATGCTGGAGCAGTCTAGCGTACCCGTATTCCTTGCCCATTGATCCGCCCTTCAAAAGCCGCCTGACTTGGCGGCTTTTGTCATCCTCTGCGGATGAGGCCTATCAGGAACAACAGGATCACGGCGCCTACTGTTGCGAAGAAGATAGACGACAGCAGGCCGCCGCCAACGGCAAATCCAAGTGCCGGAAAAATCAACCCCGCAAGAAACGCGCCGACGATTCCGACAATGATGTTGCCGAAAAGACCGAACCCCCGGCCTTCCATGATCTTGCCAGACAGCCAACCGGCGATTGCGCCGACCAAAAGCATTGCCAACAAACTGGTAAATTCCATGTCGATCTCCTGAATCAGACATTCCTGCGAACAAGACCGCGACGGCTGTTGGCGGTCAAAAACCGTTCGCGTCAGACCGGAAAGCCGCCATCCGAATCGTCACCTGCCTCTTCCATCAGGCGGCCCAGATCGGGGATGGTCACGTGTCGCTTTCCTTCAAGTGTGATCACCCCGTCTTTTTTCAAAGCCGAAATCTGGCGACTGACCGTTTCCAGTGTCAAACCAAGGTAATCCGCCATTGCTTCTCGGGTCAGGGGCAGGTCGAACACTATAGATCCAGTCAGACCCTTTTGGCTGACCGAAGCGTCCCGGCGCGCAATGATCGACAGCAGGCTGGCAATCTTCTCACGCGCCGTCTTTCGACCCAGAACCAGCATCCACTCGCGGGCAGCGTCAAGCTCGTCCAACGTCATCTGCAAAAGACGATGCGCAATATGTGGGGTTTGGTCCATCAGCTCTTCGAACGGTTTCTTGCGGAAACAGCACATCACGACATCCGTCGTCGCCTGAACATCATAAGGCGCAGTATCGCGACCCGGGCGGCCAACGAAATCGCTGGGCAGCAGCAGGCCAACCATTTGAGTGCGGCCATCTTCCATCGTCTGGGTCAACGACGCGATTCCGGCCACGACCGAGCCGACGAAACTCATCTGATCCCCAGACCAGATGATCGTCTGACCCGCTTCAAAGCTGCGATAATATTTAATGCCTTCAAGCTCTTCCAGCTCGTCGGCATCACATTGGGCACAGACGGCGCGATGACGAATCGGGCAATCTCCGCAATTTGAATGGTCAAATTGTGCTTTTACTGTCATGCGCGTTCCCACTTGATCTCCATCAAAGCACCAGTGTCCTCTGTCCCCTAAGGGTATCGCCATGATAGTGAAACCACAATTGGCAAAGCTTGGACTATTTGACGCGAAAGTACCGCGTTACACAAGCTATCCCACCGCCCCCCACTTCAGCAACGACGTGGGAGCAGATATGTTTGGCGACTGGATTTCCGGGATCAAACCCGGCAGTGCCATTTCCTTGTACATCCATGTCCCATTCTGCCGCAGGCTATGCTGGTTCTGTGCCTGCCGGACACAAGGAACACAAACCGACAATCCGGTGATCGCCTATGTCGACGTTCTGAAGGCCGAACTGGATCTTCTGGCAGCACGTTTGCCCGAAGGTGTGGTTCTGTCGCGCCTGCACTGGGGCGGTGGCACGCCAACGTTGCTGAACGCCCAACTGATGCGTGAACTGGCACAACACATCCTGGGTATCGTGCCCATGGGGCCTGATGCCGAATTCTCGGTCGAGATCGATCCGAACGAGATTGACGAGGCGCGTCTGGATGCGCTGGCAGACGCGGGCATGAACCGTGCTTCGATCGGGGTGCAGGATTTCGACGACGAAATCCAGAAAACCATCGGCCGCATCCAAAGCTATGACACCACGCGCGACGCCATCGACATGATCCGCGCACGCGGCATCGCCAGCCTGAATGCGGATATTCTTTACGGCCTGCCGCATCAGACCAAGGCGCGCATGACGGAAAGCGTACAGAAGCTCCTGTCGCTCAGCCCGGATCGCGTGGCGCTTTACGGCTATGCCCATGTGCCTTGGATGGCCAAGCGGCAGCAGCTTATTCCGTCGGACGCCCTGCCCACACCGGAACAGCGCCTCGAGCTGTTCGACACGGCCCGGCGTTTGTTTCTTTGGGACAATTATGCCGAAATCGGCATCGACCATTTCGCCACTCAGGATGACGGGCTGACCCACGCTTTGCGCGCGGGCCGCCTCAAGCGGAACTTCCAGGGTTACACCGACGATCAGGCCGATGTTCTGATTGGTGTCGGGGCCAGCTCGATCTCGCGCTTCCCGCAAGGCTATGCGCAAAACGCTCCGGCCACCTCTGTCCACACCAAAGCCATTCGCGATGGGCAGTTTTCGACATCCCGAGGGCACCTCTTCAAGGGTCAGGACATTCTGCGTGCCCGCCTGATCGAGGCACTGATGTGCGATTTCAAAATCGACACGGCAGAAATCCTGCGGGATCACGATGTATCAGCCGCTGAACTGGACGAGATGTATCACGCAGCCAATGCATCTTTCGACGGGATGCTGCAAATCACTGAAACCGGGCTTTTCATACCGCCCGAAGCGCGGGCGCTGACCCGGATGATCGCCCGCAGCTTTGACGCCTATGACCTCAGCAAAGCCGGGCACAGCTCGGCCATCTGACCCTTTTTCGGCGGGCAGCATTCGGCCCGTCACGCGCAAAACACATCAGGGGCTTGACGCACGCCTGCGGTTTTTCCCACACTCATGCTGTAGGGCGGCATCTCGCTCTGCGGCCTGAGGCGGGCAAAATACAGACAATCCTTGTCGACGCCAACGCGTCGGTCGGTCCCTTTCGTGCAGCCAATCTGCAACCTGAAAGAGGGACAACACTCATGCGCGTATTCACCGTCCTCGGGCCCAGTCAATCGGGCAAATCTACGCTTGTCGAGGCCATCAGCCGCCTCGACGGGCGCCCCACCACATTCGATGTTTCCGAAACCGTGCATTTGCACGGTTTTTCTTACCTGGACGAGCCCTGGTGCGCGATCGACGTTGACGGGGGCGGCGATGCTCTGGCCTATGTCGGACCGGCAATGGCTATATCGGACGCTGCCGTAGTTGTCGTGCCCCCCGACCCGAATGCCGCCGTTTTGTGCGCGCCCTACCTGCGACTGGTAGAAGAGGCCGGCATCCCGTGTTTTCTCTTCATCAACCGGATGGACAATCCCAACGGCCGCATCCGCGATATCATCGCCGCATTGCAAACATACTGCACCCATCACATCGCCCTGCGTCAGGTCCCGATCCGCGAAGGGGATACGATCATCGGGGCGGTTGATCTGATCTCGGAACGGGCTTGGAAATATCAGGAGGGCCAGCCCTCGGCCCTGATCGAACTGCCTCAATCCGTCGAAGACCGTGAGCAGGAGGCCCGAACCGAGCTGCTGGAGACCCTGTCCGATTTCGATGACACCCTGCTGGAACAGCTCATCGAAGACAAACAGCCGCCAAGCGACGAGGTCTATGGCCTGGCGGCACAGGTCCTGAAGAACCATCAGTTGATTCCCGCCTGTCTGGGTGCCGCAAGCCACGGCAACGGGCTGACGCGCCTGATGAAGGCTCTGCGACACGAAGCCCCCGAATTTGATATCGCCGCCGGGCGCGACGAGGCCGGAGACAGCGCCCGCGCCATTGCCGGTTTTGCGGATGTCAAAAAACACATCGGAAAAATCGTCATACTGCGCGGCCTGGGGGACGGCGTGCAAGCCCATGAAGCCTTGGGCGGTGAGACCGTCGGCAACCTGACAACGCTGGATGCCAAAACCCAGATCGCCACGCTTGAGGCCGGGCAGATTGGTCTGGCGGTGAAATCCGATCACCTCAACCCCGGCTATATCTACGACAGCAATTCGGCGACGGAACTGCCGGAATGGGCGGCCTCGCATCCGGTGGCGCATCGTCAGATCGTCTCGCCTGCGCATGAGCGGGACGATGTGCGCCTGTCCAACGCCCTGAGCCGTCTGGCCGAGATCGACCCCGGCCTTCACCTGCAACAGGATGAGCTTACCGGCCACGCCGTTCTTGGGTCTCAGGGTCCGCAGCACATGCGACGCGTGACCGCCAAGCTGGCCGAGGATTTCGGGATCGAGATTGAAACCGACCAAGTCGAAACCGCCTATCGCGAAACCATCCGAACACCTGTCGAACATCGCCACAGACACCGCAAACAATCCGGCGGGGCCGGGCAATTCGCGGATGTCGTGATCTCGGTCGCACCGCTGCCGCGCGGATCTGGGTTCCAGTTCGAAGAGGTGGTCAAGGGAGGCGCGGTGCCCAAGAATTACATCCCATCCGTGGAACAGGGCGCCAGGGACGCGCTGGAGCAAGGCCCCGAGGGCTTTCCGGTGGTGGATGTGAAGGTCACGCTGCATGACGGCAAGCATCACAACGTGGACAGTTCCGATTATGCCTTCCGCACCGCGGGCAAGAACGCCGTGCGCGAAGCGCTGCCACAGGCCAAGCCCGTTGTTTTGCAGCCGATCCTGAACGCCGAAATCCACCTGCCTTCTGATTTTGTTGGCGACCTGGTGCCGACGATCAGCTCTCTGCAAGGACAGGTTCTGGGATTTGAGGGCAACCCAAACGCATCAGGCTGGGAGATTTTCAACGCCCTGATACCCGCCGTGGCCGAGGATGAGTTGCATCGCACTCTTGCCAGCGCCACGCGCGGAACCGGGTGGGTCAAGCTGAGCTTTGATCACTATGAAGAACTGCGCGGACCGGTGCCGAAAGCGGCATCCAAAGAAAAGGCAAGCGCCTGACGGCCTGACGGTGGCGGGCTGATTTCAGCCCGCCGCAGCAATCAATTCACGGGTATAGTCGGTCTGGGCATTTTCGAACAAATCCTCGGCCGTGCCCATTTCAACCACATCTCCGTTTCGCATGACGATCACCTTGTGCGACATCGCCCGCACAACTTTCAGGTCATGGCTGATGAACAGATAGGCCAGCCCGTATTTCTTTTGCAGATCGCGCAGCAGATCGACGATCTGAACCTGAACCGTCATGTCCAGCGCGCTGGTCGGTTCGTCCAGTACCAGCAGCTTGGGTCGCAAGACCATCGCGCGCGCAATCGCGATGCGCTGACGCTGCCCGCCCGAAAACTCGTGCGGATACCGGTCCATCGCCGCAGGATCCAGGCCCACTTCGTTCATCACCTCAGCGACCAGCTCGCGCGGCGCGCGATGAGGATCAACGTTGTGAATGGCCAGACCTTCCGCGATGATCTGCTGACAGGTCATACGTGGGCTGAGGCTGCCGAACGGGTCCTGAAACACGATCTGCATATCCTTGCGCAGTCGGCGCAGCTCTCGCGTGGACCATTTTCGAACATCCTGATCGCGGAAGGTGATGCCGCCTTCGGACGCGATCAGACGCATGATCGCCAGCGCCAGCGTGGTCTTGCCCGACCCGCTTTCACCCACGATCCCCAAAGTCTCACCCGCGCGTACACTCAGCGAGGCGTCATTCACCGCCTTCACATAGCCGACCGTGCGTTTCAGAAATCCCCGTTGGATCGGGAACCAGACCTTCAGATGATCAGTGCGCGCGACTTCCTCGGCATCTGTTGCAACGGCGTCTGGCTGACCCGAAGGTTCCGCGGCCAGGAGCTTGCGGGTATAGGGGTGCTGCGGGTTGTCGAAGATCTCGGCAGTCGCACCGGTCTCGACGATCTCACCATCCTTCATCACACAGACCCGATCAGCGATCCGGCGCACAATGCCCAGATCGTGGGTGATGAACAGCATCCCCATGTTTTCGGATTTCTGCAAACTGGCCAGCAACTCGAGGATCTGTGCCTGAATGGTTACATCCAACGCCGTCGTCGGTTCATCGGCGATCAGGATGTCCGGCTTGTTCGCCAGCGCCATGGCGATCATCACTCGCTGCCGCTGTCCGCCTGACAACTGGTGCGGATAGCTGTCCAGCCGGTCTTCGGGGTCGCGGATACCGACCTTGTTCAACAGTTCAAGAATCCGTTCGCGCGCGACATCACCCGTCACCCCCTGATGCAGGGCCAACGATTCCGCCATCTGCTTCTGGATCGTGTGCAGTGGGTTCAGCGATGTCATCGGCTCTTGGAAAATGAAGCTGATGTCATTGCCGCGCACATCCATCAGACGCTGCTCCGAGGCGCCGATCATCTCCTGCCCGTCATAGGTGACGGACCCGTCGACGATGGCGCTGTCGCCCAGCAACGATACGGTGCTGAGCGCGGTGACAGATTTGCCCGATCCGGATTCGCCCACCAGCGCCACGGTTTCCCCGCGATCGACATGGAACGACACGCCCCGAACCGCAGCACTGATCTGACCGTCCTGCCGGAACGAGACCTTCAGGTTGTTTACATCCAGCAGGCTCATGAGAAGGTCTTTCTGGGATCGAACGCATCCCGCACGCCCTCAAAGATGAAGACCAGCAGGGACAGCATGATGGCAAAGGTGAAAAAGGCCGTGAAGGCCAGCCACGGGGCCTGAAGGTTCTGTTTCGCCTGCAAGGTGAGCTCTCCCAGCGAGGGGGCCGAAGAGGGAAGGCCAAAACCCAGATAATCCAGCGAAGCCAGCCCGCCTATGGTGCCGGTGACGATGAAGGGCATGAAGGTCAGCGTGGCCACCATCGCGTTGGGCAGCATGTGGCGGAACATGATGGTCATGTTGCCCACGCCCAGCGCCCGCGCAGCGCGCACATATTCAAGGTTTCGCGCCCGCAGGAATTCTGCGCGCACCACACCAACCAGCCCGGTCCAGCTGAACAGGATCATCAACGCGACCAGCAGCCAGAAGCTGCGCCCCAGCACCGCGAACATGATGATGATGACGTAAAGCGAGGGCGTCGCTGACCAGATCTCGATGATCCGCTGCAAGATCAGATCCAGCCAACCGCCGAAGAAGCCCTGTATGGCACCGGCGAAAATACCGATCAGACTGGCGGCGCCCGTCACGATCAGCGTGAACAGGATCGACAGGCGGAAACCATAGATCACGCGGGCAAGAACGTCGCGCTTGGTGTCATCGGTGCCCAGCAGGTTCTGGCCGTTGGGTGGCAAGGGCGCAGCCCCGGGGCGATCGACCGATGTGTTGTAGGAATAAGGGATCAACGGCCAAATCGACCAGCCACGCTCGAACCCTTCCGCCTGGAACGTGCCGGCATCGATCTGTTCGATAATGCCTTCGGGATCGTCGAAACACTCTTCAAGGCCGCCACTGTCTATCAGACACTGAACCTCGGGGTCGCGATAGATCGCCTCCGTCTGGAAGTCTCCGCCAAAATCGGTTTCCGCGTAGAAGTTGAAGACCGGTGTATAGAACTCACCCCGGTATTTAACGAGGATCGGTTTATCGTTGGCGATGAACTCGGCAAACAGCGACAGACCGAACAGCACTGAGAAAATGATCAATGACCAGAAAGCGCGCCTGTTGCGGCAGAAATTGCTCCAGCGGCGCTGGTTCAGGGGGGACAATGCCATTTACCCCTCCCGCTTTTCGAAATCGATGCGCGGGTCGACCAGCACATACATCAGGTCGCTGATGATACCGACGACCAGGCCCATCAGGCCAAAGATGAACAGCGTGCCGAAGATCACCGGGTAATCCCGCGCCACGGCAGCTTCAAAACCCAGACGTCCCAGACCATCAAGTGAGAAGATCGTTTCAATGATGATCGAGCCTCCGAAGAACACGCCGATGAACACGGCCGGAAATCCGGCTATGACGATCAGCATCGCGTTGCGGAACACATGGCCATACAGCACCTTGCGTTCGCTCAGACCTTTGGCGCGGGCGGTCATGACATATTGCTTTTTGATCTCATCGAGAAACGAGTTCTTGGTCAGCAGCGTCAGCGTCGCAAAGGCCGAGATCGTCAGCGCAATCGTCGGCAGCGCGATATGCCAGAAGTAATCCGCGATCTTGCCAAAGAGACTCAGGCTGTCCCAGTTGTCGGATGTCAGCCCCCGCAGCGGGAAGATCTGCCAATAGGATCCACCGGCGAAAAGCACCAGCAGCAGGATGGCAAACAGAAAGCCAGGGATCGCATAGGCCACGATGATCGCAGCGCTGGTCCACGTGTCGAACTGCGAACCGTCCCTGATCGCCTTGCGAATGCCCAGAGGGATCGAAACCAGATAGGCAATCAATGTTGACCACAGGCCCAGCGAGATCGAGACCGGCATTTTCTCGAGCACCAGATCAATCACGCTGATCGAGCGGAAATAGCTTTCGCCGAAGTCCAGCGTCAGATAGTTGCCCATCATGATCAGGAACCGCTCCAGAGGCGGTTTGTCGAAACCGAATTCCTTTTCAAGTTCAGCAATGAACTCGGGCGGCAGGCCTCGCGCACCGACATATTTGTCGTCGAAAACGCCGCCCGCCGGCTCTGAACCCGCGCCGGCATCGCCCGCACCTGCAAATCCGGCGAATACATCCCCCTGACCTTCGATCTGGGCAATGATCTGCTCGACCGGACCGCCAGGCACGAATTGTACCAGCGTGAAGTTGACGATCATGATGCCCAGAAGGGTCGGGATGATCAGCAACAAACGTCTTAGAATATAGGCGCCCATGTTATCGCAGCGCGCCTTTCGCTTTCAGTGCAGCCTCTTTTTCCGGATTGATCCACCACAGATCCAGATAGCCCAGCGAATAAGGCGGCAGGTTTTCCGGGTATTCATACATATCGTAATATGCCACCCAGTGGTCAGCGATGTATCCTACGGGGATCACGAAGAACTCATACCTGAGGGCGCGATCCAACGCCTTCAACGCCGCGTCCTGATCCGCCTGATTGTCGGTATCAAAGGATGCTTCGATGATTGCGTCAACCAAAGGGCTGGCCAATCCGGCCGGGTTGAAAAGACTGAATGCAGCCTCTTTCGACCCGTACATCTGGCTCAACCCGCCGCCGGTCGACAAAAAAGACCCGTATCGTGTGGAATAGACCATGTCATAGTCCCGCTCGCGGCTGCGCAGCGTGTATTGCGCCGGGTCAACCTTTTCCGCCGACGCATCCACGCCAATGGCTTGCAGGTTCTGGACATAGGTTTCAATCATCGTGGCCGTCGAGGTCGGCAGGTTTGAAGGATAGGGGAAATCCACCCTGAGCGTCTGCCCTTCCGCGTTGCGCCGCACGTTGCCATCGCCGACGGGCCACCCGGCCTCGTCCAGCAGTTTCGCGGCTTTTCGCAGATTTCTGCGATCATTCAGACGCGCGGGGTTTGACTCGTGTACCGTCACGGCAGGTTCTGAAAGAAGGTCCTCGGGCACAACCTCACCCAGCCCTTGAAGAAACGCCAGCTCATCGCCCTCGGGCAGGCCTTGCGCTTCCAACGGGGTGCCTTGTGTAAAGGAATTGCGCGGTGAATTCAGACCAAACAGCAGGGATTCATTGGCCCATTCGAAATTGAAGGCCAGGGCAAGGGCCTTGCGTACGTTCTTGTCTGAAAACTGCGGTTTTCCGAGGTTGAAGACGAAGCCTGACGGTGTTGGCGGGCTGCCATCCGGTATCTCGTCCCGTACGATCACACCTTCGTTCATCTTCGGGAAATCATATGCCGTCGCCCAAAGCTTGGGATCACTTTCAATCCGCAACGTGTATTCACCGGCCTTGAACCCCTCGAACGCCGCTGTCTGATCGGCAAAATACTCGACGCGGATCGTATCGAAATTGTTGCGACCGACATTGAATGGCAGATCCTTACCCCAATAGTCGTCTCGTCGCTTGTAAACGATACGGCGATTGATGTCATAGCTGTCGAGTTTATAGGGGCCCGATCCGACCGCCACTTCCAGCCGCGGCTCATCCAGGCGCCGGGACTCGTCCGCCTCGAACCATGCTTTCGAAAAGACGGGGGTCGACCCAACGGTTTCGATCAAACTGCGGCGGGTGACTTCCGGATTGAACGTGAACTTGACCGTGTGATCATCCAGCGCTTCGGCCCCCGTCACCATGCGGCCCACGGCTTGGGCGTACGAAGGCAGGCCCTGTTCGATGAACAGGCGGTGGCTGTAAACGACATCCTCGGCCGTCACCGGCGTGCCATCCCAAAAGGTTGCTTCGGGTCGCAAATGGAAAATGACGTAGTTGCGCCCTTCATCATATTCCAGGCTTTCCGCCAGCACGCCGTAATACTGCCCGACTCCGTCATCCGAGCTTTCGAACAGGCGGTCATATTGCAGCGTAGTCAAGGCGCCTGCGCGCCCCTTGCGGGAATAGGGATTGAGGGAATCGAACGTCCCTGAAGCCGCCAAGGACAACTCACCACCTTTGGGCGCATCTGGATTCACATAATTCAGATGCGGATAGTCAGCAGGGTAATCCAGATTTCCGAAATACGAATATCCATGACTGCGGGTAACCCCCTCGTCCAATGCCAAAGCGGCTTGCGGTGAGAGAAGAACAGCACAAAGCCCGAATATGCCAGCCAATGGCCTGACCTTAAGATCACGTGCAGCAGGCATTAGGGATATCATGTGGCTCATCCTCTGGGTCATTGTCATCTTTTTTGTCGCATACGCTAGCTAAAGTGCCAACGCTGACAGTTTCAAGTTTAGAATGCGTGTGCGCTTTGTGAAGTTCCCTTCAGATAAAAAAAGCCGCTGCGCGGGGCAGCGGCTCTCAACTTGTCTGGCCTGTCAGGCAATCAGTTGCCGATTGTTTGCAGATAGGCAATCACGTCTGCGCGGTCCTGCGGTTTTTTCAAGCCGGCAAAGCTCATCGAAGTGCCCGAGATATAGCTGCTGGGCTTGGTCAGGAACGCATCCAGCGCTTCGGGCGTCCAGTTTCCACCATGCGCCTGCATAGCGGCTGAATAACCGGTGAAACCTTTTGCCGAAGCGACCGGGCGATCAACAACGCCGTACAGATAAGGGCCGGTGCCATTCGCGCCGTCTTCCAGCTTGTGGCACGCGGTGCACTTGCGGAATACTTTCGCGCCCTTCTCGACGTCAGCGGCGGCCAGCAGATCTTCGAAGACCACCTCTTCGCCGTCGGCGCTTTCGCCCGAGCTTTCGGTTTCGATAATGTAGGCGGCCTCAGCCGAGCCATGGCCACCGGAAGCATAGAGGATGTCCGCCCCCCATTTGGCCAGAAGCAGCACCAGGAAAGTGCCGAACAGGCCTGCGGCGGCCTTGGTAACTGTCATCGTGTCGAACATTGATCGCGTGTCCATTTCAGCTGTCTGGGCAGGTGTCTAAGGCTTCCACTTGCGAGAGGCAAGGTATAGACACCGCGACGAAACGACCAAATCGCGAACTTGTTGCATGGAATCGACCAAATGACCAATCGCATTGCTTTTCAGGGCGAACCCGGCGCCTACAGTCACGAGGCCTGCCGCAACGCACGCCCCGAAATGGAGGCCCTGCCCTGCCGCACATTCGAGGACGTGATCGAATCAGTTCGCTCGGGCGCGGCCGATCTGGCGATGCTGCCGGTCGAAAACACGACCTATGGTCGGGTTGCCGACATTCACCGGCTGCTGCCGCATAGCGGGCTTCATATCATCGATGAAGCGTTCGTGCGTGTTCACATCAACCTTCTTGGTGTACCCGGCGCCAAGCTGGAGGACATCACCGAAGCGCATTCGCATCTGGTGCTGCTGCCGCAGTGCTCCGGCTTCCTGAAAGAACACGGTATTCGCGGCCGTGTTAGTCCCGACAATGCCCGCGCTGCGCGCGAAGTGGCCGAAATCGGGGATTTGCATTCCGCCGCTCTGGCCAGCGAACTTGCGGCTGAAATCTACGACCTGAACGTGCTGGCCCGCCATATCGAGGACAATGACGACAACACGACCCGTTTCCTTGTCATGTCCCGAGAGGCGGATCTGTCTCGTCGGGGTGAGTATGAAATGATCACCAGCTTCGTTTTTCAGGTCCGCAACATCCCGGCCGCGCTTTACAAGGCAATGGGTGGCTTTGCCACGAACGGGATCAACATGACCAAGCTGGAAAGCTATATGGTCGACGGGTCCTTCACGGCAACGCAGTTTTATGCGGACATCGTTGGACATCCCGAAGACCGTAACGTGCAGCTGGCCATGGACGAGCTGGAACATTTCACGACCAATGTCGAGATTCTTGGCGTCTACCCAGCGGCCCATCCGCGCGGCTGAGACATCATTCGGCATTCCTGCCAAACTCGGATCGGCGCGTATCACCGCGCCACGCCTGAAGTATCGATTGAACATTTGCCTCGACACCTTCGGCCGAGTCGATCTCGATGTCGTAAACCCTGCCGTCGTGAATCAAGGAATGGTCGCGCGCAGCGCTGCCCAGTTCGCGGTCGCCCCGAAGGCGCTCGCGCTCAACCAACAGGGCCAGCGGGCAATGAACCGCCACGAACAGGATGTCGTGCTGAGCCAACAGCGATCTCAGATCATCAGCCCATTTCGGGGTGTCCAGGATATGTTCTATTATCAGGTTGTTACCCGCATCCGCATAGGCGGCCAGTGATGCATGAAACCCGTCAAAAACCTTTGCGCGGTCTGCCTTCCAGTCAAACGCTCCGTTTTTGTACCCGGCCGTAGGCAGAACACCGGAATCGCGCAGATGATCAATCGAGATATGCCAGAACGGCTCCTTGATACTCTGCTGCAATGCCCGCGCAATCGTGCTCTTTCCGCTGCTCGACGCCCCGTGCAGGAAGATTATGCTCGCCATCCGTCCTCCACAGCGTCCGAACCGCTAGGCATCCAGTCTGAATACCTTGGATATCTCACCGGGGGCATGCCTGTATGCCCTGAAACCCATCGCCTCGTAATAGGCCAGACCTTCGGCGTTGTCCTTGCCAATCGTTGCGTCGATGGCTGGCAAACCATGCGCTCGAGCGGCTTCCAGTGAGCAGGCAAACAGCTTTCGACCAATTCCCATCCGCGCAGCAGACGGACGGATATGCGTTCCGATTACGCCCCATCCAACAGGTGTTCCGTACAGGTTGTCTTTCTCTGCCTCCTTCAGGGATTGAAAGCCCAGAATTCGACCGTCCGGATCAACTGCGACCGTGCACCTGATACGTTGGGGGTCGTGAATATAGCGCTCGTGAACAAAGTCCTTGCTGCCTGCGGTCAAACGTTTTCCTGCTTTGAATATCTCGCTCAGTACGTCAGCTAGACCGTCTGCGTCGCTTTCCCGCAGATCTCTAAGGTCGTACATGTTCAAAGCATCCTCCGCCGAGTCTTACTGCCGGCTGTGGAAATGGCGCTGCTCCAGTTCACGCGCAAACTCGCTGAACCGCACCTGGAATTGCTTGCGGAACTTTGACTGTCCAAGCTTCATGGACTGCAACAGCAACCGCGCGGGCAAGGATTTTGCGGCCAAGGACATCTCAACGCTCAGGCGTGTCCGACGCGGGGACAGGGCCAGAAAATCCACTGTCGTCAGGCCGGTCATCCCTTTGCTGGCCGCCTCGAACCGCATTTGCGACGGCTTGTCATAGTCCGTCATCACCACCGACATCTGACGCGGCTTTCCACGCAACCTGAATTCCGTTTTCCATTCGGTGCCAGCAATCACCATTGCATCCGCGCCGAGGCGCCGCACGTCGATGCCACGACGCATCGCCATACGCTCGAACCTCTCGAAATCCGACACCATGTCGAATACCGAATTGATAGGGGCTTCGATATCTTCCCGCGCTGAAAACTGCATAGTGACCTTTGCTGTTTATGGCTTCACCAGTTTTTCCTCAGTCCAGCGTATCCGCAAGCCAGTTCTGAAGCAGAAAATGAGCGATAGCCCCCTTGCGCGCCGGCAACAACCGGGGATGTTCGCCGGCAAATGCCTGCATCATTTCGGATTTGCTGACCCACATCGCCTCTTCGATCTCGACCGGATCGATCACGATGTCGCGCGACAGGGCCTCGCCGGCGCATCCGAACATCAGGGATGCCGGGAAAGGCCAGGGCTGGCTGGACAGGTAAGCCACCGCGCCAACAGGTACGCCTGCCTCTTCCATCACCTCGCGGCGCACCGCCGCTTCCAGCGTTTCGCCGGGTTCGACAAATCCTGCCAGCAAGGAAAACATCCCCTCGGGCCACCCTGGGGATCGCCCCATAAGCACACTGTCCCCATGCGTAATCAGCATGATCACAACCGGATCCGTGCGCGGAAAATGCTGCCCGCCGCAAGACGGGCAACTGCGCTGCCACCCCCCTTGCGACACATCACTGGCTGCGCCGCAGCGGGCACAGAAGCGATGTGTTTCGTGCCAACCGACAACCGCCTTGGCCGATGCGGCCAGTTCAGCATCACGGGGCGACAATCGCGCCATGATCCGGCGAAGCTCGGCAAAGACATGTCCTTGGGGCAAATCAGGATGCTGCTGTTCGGATCTGTCCACGAACTCTCCCAGGCCGGTCAGATCCAATCCCTCTGCCCCCCAGGCCGAGATATCCGCGGCAAACAGGGGTGCGCCCTCGGCACTCAGGCCCAGAAAAACCGGTGCTTCGATTACGCCGCCGGGGCCATCGCTGACCAGCGGGTGGCTCATCTGCGTCAGGGCAAGCTGATCCAGCGCCGCGCCCACGACCAGAAGCTTGCCTCGCCACAACAATATGCATCGCGCGGCAGGGTTGCGCGCCATCTCGGACAGCTTCTCTGAATCCCCACGAAGATGTGCTGCCCGATTCAGGCCCGAGCCGCCGAAAGTCACCTGCTCTGCTTTTTTCATTGGAATTCCTTCTGGTCTTGCGCACAGGGCTGCCATGTCTCAGGCCCTGTTGCAATGGCAATTCAAGACGCAAAACGCACAGACGCGCCGCCGAAAAGCCGCATGGCGGCCTCGGAAAAATCATCTAGACTGCGTTTTGATGATTTTAGCCCATTGCCACATTCAAAAGCAGAACAACAAAAGTGAAGCAAAACCCATCGACGCAGGCTCACCCCACAAAAGACCGTGGGCGTATTCGTATTCTTGCCACCTCCGACCTGCACATGCATCTGACCGGTTTTGACTATTACGCGGACACACCAGACCCAACGCTTGGGTTGACTCGCACCGCCAGCCTGATCCGCAAGGCCCGACACGAGGCCACAGACGCGCTGGTACTGATGTTCGACAACGGGGATTCGCTCCAGGGAACGCCGATGGGCGAATGGGCCGTTCGGAACGACAAACCCCACCCGATGATGCAGGCATTCAAGGCGCTGGACTATGATGCGATTGGTCTGGGCAATCATGATTTCGGGTTCGGGCTGCCTACATTGGACAAGACCCTTGCGCAAGCCCCGTGCCCGGTTCTGTGCGGCAATCTTCATCGGTCCGGAGAACGACAATCATGGCAGCGTTTTGCGATCCTCGACCGTATCGTGTCGGTGGGAAACAAGGATGTACCCATTCGCATCGGCGTGTTTTCGGTTCTGCCACCGCAGACAACACGTTGGGAAGAACACAATCTGAACGAAACCGTAGAGGCGGACGACATCGTTGTCGCGGCCCGGTCCCTGACGCGTCTTTTGCGCGTAAAGGGGTGCGATCTGATCGTGGCGCTCGCCCATTCCGGGCTTGGACACCCGGACACAGCGACCGACACTGAAAATGCCGTTATTCCCCTGGCCGCGATCGAGGGCATCGACGCTGTGGTCGCCGGGCACACTCACCTGACCCTTCCCGCACGCACCGGCGCGCAAACCCCGAATGTGGATTACGTGAAAGGGCTGGTGCATGGAACGCCGGTTGTCATGCCCGGCTCGGCAGGCGCATATCTTGGAGTAATCGATCTCGCCGTTACCCTACAGCCCCAGTCGGGGCTGCGTGTTGTTGACAGCCACGCCGAATTGCGCCCGGTTTCGGTGGACGGCACCGCGATTGGCGAAGATTTGGCAATCGCGAATCTGGTTGAACACGCACATCAGCAGACCCGTCAGGACATGGCAGCGCCCGTTGCGCACGTCTCGGAGACATTGCACAGCTATTTCAGCTTCTGTGCGCCGGATCGTGGATTGACGCTTGTTGCCGCCGCACAAGCAGCCGCGTTGCGCCCTTTTTTACACGGCACCCCGCTTGCAGAGCTGCCGCTGTTGTCAGCCGCGTCACCAGCCAAATGCGGCGGACGCTCTGGCCCCAGACACTACACGGACGTGCCGCCCGGTGAAATCTGTCTGCGTCACGTGGCGGACCTGCATGTCTTTCCCAACGAGTTGCGCGCGGTTCAGATCACGGGCGCGCAGCTGCTGGAATGGTTGGAGATGTCAGCCAGTGCATTCAACCAACAATTCCCCGATGCCGAGGCAGAACTGTTCGACCGGGATCGGGCGGGATACAATTTCGATGTCATCTTTGGCCTGTCCTATCAGATCGACCCGTCGCAACAGGCGCGTTACGATGTCGGGGGGCAAATGATCCATCCCGGCCACAGGCGAGTGCATCATCTGACTTGCGCGGGCCAAGCCGTGCGGCCGGATCAGACATTTGTCGTTGCGCTCGATAATTATCGCGCAAGCGGAGGCGGACATTTCCCGCATGTGTCATCGGCCCCTGCCATAGATCTGCCCCCGCTGGATATCCGGGACATTTTGCGGGATTACATGACGCACCGCCTGCCACCCGACCCATTGGCCCGGCAACCTTATCCGTTCTCGCTGATGCCGAAATCGGGGGTGACGACCATTCTTCGGACCGGTCCCGGTGCTTTGAAGTATGTCGACGAATTGAAGAGGTTTGCCCCCACGATTCTGGAACCTGACGAACAGGGTTTTGCGCGCATTCGCCTGACGCTCTGACGGGTTGTCTTTTTCCGAAGCCTTCCCTATATCCAGAGTCGAGAGGTTGGCGCGGGCGAGCGCCTCGCCAACCTGGTCAGGTCCGGAAGGAAGCAGCCACAACGAGCCCCGCTTGGGTCGATGTCCAACCTCTCACTTTATGAACCTTAATGAACCTTGGCCGCAGGAGGGCTTTATGATTGTAGCAAAGACCCTTCGGGCAGCACGGTTCTGACCTCACGGTATCGACTGACTGCCTGAACACATGACCCGGGGATGAGCGATTGCCATCCGTCGGGAGTACTGTTTCTGACGACAGGCAGACCAATGTTTCTTACACTTTCGGACCTGGGATGGTCCTCTCACTTTGCTGCGCAACACGCGGCTTATCCTTCCTGCACACCTTTTCGCATCACTTCCGTTCATCGGGACCGCCTGATCGGGCTGAACCCGGATGGTGAAGTCCCGTTGCTGAACCTCGATCAGTCAACCGGCACCTATGCCGTTGGTGACTGGGTTCTCACCGACGACGACAAACGCGTGCGCCATTTGCTCGACCGGCGCAGCCTGCTGCACCGGCGCGCCGCCGGAACAGGTGCCGCGACGCAACTGATCGCAGCCAATGTCGATGTGCTGATCATCGTCAGTTCCTGCAATGCCGATTTCAACCTGCCCCGGCTGGAACGATATCTGGCGCTTGCGCATCAGGCCGGGTGTTACCCGGTCGTCGTTCTGACGAAGGCAGACACATCGGCGGACCCTGACAGTTTCACGGGACAGGTACAATCATTGGACCCGTTCCTGACGGTTCTGGCGATCAACGCGCTGGACCCGGCAGAGGTTGAAAAGGTTCTGTCCTGGTGCCCCAAAAGCCAGACCGGAGCGCTGGTTGGCTCGTCGGGCGTTGGCAAGACGACGCTTGCCAATACCATGACCGGTCAGGATCTCGCCACCTCGGACATTCGCGAGGATGACGCGCGGGGCCGGCACACGACGACCGCTCGGGCACTGCACCGGATGCGCAACGGCGGCTGGTTGATCGATACACCCGGTATGCGCGCGTTGCGCCTGCTGGACGCTCAGGACGGGATCGACGACGTTTTCTCGGACCTTGCCGCGTTGAGCCGGGACTGCCGTTTTTCGGATTGCCAGCACAACTCCGAGCCCGGATGTGCCGTGCAAAAGGCGATCAGCCACGGCACGCTTGACCCGGCTCGATTGGACCGGTGGCGCAAGCTTCGGCGCGAAGATCAGCGCAACTCAGAAACTGTCGCGCAGTCCCGGGCGCGGGACAAAGCGTTCGGCAAGATGGTCCGTGGCGTCATGAAGGAAAAGAAGCTTCGCAACCGGTGATGGCAGGACGGTGCCCGGCCCGTCCTGCGCCGCGTCTGGTCAGGCGATCAGTCGCGGCCAAACCGCTGCGTTGCGCCGGGCAAATGCTCCGATATGTCCAACCTCAGGCAACCCGAAATCGGCGGGGCTCAGCAGGTGACGGTTGGCATCGGGGCCGTAAAGGTCCGCAAGCCGCCAAACCGCTTCCGGCGGCACCATCTGGTCGTCCTCGAAGGTGAACAAATCCACGGGCGTTCCAGAATCCTTCCACTGCGCCGCAGGTAACTCATGCCCGATTTCAGGCACATAATTCAAAGGCGCGGTACACCATTTGCGCCACTGCCAATAGACCGATGCCGGCAGGTCCGAGCCAAACCCGATCGCCTTTCCGGGAAGGTAGCCAAGGGCTCGGGCCAAAAGCGGAGCATGGCCGTACCAGAACAACCCCGCCAAACCCCGATAGGGCCACGGATGGTCGCTTAGGGTCACAAGCCCCGAACACACACAGATCATCCGGTCAATCAGATCGATATCCGGTTGCACAGGCCCCAACATCGCGCCGACGGAATGGCCGATGGTCCAGTGTTTCGCATTCGGGTATCGCCGACGCATTTCCGCCCGTGCCGCGGGCATGTCGATCAAGGCCCAATCCGCCATGGTCGCACGCGAATCTTTCAGGCGGCCGGTCAAGGAATGCCCATAATCCCGATAGTCATAGGTCAGGCAGGCCATACCCTTCTCAGCGGCAAGCCATCGTGCGAAATGACGGTAATAATCACGCGGCACACCCGTTGCACTGTTCAGCACGACGACGATTTCGGGCGAAGTCAGCGGGCTATACAATCGGGCGGACAGTGTTTTCTGCCCGGAAGGAAAGCGAAACTCCTCGGTCAATACCGTTTGCTCTGTATCCAACATGATCTCTGGCTTTTCGCTTGGTAAATCCGGTTTCCGAACCTCGACACCCTCGACATTATGCATGAACCTACATCGTATCCAGCATGACCAAGCGTCCGGCCAAAAGATCGGCTTGACTCGATGCGTACTCAAACGCTAGCGGTTGTGTGATGGTTTCCGGCCTCCACAAGGGGTCGGGATGAAAAGGGAACACGGTGCGGTAATGTCTGGTCATGCAGGCAACAACCAAATCCGCGACTGCCCCCGCAACTGTAAGCGGTAAGCGATGCCAAAACACCACTGGCCCGAAAGGCTGGGAAGGTCGGCAAAGCGATGACCCGCAAGTCAGGAGACCTGCCATCGGAAACGAAACCGAAACTCGGGCGGGGTGTCCGGGCAGGTCCTGACGGCATCACGCTGTCCCACCTGTCCCAAATATCCTGTCCACCACGCGCGGAGGGCGCAGGATGATCTGGAAGACAAAAACGCATGAATTCAGTGCAACAGTATGTCAGCGGACGGGCAAAACCTGCCCCGCTTTGGCGCGGCTGGCGCGCTCGATATCCGAAGCCATGACCCAGGCGACCTCGGCCACAAGTGATGATTTCGAGATTGAGGGCAGCAGCAAGCTGTCACATTGCACCGAAGGATGTCATGCAATTTTCCGCGCGCAATCAGACAATATTCGTGTCTTTTGCGGCACGCAGCCCGAAGCCGCAATTGAGCCCCTGAACCTCTATGCCGAATTGGTCTTCGGAAACACGGTCAGTGCGATGCCATCCGGCGTCGTGCAAACCCCACCCTGCGCGATGATCGAAGTTTCCACGATCCGGCCGCGAAAAACCTGTTTGCGCGCCCGCGCAGATTTCAATCTGAGTCCAGACTGACCTGTGCCTGCGCACGCTGCGAGGCCCAGGCCAGTTGCGCATCCGTTTCGACGGCGCAGGGGCGCACCGCCCGCAATCGTTCCAGCGCTGTGTCCGCGCGTTCGCCGCATTCAATCATCAGCCGCAGAACAACCATACCTGACCTGCCACAGCCCCCACGGCAATGCACCAAAACGCGACCTCCTCCTGACAGCGCGTGTCGGGCTGCGGCGCTGACGGACGGCCACGCGTCATCAATCGCCTGTGTCGGCGCTCCGAAATCTTCGATCGGCAGGTGAACCCATCTGCTGGCGCGGCTTTGAATGTCGCTGCCGAAATCCTTCGCCCCATCCTGAAGCATCTCGACATCCGTTGTCATGGATACAACAAGCCCCGGCTGCCAGCCTGCGATCATATCCAGATCGCTGAAATAATCCCCGCCACGTCCGGGCATCGAGGTCAGTGCCAGCGTTCCGCCACCGACTTGCAGGGCGTAGATCACCAACTGCGACATGAAACGTGTCCTCCCCAAAGAACTCTTTACAAAATGAGTCATTAAATCTGCTAACGCAGTTTAGTGCGAAAGCGACTCGTTTCTAAAACAAAAATCATCACACCACGCTGTGGACGCGGGCAACGGTGGCCACTACGCTGTGCCCAAGCCCCGAATCCCAACGAGAAGACATGACAGACAGCTCCAGCCCCGCCTATCAGGTTCTCGCCCGCAAATATCGCCCGGAAACCTTTGCCGATCTGGTGGGTCAGGATGCCATGGTGCGCACCCTGAAAAACGCGTTCGCGGCCGATCGGATCGCGCAGGCTTTCATCATGACCGGCATTCGCGGCACCGGCAAAACCACGACCGCGAGGATCATCGCCAAGGGCATGAATTGCATCGGTCCGGACGGAACCGGCGGCCCCACAACCGAACCCTGCGGTCAGTGCGAACATTGTGTCGCCATCATGGAAGGCCGCCATGTCGACGTGATGGAGATGGACGCCGCCAGCCGCACAGGCGTCAACGATATCCGCGAGATCATCGACAGCGTGCGCTATCGCGCCGCCAGCGCGCGTTACAAGATTTATATCATCGACGAGGTCCACATGCTCTCGACCAGCGCCTTCAACGCGCTGCTCAAGACGTTGGAAGAACCGCCCGCGCATGTGAAGTTCATCTTCGCGACCACTGAAATCCGCAAAGTGCCTGTCACTGTGCTGTCCCGCTGCCAGCGTTTCGACCTGCGCCGGATCGAGCCCGAAGACATGATTGGCCTGCTGCGCAAGATCGCCGAAGCGGAAAACGCCCGGATCGCCGAAGACGCGCTGGCGCTGATCACCCGAGCAGCGGAAGGATCGGCCCGGGACGCGACCTCGTTGCTGGATCAGGCGATTTCGCACGGGGCTGGCGAGACGACCGCCGATCAGGTTCGTGCAATGCTTGGACTGGCAGACCGTGGCCGGGTTATGGACCTTATGGATATGATCCTGCGCGGCGATGCCGCCGGAGCACTTACCGAGTTGAGCGGCCAATACGCCGAAGGCGCGGACCCGCTGGCGGTGCTGCGCGATCTGGCCGAAATCACGCATTGGGTGTCCGTCGTGAAGATCACGCCTGACGCGGCGCAGGACCCGACGGTTTCTCCGGACGAACGGACCCGGGGCCAACAGATGGCCGAGGCTCTGCCGATGCGGGTCCTGACCCGGATGTGGCAAATGCTGCTGAAGGCGCTCGAGGAAGTCTCGGCTGCCCCCAACGCCATGATGGCCGCTGAAATGGCCGTTATCCGCCTGACTCATGTGGCTGATTTGCCCAGTCCCGAAGAACTGATCAAGCGATTGCAGGATACCCCGCCGCTGCCGCCGGGCGGGCCCAATGGCGGCGTTTCGATATCCCGACCGGGCGCCGCCGGTCCGGCGCCGGCTGGCGCGGCCCATCCGCCTGCCTTCGCATCGCCCTCTCGCGGTGCCGGTGGTGCGCCGGTTGCAGCCTTGGCGCAGGATACCCAAACGGCCCTTGCGCGGTACCCGACCTTCGACCACGTGGTCGAACTGATCCGGACCAATCGCGACGTGAAGCTGCTGGTCGAGGTGGAAAACGGCGTGCGCCTCGTCTCCTATCAACCCGGGCGAATCGAATTCACACCCGCCGCCCAGGCACCGGCGGATCTGGCTCCACGGCTGGGCTCTGCCTTGCAACGCTGGACAGGAAACCGGTGGGCTGTCTCGATCGTCTCGGACGGAGAAGCCCCCACAATTGCAGAAATACGGGACGAGGCCGAGCTGGCACTGAAGTCCGAGGCTGAACAACACCCTTTGGTTCAGGCTGTGCTGGCGCAATTCCCCAAGGCGAGAATCACCAATATCGAAACGCCGGAACAACGCGCCGCCAAGGTCGAGACCGAAGCGCTTCCCGAGGTTGAAGACGAGTGGGACCCGTTCGAGGAAGATTGACCCCGCGCCGCCCTTCCCCCCCGGTTTCAATCGAACACATCCACCCTTGATGTGAGGCAGGGACTTGTGCGCATATCCCCTCTGCCTGCATGTCTCAGATCGTTTGTTGCGACATCGGCCAGCGGAAGGTGACCCGTGACAACTCTGATCCGGGTGCTCCCTGGCCATTCGAACCCCGCCCAGAGTTTCTGTGCCCCATTCAATCACTCTCGGTTGCAGACCAAATGCGCGCCAAGGACGATCTGCGCTTGTCGGGCCTGCTGGAAAATTTGGCGTCGCAGATGGGCGGTAGGTTCCTGCTGGCGCCTGCGCCGGTCAACATGCCGGACGGAACGGTTCAGCCACCCACCGGCGGGAGAACCCTTGTGCCATGTGGCTGCTGCCCGTATCTAGAGCGCAAACGGAGACACAGGAGAATACTATGCTGAAAGGACTCGGCGGGCTTGGCGGTCTGGGCGACATGGCCAAGATGATGAAATCCGCGCAAGACCTGCAAACCAAGATGACCGAGATGCAGGAAGAGCTGAACAACATGATGGTTGTCGGCGAATCCGGTGCAGGCCTTGTCAAGGCAACGGCGACAGCCAAGGGTGAACTCAAAGGTCTGGATATCGACCCGTCCATCTTCAACGGCGATGACAAGGAAGTGGTCGAAGACCTGATCCTGGCCGCCATCAAGGATGCCCAGACCAAGGCAGCCGAACGTTCGCAGGAAGAAATGGCCAAGCTGACCGAAAGCATGGGCTTGCCCGCAGACATCAAACTGCCGTTCTGAGCTTCATCTTTTCCAAAATACTCCCGCCGGAGGCTCCCTCCGGCGCAAGACAGGATTGGCCATGAGTTCGAACAGCGACATCGACAACCTGATCGACCTGATGGCCAAGCTGCCCGGCCTCGGCCCCCGCTCGGCCCGCCGCGCCGTTCTGCATCTGATCCGCAAACGTGCCCTGCTGCTGACGCCCCTGTCTGATGCCATGCAGCAGGTCGCGATCACCGCCCGCGAATGCCTGAATTGCGGCAACGTAGGCACCACCGATATCTGTGACATCTGCAACGATGAGGCCCGCGCAACCGGAGAGCTGTGCGTAGTCGAAGACGTGGCCGATCTGTGGGCGATGGAGCGTGCCGGTGTATTCAAAGGCCGTTATCACGTTCTGGGCGGCACGCTGTCGGCGCTGGATGGGGTCGGCCCCGACGAGTTGCGCATTCCCCGCCTCAAGGACCGGGTTGTGGCCGAAGGGATTACCGAGGTCATCCTGGCGCTGAACGCCACCGTCGATGGCCAGACCACCGCCCACTACATCGCCGATCAGCTTGAGGGGCAGGTCCGCCTGACGTCACTGGCGCAGGGTGTGCCGATTGGGGGCGAGCTGGATTATCTGGATGACGGGACGATTACAGCGGCGCTGCGGGCACGGAAGGAAATATAGGTTGATGCTATGTTGACCTTGCGGACCTTGAAGACAGCCGCCACTGTTCTTCTTTTCGTTTTCAGAAATTTGAGCGTTTGATGCGAAAGTTCATTGTAACGGTCTGCGCATTGGTGCTGATTATCGTGATTGGCATGCATCTATTGCTTTTTACACCGTTTCGTTTGCCACCAGAAATCGGAAGAGAGCTGCCTAGCAGTTTTTCCGAGGCTGACAAGGAGTTCGCGCGAAGGATAGCCACTGAGTTCCGCCTGCCGTTAAATGAGCGGGAGCTAGTTCGTAATCTAAAACAGAAGGGGTTCTCCGTCTTTGATGAAAAAGACTAAGCCAGTTTTGAATAACAACAGTTTCCCTGCATGCTTTTCTGGCGTGTCTTTTGGACAGACCAAGGTGGAGTTGTCACCGAATTAAAGTCGATGTACGGCGGGTCATGCCTTTAAAACTATTAGCTTCGGCAAATACAGGCATCACAAAGCCAAGCTCTTTTTGTGTTTTTCAGACATGATCAACGTTGGCCTTTGAATCAGAAATTTCGCCCACAGAGAAAATGCTTGGCAGGGTTCATTTAACTAGTAACGTGGACACCATTCCACTCCTGTACTGGGAAACACAATATGACCCGCCTTCTTGCCCTTACCTTCGCCGCCTTCACCGCAACTTCCGCGCTGTCCCAAGACCTCATTGACAAAGGCTACGTCGAAGGCTGGAACATCATGATGGACCCCGCACTTGGCAACGGGTGCCTGATCCAGACGGTGTATCAGGATCTCTCAGTCGTGCGACTGGGCTATGACGCATTGGACAATCGCGGGTACTTCGCCGTCTACAACAAAGCCTGGGGCGACATTAAGCAGGGTGAGAGTTATCCGATCCGCTTTGATCTGGACGGCAAAAGCTATGATGCAACGGCCATCGGGTTCAACGAACGTGACGTGCCGGGCGCAACCGTGTTTTTCACCGACCGGAGTTTCGTGAACGCCATCGCCCAGAACAAGACAATGACGGTCTACAATCCGGCAGGTGAGGTGGTGATGGCCATTGACCTAAAAGGGACCGCCAAGGCGCTGGATTATGCGCGGGACTGTCAGAACAAAAAGCTTTAGCGAATCGGATCGAACAGCGCGTCCTTGGCTGTGCAGTCGCGGATCACATCCCGACCGCAGGGTACGGGGTCAAGATCGCGCGACAGGCACAGGCGGACCTCTTCGATATAGCCCTGTTTGCAGGTGATCGTGATCATGTCGCGCTCCAATTCCGGGTTGGCCTTCAGGAATGCCTCCTCGACCACCGAAGCCGGCAGTTTGACGGACGAATCCAGCTTGCGGAACACCTCAGGGCGCTTGACCGCTTCATAAGCCCGCCGGGACAGGGCAAAGTAGTCGGGCGCTGACAATCCCGAACATGTGCCGTGTTTCTTCCATTGGTGCCAAGCAAGGCCGGAACTGCCCTGAATATCCTCCATTTCCCGCGTCATGCGTCGCGAAGGTGGGCTTGCGGGGGTACGGCAGTAGGACGGCCAGCCCTGATGGAACTGTGGCCATAGCCCGTGCAGTATCCAGCCGTGATCATGCCGATCGTCACATTGATCCGAGCCGCGCGCGTCACCTTCGCGCGCGCACCAGTTGGGCGACCAGCTGAGCGACAGAACGTAGTAGTCGAACTCGCCCGCCTTTTCGCCCTCGGCCAGCGCAGCGACCGCGCTGAAGACCCACAAAACCAGCCCCATAATCCCTTGGCGCATTCGCCTCTTCCCTTCTTGCCTTTGCGCGACTATATACGGGCCAAGTTCCCCGACAACGGAAACCTGCCCCAAAAACCAAGGGGCCGCCGAATTCCGGCGACGGGACAGATGTATGTATAGGAGACGGGCTGATGGCAAAACCGCTTATGGCCAAGGCAACCGCCGTATGGCTGGTGGACAACACCACGATCAGCTTCAAGCAGATCGCGGATTTCGTAGGAATGCACGAGTTGGAAGTGCAGGGTATCGCTGATGGCGACGTCGCCGCCGGCGTCAAGGGCTTTGACCCGATCGCCAACAACCAGCTGACCCAGGAAGAGATCGACGCGGCGCAGAACAACCCGCTTCACAAGCTGAAGCTCAAGTTCAACCCGTCGGCCGCTGGCGAGGAAAAGCGTCGTGGTCCGCGCTATACGCCTTTGTCCAAGCGTCAGGACCGTCCGAACTCGATCCTGTGGCTGGTCAAGTTCCATCCGGAACTCAGCGACGGCCAGATAGCCAAGCTGGTAGGCACCACCAAGCCCACAATCCAGTCGATCCGCGAACGCACGCACTGGAACATCGCCAACATGCAGCCGATTGATCCTGTTGCTCTGGGTCTGTGCAAACAGTCCGAACTGGACACCGCCGTGCAGAAAGCAGCGGCCAAGAAAGCGGCTGAAGGCGGCGTGATGAGCGATGACGAACGTCGCAAGCTGGTGTCGACCGAGCAGTCGCTGGAAATGGACGCAGCGCCGAAGATCCCGACCGCAATTGAAGGTCTGGAAACCTTCTCGCTGTCCGACGAGCCGTCGGACGAGAAAGAAGACGAGCCGATCCTCGACGCAGACAGCTTCTTCAACCTGCCCAAGGGTGGGGCGGATGACGAAGAAGAAGATCCTCGCACATAACACGCAAACAGCCTCGGCCATTTCGGTTGGGGCTTTTTTCACGGACTTGCCATGCTGAATGTTCTATCCGCGGTATTTGGCCCGCATCGCGCCGTCACAATCTATGCCTTTCTGAAAACGTGGGGGCTTGGTCTGGCCGGCGGCGTTGTCATGATTGCCATCGTCACGACATTGTTCCTGCTGGGGGATGAAGGCGAACACGAGCATGAGGCGTTCCTGACCGTCCCGGTACTGTCTGCAACTCCGGTGAACGGAGACCTGAAGAATGGCGTCGTGGCATCAGTCCGCTTGCCGGATGGTTCCGCCACATCGATTACGTCCACGGATGCGCAGATTTCGCAGACAGTGGGCACGACGGCCTGTATCGAAAAGCGCGTATATGTCGAAAGCGGAGAAGCCCGATACCGGTTCAAATTGCCGCGTCTCTGCGACGGCAGTTGATCGCCTGAACCGAAAGAACAAAGCCGCCCGATGTGACACCGGGCGGCTTTTGCGTTCATACCAATTGAAAGATGATACCAGCCACGATTGCGCCACCGACGCCCAGGGTCAGATAGGCTGCAAAGACGCGTGGTTTGACCAATGACCAGACCGCGGCCATCGCCGGGATGGAACTGACAGCACCGGCAATCATGAACGACATGGCAGCACCCGCCGTCATACCTTGCTCCATCAACCCTGCCAGCAAAGGCGGCGCCACGTAGGAGTTCAGGTATGCCGGCATACCCACCAGCGCAGCAACGATGATCGGCAGCACGCCCTCGCCGCCGACCACGCCGGCGATCAGGTCGGCAGGCACATAGTTAACCAGCAGAGCCTCAAGCACATAAGCCAGCGCAAGCCATTTCAACAGGAACAGACCGTTGTGCATGAATTCCGAACGGAACCGGACGCGGCGCTCGGGCTCCTGCCAGAATTTCCAGACAGGTTTGTCGTCCATTTTCGGACCACATCCGCAGCATCCGGCGGGCTTGTATTCGCGCAAAGGCTGGGCAAACGCACCTTTGCGCATCAGCAACCGAACCGCGAACCCACCGAACAGGCCAAGCGCAACCGCAGCGACAGCTTTGCCGATGGCAAAGGGCCATCCCAGCGCACCGGCGGTAATCAAAAGCGTCGGCGGATCGATCAAGGGTGAGCTGAGCCAGAACGCCATGACTGCGGACAACGGCGCACCAAGGGCCAGAAGACCCGCGATAAAGGGGATAACCTCGCAAGAACAGAACGGTGCAAGACCACCGAACAATGCAGCCAGAAAGATCATCCGGGTTTCGCGCCCTTCAAAGGCACGCGCCACCATCACCTCTGCGCCGGTCGCCTTGAGGTAAGACAGCAGAAGCACTGCAAACAGAATATATTGCCCTGTATGCGCCAGAGCCTTGGCAGCGAATGTCACCACCCCGGTCAAGTTTCCGGGATCCAGGATTGCCACTGCCGCAAGAATGACGACGATCAGCGTCCAGGGCGTCTTGATCAGGTCCAGTACCCCTTTGGCAGTCATGCGCGGGTTCTGTGTCAACTCAGCCATCGTTCGCAGCCTTTCCAACTTCGTCGGCGCAACACTCGCTGAGAATGAATTGCGCAAGATTTCTCAATTCGTCGTAACTGGCGCGGTTGATCGTGGTGCGACCGACCTTTTCCTGTTCGACCACACCACCGGCCGCAAGAAACCGCAGGTGATGGGCCAGTGTCGAAGGGGCAATCCCTGTCCGGTCCTGTATCTCGCCAACGGTCAATCCGGCTTTGCCAGCCCGGACCAGCGTCTTCAGGACTTTCAGCCGGGCTTCAGAGCCCATGGCAGAAAACCCGGCAGCAGCAGCTTCCCACATCCATTATCTCCACTAAACTAGATTTCTAGTTATTTAGCCCGAAGGGGATCTTCGGTCAACCCTGCTGACAAAATTTTGTGACTGCGATGTAAGTCCAGATTGCCCCGCCCTTAAGTCCACCCTATAAGCAGGCATGGGGATTTCGGTCGATACATTCTTTCTTGAACTCAATGGTCAGGGCACATTGCAGGCCCAGATCCAGCAGATGATTGCCGAAGGCATCTTGTCGGGTCGCTTTCACGTCGGAGAAAAACTCCCTTCGTCACGCAAACTGGCCGCGCATCTGGGGGTCAGCCGAATAACGGTGACATTGGCCTACACCGAACTGTTGGCCAATGACTACCTGACGGCCAAGGGGCGGTCCGGGTACTACGTTTCGCAAAACGCTCCTGTCCCCCCCAAGTATTCACCTGTCCAGCGCGGCACCGAATCCGTCGACTGGGACAAGGCACTGGCACGCCGCTTTCTGGACAGCGACGTTCTGCCAAAACCCAGCGACTGGCGAGAGTACCGTTACCCGTTCATCTACGGGCAGGCTGACCGAACCTTGTTTGACCACGCCAATTGGAGGTTATGCGCCGTCCGCGCGCTGGGGCATAAAGATTTCGATTCACTGACCGGAGATTACGTGGATCTGGATGATCCGTTGTTGATCGAGTTTATTGCCCGTCACACTCTACCACGCCGTGGCATCGCGGCCCGCCCCGAAGAGATCTTGATCACTCTGGGCGCGCAGAACGCGCTCTGGCTGGCATCGCGCATTTTGCTGACCCACAATCGCACGGCCGTCATAGAAGACCCATGTTACTATGCGCTGCGCAGCCTTCTGAACCATTGGGACTGCGCGGTCACACCCTTGAGCGTGGACCGGGACGGTCTGCCTCCCGAGGCGATTCCCGACGAAGCGGACGTCATCTTTACCACCCCCAGCCATCAAAGCCCGACGACCGCGACGATGCCGATCGACCGCCGCAACCAATTGCTGGATCGAGCACGCGAACTCGACGCGATGGTCGTCGAGGATGATTACGAGTTTGAGATGGCCTTTCGGGGTGCGCCTTCGCCGGCGCTGAAATCCATGGATCGGGATGGGCGCGTGATTTATGTCGGCAGTTTTTCCAAGTCGCTGTTTCCAGGGCTGCGACTCGGGTACATGGTCGGCTCGGAACCTTTTATCCGCGAGGCACGTGCGCTGCGCTCATTGGTCCTGCGCCACCCACCAGGTCACATTCAACGCACGGCGGCGTATTTCCTGTCCTTGGGCCACTACGACGCGCAAATTCGGCGTATGTCGAAGGCCTTGCAAGAGCGGCGCGACGCGATGGACAAAGCCATCGCGGAAAGTGGGTTGACCGTGGCTGGGCGGGGTGTGATCGGCGGCTCTTCAATGTGGATGTCAGCCCCTGAGCATGTCGACACAACTCAACTGGCATTAAGACTGCAAAACCAGGGTGTTCACATTGAGCCCGGCGCACCGTTCTTCTCGG
Organism: Ruegeria sp. YS9; assembly: GCF_024628725.1. NCBI lineage: Bacteria > Pseudomonadati > Pseudomonadota > Alphaproteobacteria > Rhodobacterales > Roseobacteraceae > Ruegeria > Ruegeria sp. YS9. The sequence continues at coordinate 2,627,120 of NZ_CP102409.1, forward strand.
GACCGGACAGGCCACAGAATTTCTATCGACTTGGCTACTCTTCAATTCCAACTGACCGCATCTCGCCCGGCGTGAAACTGATCGCAGATGCAATTCGGGCCGTTTAAGCCTCATCTGGACCTAATCCGGCTTTCGTTTTGGCCCTAACGCAGGTCGCACCCTTGCGCCAAAACCATATCAAACGCCGGGCACAGTGCCCGGTTTCACTCACTCTTGTTTGGAGAGCACCCACATGAAGATGACGACGGAAGAGGCGTTTGTTAAGGTTTTGCAGATGCACGGGATCGAGCATGCGTTCGGGATCATTGGATCTGCGATGATGCCGATCTCGGACTTGTTCCCGAAGGCCGGGATCATGTTCTGGGACTGTGCGCATGAAGGCAGTGCGGGGATGATGGCCGACGGCTATACCCGCGCCACCGGCAAGATGTCGATGATGATCGCGCAGAACGGCCCGGGCATCACCAACTTCGTGACGGCGGTGAAGACGGCCTACTGGAACCACACCCCGCTGCTGCTGGTCACCCCGCAGGCGGCGAACAAGACCATCGGTCAGGGCGGTTTCCAGGAAGTCGAGCAGATGAAGCTGTTCGAAGACATGGTCGCCTATCAGGAAGAGGTCCGCGATCCGACCCGTGTCACCGAAGTTCTGAACCGCGTGATCATGAAAGCCAAGCGCGCCAGCGCCCCGGCCCAGATCAACATCCCGCGTGATTTCTGGACCCAGGTGATCGATGTCGATCTGCCCGCCATCGTCGATTTCGAACGCCCCGCGGGCGGCGAAACCGCCGTGGCGCAGGCGGCCGAGCTGCTGTCGAACGCCAAGAACCCGGTGATCCTGAACGGTGCCGGCGTGGTTCTGTCCAAAGGCGGGATCGAGGCCTCGAAAGCACTGGCCGAGCGTCTGGATGCGCCGGTCTGCGTCGGCTATCAGCACAACGACGCCTTCCCCGGCAGCCACCCTCTGTTTGCCGGTCCGCTGGGCTACAACGGTTCGAAAGCCGGGATGGAGCTGATCAGCGAGGCCGACGTGGTGCTGTGCCTCGGCACCCGCCTGAACCCGTTCTCGACCCTGCCCGGCTATGGCATGGAATACTGGCCGGCCGAGGCCAAGATCATCCAGGTCGACATCAACCCCGACCGGATCGGCCTGACCAAGAAGGTCAGCGTGGGCATCGTGGGTGACGCGGCCAAGGTGGCGACCGGCATCCTGAACCAGCTGAGCGATACCGCGGGCGACGAGGGCCGCGAAGAACGCAAGGCGAAGATCGCCGAGAAGAAATCCCGCTGGGCCCAGCAGCTGAGCAGCATGGACCACGAGGATGATGATCCCGGCACCACCTGGAACCAGCGCGCCCGCGCCGCCAAGCCCGACTGGATGAGCCCCCGCATGGCCTGGCGCGCGATTCAGGCGGCGCTGCCGAAAGAGGCGATCATCAGTTCGGACATCGGCAACAACTGCGCCATCGGCAACGCCTATCCGTCCTTCGAGGCGGGCCGCAAATACCTGGCGCCGGGCCTGTTCGGGCCCTGTGGCTATGGCCTGCCGGCCATCGTCGGTGCCAAGATCGGCTGCCCGGACGTTCCGGTCGTGGGCTTTGCCGGTGATGGCGCCTTCGGCATCGCGGTGAACGAACTGACCGCGATCGGGCGTGAGGAATGGCCCGCCGTGACCCAGATCGTCTTCCGCAACTACCAGTGGGGCGCGGAAAAGCGCAACTCGACCCTGTGGTTCGACGACAACTTCGTGGGCACCGAACTGGACACCAAAGTGTCTTACGCCGGTATTGCGCAGGCCTGTGGCCTGAAGGGCGTCGTGGCCCGCACCCAGGACGAGCTGACCGCGGCGCTGAACCAGGCGATCGAGGACCAGAAGAACGGCATCACCACGCTGATCGAGGCCCTGATCAACCAGGAACTCGGCGAACCTTTCCGCCGCGACGCAATGAAAAAACCCGTCGCCGTCGCCGGAATCTCGGCCGACGACATGAAAGCTCAGGAAGCTTGATCAAAGGACGAGGCCAGAGCGTATGACAATGACACCCATTGAGCTGTTGCGTCAGTGCGCCCCGGCCTCGCGCCCTGTGATTTCTTTATGCGAAGGCAGTGATCCCCGCGTTGTCGCGGGGGCGCTGGCCGCCCAACAGGCCGGGCTGGCCGATGTCATTCTGGTCGGTCCACAAGCCGAGGTCGAAGCCGCCCTCAAAAACCAGAATGCCACTCGCTCTGACGGCGTCATGGTTCACGACCCGGCAACCTCGGACCTGACCGAGGAATTTGCCCAAACCTATTTTGAACTGCGCCAACACAAGGGCGTCGATGCAACCAAGGCCCGTGCCACTGTTGAAACACCGCCTGTCTATGCCGCCATGCTGGTGCGCAGCGGGCGGGCCACTGGAACCGTAGGTGGTGCCGTTCACACGACCGGAGACATTGTACGCGCGGCCATTCAGGTGATCGGCATGGCCCCTGATGCCGGAATGGTATCGTCTTTTTTCCTGATGTACCCGCCGGAAAACGCTCAGCCCGGAGCGCGGGCAATGCTCTATTCGGACTGCGGTCTGGTCATCGATCCCAGCGCTGACGAGTTGAGCAAAATTGCCGTCGCCTCGGCCAGATCGGCGCGGGCACTACTGCGGGTTGACCCCAAGATCGCCATGCTCAGCTTCTCGACAAAGGGCAGCGCGAAGCATCCCGATGTCGACAAGGTGATCGAGGCCACAGAAACACTGCGCCGAATGTCCCCAAATCTCGAAGTCGACGGTGAGCTTCAGTTCGACGCGGCCTTCGTGCCCTCGGTCGGGGATCGCAAATCGCCCGGATCTTCGGTCGCCGGCCAAGCCAACGTGATGATCTTTCCCAATCTCGACGCGGGCAATATCGGCTACAAGATCACGCAACGACTGGGGGGTTACACCGCGATCGGCCCGGTTTTGCAGGGGTTGGCGCGACCCGCCAACGATCTGTCCCGCGGATGCAGCGCCGAAGATGTGACCCAGATGATCGCCGTGACCGCACTGCAAGCCATCAGGGAATAATGCCCATAACTCGCGTCGTTTTCAGAACGATGTTCTCTAATCGGAAGGAAAGTGACACAGTCCTCCCGACACAACCGACAGGACCCGCCAATGACCCATCAGCAGCCGATCCTTGAAACGTCTCCGAAAGTTTCGGACGAGGTCCGCAAAACCACCTGTTATATGTGCGCCTGCCGCTGCGGCATCAACGTTCACATGAAAGATGGCAAGGTTGCCTATATCGAAGGAAACCGGGACCACCCGGTCAACAAGGGTGTTTTGTGCGCCAAGGGCTCTGCCGGGATCATGCAGGTCAACGCCCCTTCTCGCCTGCGCAAACCGCTGAAGCGTGTCGGCCCACGCGGCTCGGGTGAATTTCGCGAAATCGAATGGGACGAGGCGCTCAGCACTGCTGTGGGCTGGCTGAACGAGCTGCATGAAACCGCACCGCAAAAGCTGGCCTTTTTCACGGGCCGCGACCAGAGCCAGAGCTTCACCAGTTTCTGGGCCCAGAATTTCGGCACTCCGAACTATGCAGCCCATGGCGGCTTCTGCTCGGTCAATATGGCGGCCGGTGGCATTTACACGATGGGGGGCGCGTTTTGGGAGTTTGGTCAACCCGACTGGGATCACACCAAACTGTTCATGCTGTTCGGCGTGGCCGAGGATCATGACAGCAACCCGATAAAAATGGGGATCGGCAAGATCAAGGCGCGCGGCGCACGGGTGATCGGAGTGAACCCGATCCGCTCGGGCTATAACGCTGTTGCCGATGACTGGGTCGGGATCACACCCGGCACAGATGGTCTGTTTATCCTATCGTTGATCCACGTGCTGATGAAAGCCGGCAAGATCGATCTAGATTACCTGAGCCGCTATACCAATGCGCCGGTTCTGGTGAATGCAAGCGAGGGTGCGGAAAAGGGCCTGTTCCTGCGCGACGAGGACGGCAAGCCGCTGGTAATTGATCGCAAGACGGGCAAGCCAACCGCATTCGACAAGCCCGGCGTGCGCCCGGACCTGTCGGCGACCTATGACAAGGACGGTGTAACGCACCGCCCCGTTTTCCACCTGATGGCCGAGAAATACCTCAGCGATGAACACGCGCCCGAGGCGGTGGCCGATCGCTGCGGCATCCCCGCCAAACGTATCCGGGCCATTGCCGCCGAAATCGCCAGGGTCGCTTTTGACGAGGCGATCGAACTGGATCAGGAATGGGTTGATTTTCGGGGCGAAAAGCACACCAAGATGATTGGTCGTCCCGTCAGCTTCCATGCCATGCGGGGCGTTTCGGCCCATGCCAACGGATTCCAGACCTGCCGCGCTTTGCACGTGCTTCAGATCCTGCTGGGAACAGTCGAGGTACCAGGCGGTTTCCGTTTCAAGCCACCCTATCCCAAACCGGTCGAAGCGCACCCGACGCCCCATGGCGACAGGCGTCCGGGACGCCCGCTGAACGGCCCGCATCTGGGCTTCCCCCGGGGTCCCGAAGACCTGCTGCTGGACGACTGCGGCACACCGCAACGCATCGACAAGGCGTTCACCTGGGAAAACCCGATGTCCGCGCATGGGTTGATGCATATGGTGATCTCGAACGCGGCTGCCGGTGATCCCTACAAGATCGACACGCTGTTCATGTATATGGCGAACATGTCGTGGAACTCCTCCATGAACACCAAAGGTGTGATGGAGATGCTGACGGCCAAGACCGAAGACGGCAATTACGTCATCCCGCGCATCATCTACTCCGATGCCTATTCTTCGGAAATGGTGGCTTATGCCGACTTGATCCTGCCCGACACCACCTATCTCGAACGGCACGATTGTATCTCTCTGCTGGATCGCCCGATCTGCGAGGCCGACGCCGCAGCAGACGCCATTCGCTGGCCGGTGGTCGAACCCGACCGTGACGTGCGTGGCTTCCAGTCGGTTCTGATCGAACTGGCCAACCGCATGAGCCTGCCGGGTTTCACGAATGAGGACGGCAGCCCAAAGTGGAAAGACTACGCAGATTACATCGTCAACCACGAACGACGTCCCGGCATCGGCCCGCTGGCCGGCTTCCGGGGTTCGGACGGTGACAAGGAAGGCCGCGGCGAAGTCAATCCGGATCAACTGAACCGGTATATCGAAAACGGTGGGTTTTATGTGGCGCATATCCCGGAAGGCGCGGATTACTACAAGCCTTGGAACACCGCCTATCAGGACTGGGCCGTCGGGATGGGCATCTATGACAGCCCTCAACCCTATCTGTTCCAGCTCTATTCCGAACCGATGCGCCGTTTCCAGCTGGCTGCCGAAGGTTACGGTGACCGCCAACCGCCCGAGCACCTGCGCCAGCGCATCAAGGACACCATGGATCCGCTGCCGATCTGGTACGAAACCGACCAGCGGGGCAATGAAGGCTTCACGGTCAACGCCCTGACCCAACGCCCAATGGCCATGTATCACAGTTGGGGTACACAGAACGCGTGGCTGCGCCAGTTGCACGGGCACAACCCGCTTTATGTCCCGACCAAACTGATGCGAGAACACAACCTGCAAGACGGAGACTGGGCAAAAGTCAGCTCCCCACACGGTGAGATCACCGTGCCTGTGATGGAGATGGCCGCGCTGAACGACAACACGGTCTGGACGTGGAACGCCATCGGCAAACGCAAAGGTGCCTGGGCTTTGCAGGACGACGCGCCAGAGGCGACCAAAGGTTTCCTGCTCAACCACCTGATTCACGAATTGCTGCCGTCCAAAGAAGATGGAATGCGCTGGGCCAACTCGGACCCGATCACAGGTCAGGCGGCATGGTTCGACTTGAAGGTCAAAATCGAAAAAACCGACGCGCCCGCCGATGCGCAAAGCCAGCCGAATTTCGACCCGATCAAATCTCCGGTCGGAACCGGCCCTGAGAACCTGGCCTGGAAGGTGGGCAAATGACCCGGATCCGCACTTCATCTGGCCAAAAATATCCCGGGGGTGAATTGAGCCGCAGGCTCAAGAGGGGCTGGCCCCCTCACCTGCCCCCCAAAGCAGAGGTTCACTGACATGACCCAGCTACCAAACTCCACCGACCGCAAGATGGGTCTGGTCATCGACCTTGACACCTGTGTTGGCTGCCACGCCTGCGTTATTTCCTGTAAAGGCTGGAACACTGAAAACTACGGGGCCCCGCTTTCGGATCAGGACGCCTACGGTGCAAACCCTTCGGGCACCTTCCTCAACCGCGTGCATTCCTACGAAGTGCAACCTGCCGACGGGCACGCCCAGCTGATCCACTTCCCAAAATCCTGCCTGCATTGCGAAGACGCGCCCTGCGTTACCGTTTGCCCCACCGGCGCCAGCTACAAGAGGGTCGAGGATGGCATCGTATTGGTCAATGAAAGCGATTGTATCGGGTGCGGCCTGTGCGCCTGGTCCTGCCCTTACGGTGCGCGGGAACTGGATGTAGCCGAAGGCGTGATGAAGAAATGCACACTTTGTGTTGACCGCATCTACAACGAAAACCTCCCCGAAGTCGACCGTATCCCAGCCTGTGTTCGCACCTGCCCTGCGGGCGCAAGGCACTTTGGCGATCTGGGCGATCCTGACAGCGATGTCAGCCAGTTGGTTGCAGAACGAGGCGGCATGGACCTGATGCCGGAAATGGGCACCAAACCCGTCAACAAATACCTGCCCCCGCGCCCCAAGGACACCGTGGAAGACCAGATCGACATACTGGCCCCCCTGCTGGCACCCATCGCCGACGAGCCCAAAGGGTTCCTCGGCTGGCTCGACAAGACGTTGGAGAAACTCTGATGCATCCCGCACCATCCGTCATTCTGTTCACCACCCTGTCCGGTCTGGGATTCGGACTGCTGTTCTTTCTTGGTCTGGGGTTTCCGGCTGTCTCGGGTTGGGTGGCTTTTGTGTTCTTCGCCATTGCCTATGGTCTGGCCGTCGGCGGGCTTTTGGCCTCGACCTTCCACCTTGGCCATCCGGAACGGGCCTTGAAGGCCTTCACCCAATGGAAAACCAGCTGGCTCAGCCGTGAAGGTTGGTGTGCCGTACTCGCGCTGGTCATCATGGGACTCTATGCGATTGGCGTGGTGTTTCTTGACCAGCGTTGGGGTTTTCTGGGCTGGATCGGCGCAGGATTGTCGCTGGCGACCGTGTTCACGACCTCGATGATCTATACGCAACTCAAGACCATCCCACGCTGGAACATGAACCTGACACCCGCCATGTTCCTCAGCTTCAGCCTGGCCGGCGGTGCCTTGCTGGCAGGTCAGACAAGCGCAGCTCTGCCGCTGCTGCTGATCGCGGCGCTGGTGCAGATACTGTACTGGCGCAAGGGAGATCAGGCGTTTGCATCATCGGGAACGGATCTGGGAACAGCCACAGGGCTTGGCACACGCGGTTCCGTCCGCGCCTTTGAGCCGCCCCATACCGGCACCAATTATCTGCTGCGAGAATTCGTTCACGTGGTCGGACGCAAACACGCCGAGAAACTGCGGCTGATCTCGTTCGTTCTGGCATTCGTGTTGCCGGTTCTGCTGTTGTTGCTGCCGTTCAATCACGTCTTCGCCCTGCTGGCCGTGGCCTCGCATCTGGCGGGCGTTGCAACGTCGCGCTGGCTGTTCTTTGCGCAGGCGGAACATGTCGTGGGGTTGTACTACGGCAAACGGTAGAGGGGGCGCTGCCCCCGCCGCGGCGGGCCGCGACTCCCCCGGGATATTTTTAGCCAGATGAAGTCTGGAAACATGGAAAAGAAAGAGCGGCGCTCAAAGTCAGAGGCCGCCCTTCGTCATATTCTGAAATACCGGTCAGATCAGGCCAGCATGGGCCATTGCGGCCTCGATGGCTTCCTTGGTGCTGGCTTCCAGCTCGGTCAGGGGTGAGCGGACTTCGGTGCTGCAAAGGCCCAGTTTGCTGAGTGCATATTTGGCACCGACAAGGCCCGGCTCGATAAAGATCGCCTCATGCAGCGGCATCAGTTTGTCCTGATACTCCAACGCCTTTGCATAATCTCCAGCCAGCGTGGCCTGCTGGAATTCGGCGCAGAGCCTAGGGGCCACGTTTGCAGTCACCGAGATGCAGCCAACACCGCCATGGGCATTGAACCCAAGGGCCGTGGCGTCTTCGCCGGACAGTTGGCAGAAATCTGCGCCACAGGAAGCGCGCTGCTGGCTGACACGGGCCAGGTCGCCTGTTGCATCCTTGACCCCGACGATACGGGGAAGCTTGGCCAGTTCACCCATTGTGGCAGGCGTCATATCAATGACTGAACGGCCCGGAATGTTGTAGATGATGATCGGGATATCCGCGGCCGCATGCAGCGCCTCGAAATGCGCGATCAGGCCGCGCTGAGTCGGTTTGTTGTAATACGGCGTAACGACCAGCGCCGCATCCGCTCCGACTTTTTCAGCGAACTGAACGAAGCGGACAGCTTCGACCGTGTTGTTCGACCCGGCACCGGCAATGACCGGAACGCGGCCCGCAGCGGTTTTGACGACCTCTTCGATCACCGTCTCATGCTCTTCGTGGCTGAGCGTCGGGCTTTCGCCGGTGGTTCCCACAGGCACCAGCCCGGTCGAGCCTTCGGATATCTGCCAATCCACCAGATGTTTGAGCGTCTTCAGGTCCAACTCGCCGTTGTTGAACGGGGTGACGAGGGCTGGCATCGAGCCTTTGAACATGACACGCTCCTTCAAGGTGCATTTTGCTGTTTTTGCGCCGCGGTCCCTCACGTTTCCAGCTTTGTGAGTTGATCCCGGCGACGCACGGTTTATCCTCACAGGCTCTATCCTCGGTTGGTTGGGAAATGCAAGGGATGACACGCTTTCTGGCACTGTTGACTGCTGTGATTCTGTATTCGGTGACTGCGCCGCATTCAGCGCGGGCAGATGCTGCGGCTGATTTGCGCGCCGGGCTTGACGAAATGCGCAAAGGCGACTGGAACGCCGCGTTGCGCGTATCCGGCCAGCGAGGTTCCGTATCGCGTGATATCATCGTCTGGCACTGGCTGCGCGAGGGGTTCGGCAGCTCTGGCGACGTATTGGTGTTTCTCGAACGTCGGCCGGACTGGCCCGGTTTGGCGTGGCTGCGCCGCAAGAGCGAGCCCGTTTTCACCGGAGCCGATCCCGACAGAGCTCTGAAATTCTATGCCGCCATGCCGCCTCAGACAGCAGAGGGCGCGTTGAACTACGCCGTTGCCCTGAAAGCCAAGGGACGCATCGGAGAGGCGGAGGCCGACATTGTGACAGCCTGGCGCACCATGCCAATGGGTTCGGGCCTGCAAAAAAGCTATCTGGAGAACTTTGCCACATTGCTGAAACCGCATCACGCGGCGCGGTTGGACAGAATGCTGTGGGACGGTCATCTTGTGAGCGCCGGGCAGATGTTGCCTTTGGTCGGTCCGGACGAACGCAAGCTGGCCGAAGCGCGCATAGCATTGCAGAAACGCCAACCCGGTGTGGACGCCAAGGTGGCAGCAGTTCCCAAGTCGCTGGCGGATGCGCCCGGGCTGGCCTTCGATCGTTTTGTCTGGCGCGACAAGAAAGAACTGGATGACAGCGCCGTCGATCTGATGCTGGCACGCTCTACCGGGCCTGACGCCCTGGGTGAGCCCGACAAATGGGCCGAGGGACGGCGCCGTCTTGCACGGCTTGAGATGCGATCGGGCCGTGCGGCGCGCGCCTATGACGTGGCCGCCAATCATCACATGACCCCCGAAATGGGTTACGGCTATGCCGATCTTGAATGGCTGGCCGGTTTTCTGGCGCTTCGCAAACTGAATGATCCAGCCACCGCCGTTCGCCACTTCCAGAACTTTTCGGACGCCGTGAAATCTCCGATCTCGAAAGGCCGTGGTGGCTATTGGCTTGGGCGCGCTTACGCGGCACTGGGTGACGCGGACAAGGCGTATGACGCCTATGCGATGGGGGCCGACTACCAGACCTCATTCTACGGTCTGTTGGCCGCAGAACGGATCGGACGACCGTTTGATGAGGAACTGGCCAATCCGCGTCGCGCGCCGCATTGGCGGCAGGCGGAGTTTGCCGATTCCAGCGTTTTGGAGGCCGGGTTGCTGTTGTTGAAAGCCGGAGAAGCAAACCTGTCCGAACGGTTCCTGACCCATCTGGTGGAAGGCCTTGATCCAGTGCAGGCCAGTCAGCTGGGCGATCTGGTGATTGAACTGAAACAGCCGCATCTGGCCGTGATGATCGCCAAACGGGCCGCGACCAACGGTACTGTCCTTCCTGCGGCCTATTACCCGGTCCACCCGGTGGCCGATATGCGATTGCCGATGGCCAAGGAAATGACACTGGCGATCGCGCGCCGCGAAAGCGAGTTCGACCCGGTTGTCGTCAGCGGTGCGGGCGCGCGCGGGCTGATGCAGGTAATGCCCGCCACGGCCAAGCTGGTCGCGGGCGAGCTGGGCATTCTCGGCGGCCATCAAACCGGGCGATTGACCACGGACTGGCAATACAATGCAAAGCTTGGGGCCAACTACCTTTCCGGTTTGGCAGCCGATTTCAACGGCAACGTTGTGATGATGGCGGCGGGGTATAATGCAGGGCCAAGGCGTCCGATCTCGTGGATGGAACGCTATGGTGACCCACGCACAGGCGAGGTTGATATCGTCGACTGGATCGAGACGATCCCGTTCAGCGAAACGCGAAACTACGTGATGCGCGTGACCGAAAGCCTGCCGGTCTACCGTGCGCGCCTGGGGCAACCCGCCCTTCCGATTCCTTTTTCGCAGGAACTGATCGGATCATCTCTGGCGGCGTTCGCGCCATAAGGTGAACAAACCTGCGGCTACGACGATGGTTGCGCCCGCCACGACTTCGGGGCGCAACGTTTCGCCAAAGATCGAAATACCCAGGATCGCGCTCCAAACCAGGTGGAAATACGCAAAGGGTTGAACCGCACTGGCTTCGGCCATCTCATAGCACTTGATCAGCAGCCAGTGCCCGAACGCCCCACTGACGCAAAGCAGCGCCATCCAGAGCCAGTCGCTGTGCGCCATCGGCTCCCAGAACCACATGCCAAACACGGTCATCGCCACGGCCCCGGCGACACCGGTCCAGAAAAAGCTGGTCGCCGCGCTGTCCTGACGGGCGACATATCGCGTCAAAAGACCATAGATCGCAAACAGCAATGCGGAAATCAAAGGTATGACAGCCCACGGGTTAAAGACCCCGCCACCCGGTTGCAAAATGATCAGAACTCCGATGCATCCTACGCCGATCGCGACCCACCGCCGCCATCCGACCTTTTCACCCAGCACCGGCCCGCTCAGCGCGGCGACAAGCAAAGGATAGCAGATGAAAACCGCCATACTGTCGATCAGGCCAAGGACCGTAAAGCCGAACACCGCGATGCAGATCTCGGCCGCCAGCAGCACCCCCCGCACGATCTGCACACCCAACTGACTTGTCTTTGTGGCCGCCTTCAGCCCACCGGGGGCCCGCGCAGCCAGAGCGATGACGAAAGCTGCAAAGAACCAATAGCGGATCATGACCACCATGTAGGTGTTGTAGGTTCCGGCCAGATGGCGCGAGATACCGTCCTGCAAAGCAAAGACAATCGTCGCGCCCACCATCAATGCGATGCCCGCGCCCACATTGTTCTTCTGGGTCATGCTTTGCGTGCCCGTGTCATGTGCCGCTTGCGGCCAAAGCCGGGCGTGCGGGTCACGTTGAAACCGGCACTTTCAAGCCCCCGGCGCACAAAGCCCGCGGCCGTATACGTGGCCGCCGTCCCCCCCGTGACAGTGTGGTTTGCCACGTCCTGCATCAGACCAGCACCCCACAATTCAGGGTTCTTGGCCGGTGAAAACCCGTCGAGAAACCAGGCATCTGCCATTGCGTCCCAGTTCGGCAATGTCTTGCGCGCATCGCCGATCACCACCTCGAACTGAAGCGACTCCAATGTACATGTGCGTCCTGTCCAATGCGCCAGAAAACGGCTGCTCCACGGATGCAATTCAGGAAAGGACCCGAGCGCGCGTTGCATGTCTTCCGGCGCCATGGGAAAGGCTTCGAAACTGGTAAAGCGCAATGGCCCTTTCTGGCCGGATGCCTCCCATTCTGACCAGGCCGTCAGCAGGTTCAGGCCAGTGCCGAAACCCAACTCGGCAATGTGAAACCCCGGCGCAAACCGCGCAGGCAAATCATTTCCCGCCAGAAACACATGGCGCGTCTCTTCCAGCCCGTTCTGCAACGAGTAATATGGGTCGTCGAAGCGGTCCGAGACCGGGATCTGATCTTCGGTCCACGTCAATTTGGCGCGCTGGTCTGCCATCGGGGAATCCTGTAGCTAAGCGGCGCGACACTGAACAAGGAAAAGGGAATTGGCAATGGTCGATGTGACGGTTCGCGGCGCGGGAATTTTCGGCCTGTCCATCGCCTGGATTTGTGCGCGACGCGGCGCAAACGTGCAGGTTGTCGATCCGTTCGGACCGGGCGCGGGGTCCAGCGGAGGTCTGGTCGGCGCGTTGGCCCCGCATGTGCCGGAAAACTGGAACGCCAAGAAAGCTTTTCAGTTCGACAGCCTGATCATGGCTGAACCGTTCTGGCGGCAGGTCGAAGACACCGGCGGGGTTTCCCCCGGCTACGGCCGGCTGGGTCGTCTTCAACCGATCCCGGACGCGCGTGGTCTGGAATTGGCCCGCCAACGCGCAGGCGCCGCAGATGAGCTTTGGCAAGGCCGCGCGGAATGGCGTGTCATGACCACAGCCCAAGCGGGTTCATGGTGCCCGCCCAGCCACACTGGCTTTGTCATCCGGGATACGTTGACGGCACGGATGCACCCCCGGCGGGCCTGTGCCGCGCTGGTCGCAGCCCTGGAGGTCATGGGCGTCCACATTGTCAGTGAAGCCGAGGACAAGGGGCACGTCATCCACGCCACGGGCCTTGCAGGATTGCAGGAACTGAACGACGCCTACGGCAAGACCGTCGGAAATGGTGTCAAAGGGCAGGCAGCCCTGTTGCGCTTCGACGCCGGAGAAGTGCCGCAACTGTTCGCCGACGCGATTCACATTGTCCCACATGCAGACGGAACACTTGCGGTCGGATCGACCTCGGAACGGGACTACGATGACCCGACCAGCACGGACGAAGCTCTGAACGACGTGATAGACCGCGCCACGCGCGTCCTGCCCCTGTTGCACGGGGCCGAGGTGATCGAACGCTGGGCCGGTGTGCGCCCTCGCAGCAAAAGCCGTGCGCCGATGTTGGGCGCGCATCCCCTGCATCAGGGGCAGTTCATCGCCAATGGCGGGTTCAAAATCGGGTTCGGCATGGCCCCCAAAATCGCCGAGGTCATGGCCGATCTTATGCTGGAAGATCGGGATAGGATCCCTGATGAGTTCCGGCCCGAAGCCTCATTGTGACTGTACGACAGCCTGCATGCATCGCCGCCCGTCAGGGCCGCGCACCCACATGTTTTCACCTCTCCGGCACAACTGGGCAGTTTCGAAATGCATCAACGGTGAAGTCGCACGGAACGAAAACGAGGCGAGCGGACCGCTCAGATCCACCGCGAACAACATCAGAAGCTGCGCCAGAAGCGGCCCGTGCACGACCAGCCCGCCATATCCTTCCACATCGCGCGCATAGTCCAGATCATAGTGAATACGGTGGCCATTGAAGGTCAGGGCCGAGTATCGAAACAACAAGGTTGAATCGAACCCGACTTCGCGGGAATCGGTCTCATCGGTGTGCGCTCTGGGCGGTTGGGGCGTTTCAGCATCCGGCGCAGGATCTTCGCGATAGACGAGATCCTGCCACTCTGTCACGCGCAACTGACCGTTCTGCCAGATCTCGTGCCGCAAAGTGACAAAGCCCAACGGGCCGGACCGCCCCACCTTGGCGCTTTGGCTTTCAAGAACCGATTTCTTTTCGGCGGTGATCCCTGCGATCAGAGGAGCGTGAAAGGTCAACCGCCCCCCGGCCCACATTCTGCGCGGCAACCCCATATCCGGGATCAGGCCCCCAACCTTGGGATGCCCATCCCGGCCCAATGCGGCAGCCGGTTGCGGGGTCCAGAAATAGAGCTGATGGAAGAAGGGCGGCAATTCCGAACCACTGGCGATCGTCGGCACAGCGCCCAGCGCCACCTGAAATGCGGCCGCGCGGGCCGGATCCAGAAGATCGGTCTGTCGCTCTTGCGTCATTTGCCTGACCCGCGTTCAGAACCCGGCCTGGGCCCTAAGTTTCTGCATCAAATCGTGCAATGACTTTTCATAGCGATCGGAACGCAGCCTTCCCTGATCGTCGAATTCGTTCGAACTGTTCGCCAGATGGATTTCGGGCCCTTGCAGGATGCGCGGCTGAAAGGGAACCATACAGGCCCGCAGGATCATCTGCGCCCGCTCCCCGCCCGCACGACCAGCGGCCGCCGACATTACCGCAACCGGTTTGTCGGCCCATGGATTGCCTTGCGTTCGGCTGACCCAATCCAGCGCGTTCTTCAGAACACCCGATGGGCCCTTGTTGTACTCAGGTGTCGAGATGATCACCGCATCGGCATGTGCGATCTGATTGGCCAACGTCTGAACCACTTCGGGAATCCCTTCGCCGTCTTCCAGATCACCATCGTAGAGGGGCAGGTTCAAATCCGCTTCGACAAAGCTCGCCGGATCGAACAACCGAGCCGCCTCGCGCAGAAGCTTACGGTTGGTCGCGTTCTGGCGCAGGGACCCGGACAGGCCAAGAAGGGTCGGTTGTGACATCGGGAAAGCTCCGTTTCTGTGTTTGTCGCAAGTTAGACCGAGTTCACCCTGATCCAAACCCCATTTGACGCACAGTCATTGCGCGAAGGGGGCCGCCCAAAGGGTGGCCCCGCTGTTCACAATACGCAGGGGTTACGCGTTTCCGCTGGGCACCACGACAATCTCGACACGCCGGTTTTGCGATTTTCCTTCGGGCGTCAGGTTGGACGCGACAGGGTTGTTTTCACCTTGCCCGATCGTGCGAATGCGGTTGTAGCTGACACCATTGGCCTGAAGGATATCGGCCACTGCGTTCGCGCGGCGTTCTGACAGGCCTTGGTTATAGGTTGCGTCTCCGTCGCTGTCGGTGTGACCGATGATCTGCACGTTCGAATTCGGGTAGTTGACCAGGTTCTGGCCCACTTTCACCAGATCAGACCGCAGCGCCGGGCGTACGGTCGAACTGTCGGTGTCAAAGGTGATGTCATTCGGGACCGTCACAATCAGGCGATCGCCTGCGTTGACGATCGTAATTCCGTCATTTGCCAGCTGTTGACGCAGCTCCGCAGCCTGCTTGTCCAGTTGATTGCCGATCACTCCGCCCCCGGCAGCACCGATTGCGGCACCGGCCAGCGCACCCAGACCGGGGTTCGAGTTATTGGCAATCGCCCCGATACCAGCGCCAACCAGACCACCCAATACGGCGCCTTGTTTGGCGTTCTGGTTCGGGTCGTTTTGTACTGTCAGCGTGCCCGGATCGGTACAAGCCGCCAACACAAGGGCTGAACACAAGCCCGTGGCCACAAAAAACTTGGAAATCGTCATGATATCACCTTCTGCTCCAGCACCCGTTATTCGGGCATGCTTCGTTTTCCTCAGTATATCACTGTGCAGGCTTGGCGGCTCAAGCAACAATGCGGTGAGATCGGCGAATACCCGCCAAACGCGTATTCAAACCGTTTCAACGAACGCTTCTGCATTCTGCTGTTCCTGCCAGAGGTCGCGCAACGACCTGCTCTGTCCTGAAAAGCTTTCCTCCGTGCATTCGCTGGACCAGATACGGTCGGTGCGGAAATGGCGAAACCCGTTGCGCAGTTCGCACCAGCCTGCCAGCATCGTGCATTCGATGTGATAGATCAGCGCCACAGGGCGCACGACCCGGACCGTGCGTTCGCCTTCACCATCTTCATAGGTGATACGGATTTTCCGTTCTGCCCGAATGGCTTCGCGGTAATGTGCAATCGCAACACAACCCTTTTCCGGATCGTCCGCCGGGGCACCCCATGGGGCAACCTGCAACCAGTCAGCAGGGCAGTGCAGCGCATCGATCTTCTGACATATCCGGCTGGCGGCCCGCTGAAGATGGCTGTCACCGGTGCGCGCCAACATGGACAGTCCAACCCACAAAGCCTCGACTTCCTCTGCGTCGAAATTGAGCGGCGGCAAGTCGTAACCGCGCCGCATAATGTAACCAACGCCCGCCTCACCTTCGATGGGCGTCCGTTGCGCCTGCAACTCGGCAATATCCCGATAAACCGTGCGCACGGACACCTCCAACCTTGCGGCCAGTGCCTCTGCCGTGACCGGAGCGCCCGCAGCCCGCAGGATCTGGATGATTTCAAACAATCGGGTCGAACGGCGCATTGCATCCTCCTGTCACCATGCTGACACCCTAGCACACCCCACTGACAAGAGGGTGTCAGGAGAGATGGGTCAAATTGGAATGGCATCACGAAAAGGAGCACGAAAAATGCCATATCTCGACACCCATGTCATGATGACACTCAGGCTGGGGCAATGGTCTCAGGACCACACCCTGCGCGCCTTCGAGATCGAGCGCGAAATCGCCATGGCCCGGCAGTGCAAGCAGCCCGTTTCAAAGAAACGATCAAGACGTTTTTCGCTGGGAAATCTGAAGATGCTCTGGACCAGCACGGCCTGAGATCAGAACTCGGGCCGGGCCCGGAACTTCATCGAAACCCCGCCTTCCGGGTGTTTCAGACGCAGTTCCTCTGAATGCAGCATCAATCTGAGGAAGCCCAGCGCATCACCTGTTGCATAGAATGGATCGCCCAGGATCGGGTGGCCCAGAGCCTGCATATGAACGCGAAGCTGATGAGACCGGCCCGTTTTGGGAAACAGACGCACACGCGTCGTATCGCCTTCGGTCTTCACGACACGCCAGTCCGTCACGGCAGGTTTGCCCGTCGCATGACAAACCATCTGTCTGGGCCGGTTGGGCCAGTCCACGATCAGAGGCAGATCAACGGTACCGGTCTTGGGTTCCAACTGCCCCCAGACACGGGCGATATAAGTTTTGCGGGTCTGACGCTGCTCGAATTGCATGCTCAGGTTGCGCTGCGCGTGCGGCGTTTGGGCAAAGACCATGACACCGGACGTGTCCCGGTCCAACCGGTGCACCAGCAGGGCTTGTGGAAATGCATCCTGCACCCGGGTCAATAGACAATCGGACAGATGCGCCCCCCGCCCCGGAACGGAAAGCAGGCCGGGAGGCTTGTTCACCACGATCAGCTGTGCGTCTTCATGCAACACATCCAGCGGGGTTTGAGGGGGATCATAGGTTTCGCTCATGCAGGGGTGCCTATCCCAGCTCGTGACCTCCCGCAACGTCGTCCTTGCATGCCCGCCCATGTTCGGTGACCTTCTCCCCAAAAAAGCGGAGGAGATGCCATGCACCCGACAATAGAACGCATGCAAGAGGTTGTCGCGAAGGGCGATGAGGCCTTGATCCACGAACTCTTGGCCGAAGATGTGCAGTTCCTGCCACCAACCTACTACAGCACCTGGACAGGGCGCGCTCCGGTCGCGGCCGTTCTGGGGCATGTCGGGCAGGTGTTTTCAGATTTTCGGTATCGGCGCATCATGGGCGGCGGGAAAGACTGGGCATTGGAATTTCAATGCAAAGTCGGTGATCTGGATGGTATCGGTGTCGATCTGATTACGTTGAATGACGACGGGTTGATTCAGGTTTTCGAGGTCGTCATGCGCCCCTATAAAACGGTAGGTGCCTTGCGCGATGCCATGATGGCGCGGGTTATGACCGACGCCCGTTTTCTGGAATTCAAAAACGCGCTGAGCTGACAATGCCACGTTCATTGGCTGCCGATCAGATTTTGCGGGTGCCTTTGCTTCCGGTGCTTGCCGCGCAGGG